>CAYZID010000143.1:9389-15098 GCA_964478315.1 uncultured Myxococcales bacterium | reverse complement strand
CCCCCGCGCCCGCCCCCGCTCCCACCTTGGGCTGTTTGCGTCGAGCCGAGGCGTTCGCTACGCTGCGGCAAACGGCTCGGGGTCGCCCCCAAGCCGACGGACCAAGGGGATGACGCATGGCGAACAACGATACGACGGCCCGTGCAGAGCGTGCGTCCGCGGCCCCGTTGCTGGGCCTCGGGGCTGTCGCGCTGGTGGCGTGGGTGGTGTGGGCGGGCGCGGCGAGCGGCTGTCTGTTCGAGGCGACGCCGGGCGATTTCGAGTCGGACGCGCCGGTCGACGCCGGCTCCGATGCGACCGTCTCCCCCGCTCCGCCTCCCTGTTACCCCATCACCCTCCCCGGGGGCTGGACCCTGTACGGGGCGCGCACGGAGCCAACGCCCATCACCCTACTGACGTCGCAGGTCGTGCTGCACGACGACGGCGAGCTCACGACGGTTGGGACCCTACGGGGCACGCTCGCCGAAGACCCGAGCGACCCCTGGGGGGTGAGTTGGACGCCCTCGGATATGCCGGTGGGTGACCTTGTCCAGCGGTTGGCCGCGGATGGGAGCGTGCGCTGGGTGGCCTGGGCGTCGCCGCGAGGCGGTGCGTCGCCGGTGGGCGTGGGAGACGACGGCGGCGTGATCCTGAACATGGCGGATATCCGGCCCGGCGACAAGCTCCACGTTACGGGCCAAGAGCCCCTGGCCTTGGGATCCATCGCGGCGTTGGGGACCAACGTCTTCGAGTCCGACCAGCACACGAACGCCGCGCTGCTGCGGCTGGACCGCGACGGCGCGCTGCTTTGGATGCGCACCTTCGGGTTCTTGCCCGACACCCGGGTCGACAACTACTACCCGTTCTCACTGGGCGCCTACGCCGGGTACCCGGACGGAGGGGTCTTGGTCCTCGCCTCCATGACGCCTGGGATCTTGGAGTCGGGCGAGGAGGAGGCGCTCTTGGCGGACGGCACCAACCCCGGGGAGGGCGGTGGCTACGCCTTCCTGCGGTTGCAGTCGGACGGCACCACGCAGCACATCTGGACCGTGAGCGGCGTCACACCCGTGCAACGACCCTACGTGGCGGCCGACGGCAGCATGACCTTCCTCCTCCGCGTGAGCGGTAGCGTCGGCACGGGCTGGGCGCCTTTATGGGACGGTCTCCCGCTGGAGTTCCCCGAGCCGCCCGACGCGAACCCCTCCCTGTGGCTTCTGCCGGTGGATGGCGCCGGCACACCGGGCGTTCCGGTGAAGCTGCTCGCCACGCACGACGCGTCGGGGACCGTGCGCGACGCCGCGTGGGGCCCCACGGGTGAGCTGTTCTTGCGAGGCGCGTTCGAGAAGTCCACCACCTTCGGCACCGGGCCGGAGGCCGTGACCCTCGTGCGGCAGGGTGCCTGGGCGGTCCAGCCCTATGTGGCCGCGTACAGCGCAGCGGGGGCGCTGCGGTGGGCCAAGCCGCTCGCCATCCTGGAAGACGGTGCCGGGATCGGTGGGCACGTGCGGCCATCGCCCGTGGGGGGGCTGACCTACGCCTCGGGCGTGGGCGTGGGTGCGCTCGCGTTTCCGGGCGAGGGTCCGGACCCGACCATGGAGCTGCCGGCCGCGTCACCGTCGCCGGCCCAGGGCGTCAAGGGCGACGACTACCTGGTGGCGCTGGGCGAGGATGGCACCGTGCAGGCTGCCGCGCGGGTCTTCGGGGCGCAGACGAACTCCGGCTGGGGCCCCATACTCCGCGTGCGAGGCGACGGGCACGTCCTGGCCTGGATGTTCCGCACGGGCCCCACGGCCTTCGTGACGCCCCAGGGCTCGCTGGACCTCCTCCCGGACGTGCCCACCGACATGAGCGACCCGCTGACGCCCCGGACCTTGGTCCTGGAGCTCGCCTACACGGGCGACGAGCCCACGACCGAGGGCTGCGCGCGCTGGCACCCCGCACCCTGAGCGCCCCTCCGGGCGCAAACGCGGGGCGGCCTTCGCTACCCGGCGAGCTGCTGGATCTCCTCGGCGGGGACGGCCCCCTCGCGGCGGACGGTGAGCTCGTCGTCCTCGCAGGCGACGATGGTGGAGGTAGGCGTGTCGCCCAGCTCCCCCGCGTCCACGAAGATGTCCACGTACTTGCCGAAGCTGCGACGCACGTGAGCCCCGGAGTTCGCCCCGGCCTTGTGCTCGCGGTTGGCGCTGGACACGAGCAGCGCCCCACCGAAGGCCTCGACCACGGCCCGGGCGTGTGCGTCCCCAGGGACGCGCACGCCCACGCGTTTGGTCTTCTTGGCGAGCTGCTTGACCACCTTACGAGGGATCTCGTCGCTCGGCTCCACCAGCACCGTGAGCGGCCCCGGCCAGTACTTCTCGGCCAGGCGGTCCACCCTGGGCGGGACGTCGCGCGCCACTTCGTGCAGCCCCTCCCGGTTGGGCACGAACAGCAGCGACGGGGCATACCCCGTGCGCCGCTTGGTCTGGAGCAGCCGCATGACCGCCTTGGGCTCGCGGACGTCACAGACCAACCGATAGGTCCCCCCGCAGGGGATACAGACCAGCCCGCCTTGGGCCAGCACGCGCGCGATCTCCTCGGTCGCCGGGGAGCCCGAGACCAGCTCCGCCACAGGCAGTGTCTTCAATGGTCCTCCATCGTCACTGTCTGACGACATCCTACCGCGAGTCCGGGCCGTCCGAAAAGGGCGGGCAAGCCCGCAGGCGGGGCACTGGGACGAGCCCCGGGGGGAGCGGCGGAACCGGGGGGCGCTCAGTCGGTTCCCCTGACCCGCCCTCATCGCTATGCTGCCCGCGTTCAGAGCGGACCCGAACGAGACTGGCAGAGAGGCTGGCCCACAGGCTGACCGAAAGGAGGGGCGTATGAAGCGGACGCGTGGGAGGTTGGATCCGAGCCGGGGTCCCAGCGGTCGTCGGTGGGTGGTCGCCGCGGCGAGCGCGCTGGCCTGGGGACTGACGGCCTGCGGGTCGCCCGGCAGCGGCGGGACCCTCACGGGGCAGATCGCCACGGACGCGGGGCTCGACGCGGCCGCGCTGTCGGACACGACCTCCGACAGCGCGGGGACCGCCGACGCACCGCTCGACACGGCTGCGCCCCCGGACGCCGTGACGGACGCGACGCCCGACGCGGTCGCCCCCCCGGACGCCGTGACGGACGCGACGCCCGATGCGGTCGCCCCCCCGGACGCCGTGACGGACGCGGCGCCGGACACGGTCACGCCCCCAGACACCGTGACGGACGCGGCGCCGGACACGGTCACGCCCCCGGACACCGTGACGGACGCGGCGCCGGACACCGGCCCTTGCGTCCCCGACTGCGCCTTCCACCCCTGCGGGGACGACGGCTGTGGCGGCTCGTGTGGAACCTGCCCGGACGGTCAGACCTGCTCGGACCAGGGGCTGTGCATCGCCACGCCGAGCTGTGGCGACGTCACCAAGATCGGCTGTTGTGATGGCGCCACCCTCTGGGCCTGCGAGGGTGGCGCCGCCGTAGCGACGTCCTGCCAGGGCACCCCGAGCTGCGGCTGGGACGCCGCCCAGGGCGGCTACGCCTGCGGCACCGACGGTCAGGCCAGCCCCGACGGCGCCTACGTCAAGGACTGCCCTTGGGTGTGCACGCCCGACTGTACCGGCAAGGTCTGCGGCGACGACGGCTGCGGTGGGGCCTGCGGCACCTGCGCGGACGGGCAGGTGTGCACGGACGCCGGCCAGTGCGCCGCCGCGCCGAGCTGCGGAGACGTCACCAAGGTGGGCTGCTGCGACGGTGAGACGCTGTGGACGTGCGAGGGCGGGGAGGCCGTCCAGACTTCCTGTGTCGGCGCCCCGAGCTGCGGTTGGGACGAGACCCAGGGCGGCTACGCGTGCGGCACCGACGGCCAGGCGAGCCCCGACGGCAGCTTCCCGCGCGACTGCGCCTGGATGTGCTACCCCAACTGCGACGGACGCGAGTGCGGCGACGACGGCTGTGGCGGCTCGTGCGGGACCTGCGAGGGCGGCGCGGTGTGCACCCCCGGCGGGCAGTGCTGCGCGCCGAGCTGCGACGGCAAGAGCTGCGGCGGAGACGGCTGCGGCGGCTCGTGCGGGACCTGCGAGGCCGGCAGCGTCTGCAACACGGACGGACAGTGCGTCGTGGGCTGCGCTCCGGACTGCGAGGGCAAGGAGTGCGGCCCCAACGGCTGCGGGGGCGTGTGCGGCGTGTGCGAGGGCGCACAGGTGTGCAACAGCGCCGGGAGCTGCGTGGACTCCTGCACGCCCGACTGCGGCGTGGGGGGGAGCAACGCTTGCGGGGATGACGGCTGCGGGGGCTCCTGCGGCTCGTGTCCCGCCGGGGCCACGTGTGACCAAGTTACCCACCTTTGCGTCCCGGGCTGCACACCCGACTGCGCCCCCAACGGCGTCCCCGCCCAGTGCGGCGACGATGGCTGTGGCGGCTCGTGCGGCACCTGCGACGCCGGGCTGCTGTGCACCCTGGGGGGCCAATGCGGCAACGAGTGCGTGTCCTGCTCCTTTGCGCCCCAGTGCCTGTCGATGGGCTTCGAGTCGGCGACGCTCGTGGGCTGGCAGCTCGAAGGCGACGCGAAGATCGTCCCCTCCTTTGGGGCCGCCGTGCCGCCAGAGGGCGGGCAGATGCTCGACGTCTCCAACGCCCTGGCGGACGAGGGGCGCGCCTCGACCCAGACCTGCGTGCCCAGCACCACGTCCGGCGTGCGCTTCCGTTGGAAGTTCTACTCCGAGGAGTTCTTGGAGTACTGCGGATCGGCTTTCGCCGACTACTTCCGGGTCCGGATCGCCGTGGGAGACGCCTCCACCGGCGAGCAGACCGTGTTCGAGCGAACGGTCAACGATCTGTGCGCGCCGACGGACGGCTCTTGCTCGACGACGACTTGCGGCGCCCACGCGCTGCCCCTGGAGCCCGCGGACGTCGCTTTCGACTACGGGGACGTCTACATGACCAAGTGGCAGACCGCCTTCGTGCCCTTGGACGGTCTCCTGGTCGCGTCGGCCCCCTCGGTCCTGACGATCTCGTTCGTGGTGGGGGACACGGGGGACTCGGTCTTCGCCACGCACGTCCTCATCGACGGCGTGACCTTCCTGGACAACTGCACGCCCAACTGCACCGCCGATCCCTGCGGCGACGACGGCTGCGGGGGGGCGTGCACGATCTGCGACCCCGGCGGGATCTGTCAGGACGGAGCCTGCCAGTGCACGCCCGACTGCACCGGCAAGGTCTGCGGCGACGACGGTTGCGGCGGCTCATGCGGGTCCTGCCAGGGCACCGACGTCTGCTACGCCGGCGCCTGCGTGGCCTGCGCCCCCCAGTGCACCGGCAAGGTCTGCGGCGACGACGGCTGCGGCGGCTCGTGTGGCTCCTGCGCACCCGACCAGACGTGCAGCGCCGGGGCGTGCGTGGACCAGGGAGATTTCGGGGATCCCTGCACCGGAGACGGCGACTGCCTCGACGGAAAGACCTGTCAGCTCTCTTTCCCCTTTGGGGGTTCTTCCATCTGCACCGAGCCCTGCGACCCCAACAACCCCACGAACTGCCCCTCCGGCTGGAGCTGCCTGCCGTCCTTCACGACGGGCGGCGACTACTGCAGCCCCTTCAGCAACGGCGGCGGCCCGGGAGGGGCGTAGCGCGAGCGGGACAGAGGCAGCGGCTGCGGTCGCGGCAACGGTCGCGGTCGCGGCTGCGGAAGCGGACGCGGTTGCAGCAGCGGCTGCGGCAGCGGCCGCG
>CAYZID010000143.1:0-9289 GCA_964478315.1 uncultured Myxococcales bacterium | reverse complement strand
GTTGCGGCAACGGTCGCGGACCCGGCTGCGGCAACGGTCGCGGCAACGGTCGCGGACCCGGCTGCGGCAGCGGTTGCGGCAACGGTCGCGGACCCGGCTGCGGCAACGGTCGCGGCAACGGTCGCGGTCGCGGCTGCGGTCGCGGTCGCGGCAGCGGCCCCGGAGCCGCCCCTACCGCCTGCGCCTCAGCCAGGCGGCGGCGACCCAGGCCAGGAGCAGGCCGAGCCCACTCGGCCCCCACCCCGGGGCCTCTCCACCGGCCTGGCAGCCGCCGTCCTCGGGCTTCTTGGCGGGCTCCTCGTCGGGCTCCGCCACGCTGCCGCCCAGGGGGAGGCAGCGCCCGGCCGCGGGGTCGAAGTACTCCCCGAAGTTGCACGCCGTGGGCGCCGTGCCCCCCGCGTCGGGCTCGGTCCCACCGGCGTCCGAGTCGCCGCCCCCGTCCACGCACACGCCGGCCGGCTCCTGGCACACCTGGCCGGGCTCACAGCTCCCGCACGAGCCCCCGCAGCGGTCCTCGCCGCACACCTTGGCAGGCTTCCCCTCGTCGGTGAGGCCGCACCAGTGGATGCAGCCGCCCCCGTCCACGCACACGCCCACCTGGCAGGTGGTGTCGCTAGGACACTCTCCGCACGAGCCCCCGCAGCCGTCGGGCCCGCACAAGCGCCCCCGGCAGTTGGGCGTGCAGGTGGGGCCACACTGGCCCGCCTGACAGCTCTCGCCCGCCCCACAGGTCCCACACGAGCCCCCACACCCGTCGTCGCCGCAGACCTTCCCGTCGCAGCTCGGCGTGCAGGCGCCGGTGCACTGGCCGGCCTCACACCCCACGCCCACGGGGCAGTCCCCACAGGAACCCCCGCAGCCGTCGTCGCCGCACTCCCTGCCAGCACAGGCCGGCTGGCACTCTCCCTGGCAGACGCCCAGGACACAGGTCTGCCCGCCCCCGCACGCCCCGCACGAGCCCCCGCAGCCGTCCGGGCCGCACTCCTTGCCCTCGCAGTAGGGCGAGCACAGGGGCACGCACTGCCCCGAGGCGTCGCACAGCGATTGGGCCGGGCACACCCCGCAGGTGCCGTTGCAGCCGTCGTAGCCGCACTCCTTGCCTTCGCACTGGGGGGTGCACTCGTTGGTGCACTGCCCCTGGGCGTTGCACAGCAGCCCCCCTTGGCAGAAGCCGCACGAGCCGCCGCAGGGGTTCGTCCCGCACTCGCGCCCCTGGCACGCCAGGGAGCAGTCGAAGCAGTAGCCGTCCTCGCTGCACCACTCGCCGGGTGGGCAGTCGCCGCACGAGCCCCCGCAGCCGTCGTCGCCGCACTCCTTGCCGCTGCATTGGGGGAGGCAGTCGAACTCGCAGATGCCCTCGTCCGAGCAGTGCGACCCCGGGTTGCAGGTCCCGCACGAGCCGCCGCATCCGTCCGGACCGCACTGCTTGCCCTGGCAGGCCTCGGCGCACGCGCTCGTGGCGCACTGCCCCGCCTGGTTGCAGACGTAGGGGCTGGGGCACTCGCCGCACGAACCGCCGCAGCCGTCGTCACCACACTGCTTGCCCGCGCACGAGGCGATGCACGGCGGGCACGCCAAGGGGTAGGTGCCCGAGGGCTCGCCGGAGGCGTACAGGCCGCAGCCATAGCGCCCCACCGTACCCTGCCAGCCGCACGTGCCCGCTGGCTGCTCTGGGCACGAGGACCCGCACCCGCCGCAGCTCTCCACGGCGCGCGCCACGCATGCCGCGTCCCAGGCCACATCGCAGCAGAAGGGGTCGGCGCTGCACACGCAGCCCATGATCGTGGCGTCGCAGCAGCCCGCCTCGAACCCCGCCTCGCAGCAGCCGTGGGTCGCCTGGGCCGTGCAGTCCACCTCGCACAGCGCGCCCGTCTCGTCGCACCAGCGGGCGACCTCGCCGTCCGCACAGCAGCCCACGGGCGAGACGCTGAGGTCGTCGGGACAGGGGCCCACGGCGTGGCCCACGGGACACAGGGCGTGGGCCGCGCCAGTCGTCAGGGCGAGCCCCGCGGCGGCGGCGCCAAGCGCCAGGGAGGTGGTCACGAGGAGGTTCCGCATGTCCAACAGATACCACTGGCGTCGGTTCGGCGCACGCGCACCCGGGCGGGTCACGCACCGGCGCGTCCCCAGCCGGCGCGTCCCCGAGCGTGGCCGGGAAGCGCCCGAGGTTACCGGCAGGCGTCCGCGGTGGACGCCTTGGAGCCCTGGGGGCAGTGGTCCGCGGGCGCCTCGCTGGTGGCCCCGGCCAGGGCCAGGTGGGCGATGCGGCACTGCACCGAGTCCCCCGTGAGGTCCCCGGGCTGCCCGGTGGCCGGGAAGGTCGCGCAGGTGTTGATGCACTGCGCCATGTCGGCGTACAGAGCGTCGTCGCCCGCGCAGTTCTCCAGCGCCAGGTGGCAGTAGTTGTCACACCAGCTCCCGCACAGGTTGCCCCCGGTGGGCCCCGCGGCCAGGCACTCCGTGGCGCCGTCGTCGCCGCCGGCCATGGCGGCGGCGGCGGCCTCGGCGAAGGTCAGGCGGCAGCCGATGGTGTTTCCTCCCACGTCTCCCGCGGCTCCGGGCGCCAGGGCCGCCTGGTCGTCACAGTACGCCAGGCAGGCCGCCTCGTCGTCGTACTGGGCCGTGGGGGCGCCCGCGTCGCCGCAGGCCTCCTGCACGGTCTGGCAGTAGGCCTCGCAGGTGGGGGGCTGCACGACGCACGGTCCCCCTTCGAAGCTCGCGTCCGCGCACAGGGGGCCGGGGTCGTCGCTGGCGCCGGCTTCCAGCAGGTAGGTCATGCGGCACTGGACGGTGTCCGAGTCGAGGTCTCCCACGCGCCCCGCCGCGGACTGGGAGGCGCACGCGATGGCGCACGCGGCGGCGCTCGCGTAGAGGGCGTCTTGCCCGGCGCAGTTCGCCATGGACAGGGCGCAGTAGTTGTCGCACCAGGACCCGCAGACGTTGCCGCCCCCCACGCCGCCCACCGGGCAGTGGAGCTCCGGGTGCTCCACGAAGCCCACCATCGTGTGGGCGATGCGGCAGGCGATCGTGTTCTGGGTCGTGTCGCCCGCCTCCCCGGGCGCCAGCTTGGCGCCCCGCTGGCAGACGTCCAGGCACTCGGCGGGCGTGGCGTACTCCGGCGCCGTGGCGTCGCAGGCGGCCGAGACGATGGCGCAGTAGTTCTCGCACGTGGGCGCTGGGATGGCGTCCGACACCGGCGAGCAAGCGCCGCCCAGCGGGGCTGCCGCCGCGCAGAAGACCTCGGGCGCCTCGTAGGCCACGCCCAGGGTGAGGTAGCTCAGGCGGCAGGACACCGTGTCGCCCGTGAGGTCCCCCGGCGCTCCGCCGTCATCGAGGTTCGCGCAGACCGAGAGGCAGGACGCCCGATCGGGGAACAGCGCGTCCTCGCCTCCGCACAGGCTCGCGGCCGCGTCGCAGTAGGCCTCGCAGGGCGACCCGCAGCGGCCCCCGCCCGAGGGCCCCGCCGCCGCGCAGTTGGCTCCGGGGCTCACGACGGCGGCCTTCTGGGCGTAGGTCTGCCGGCAGTCCAGGGTGTCCGCGTCCTCCTGGCCGGGCCCGCCGCCCCACCAGACCTCGCCGCCGGGGCCGGGCGCCGTGGCCTTCTCGCACAGCGCCTCGCACGCCCCCTGGTCCTCGTACTGGGCGTCCACGCCCCGACAGGACAGGCTCACGGCCTCGCAGTAGGACGCGCAGGTCGCCGTGCCGGCAGGCGGAGCGTCTGGCCCCCGGTCGTCCAGTCCCACGTCGTCCGGCCCCGCGTCCACCGGCCCGCCGTCGCCAGTCGTCAGGTCGTCGGTCCCCGCGTCCCCCACCAGCTCGCCGGGGTCCACACAGTACCCCTGGGGCACGTGGCAGACCTTGTCCGGGGCGCACTGGCGGTCGTTCTCGCAGTGGAACACGAGGCGGTCCAGGTTGGGCTGGGGCGAGCACGCGGCGGCGGCCGCGAGGCCCACGGCGAGCGCCGCGGGCCCGGCCAGGCGGAGAGCCAGCGGGGCGCGTGAGGTCGGGAGGAGGACTGACGAGAGGGGCATGGTCGAGGCTCCGTGTGCCGCCCGGGGCTACCAGACGGGGACGTCGTGAGGGGAGGGCGAAGCCGGCGCGGGGGCCTTCGGCTCGGGCTCGGGAGACGCACGCCGGGGGCGCCGGGGCGCGGGGGAGCGCCCGCTGGACCGGGGGCGGACGCGCCTGGGGCGTGTCTTGGGGGCTGCAGGTGCATCCGCTTCCGCTTCCGCTTCCGCTTCGGCAACCGCTTCCGCAGCCGCCGCCGCTTCCGCATCCGCTGCCGCATCCGCTGCCGCATCCGCTGCCGCGTCCGCATCCGCTGCCGCGTCCGCTTTCGCATCCGCTGCCGCGTCCGCATCCGCTGCCGCGTCCGCTTTCGCAACCGCGCCCGCAACCGCGCCCGCATCCGCAACCGCTTCCGCATCCGCTGCCGCATCCGCATCCGCATCCGCATCCGCATCCGCGTCCGCTTCCGCTTCCGCATCCGCGTCCGCTTCCGCAACCGCAGCCGCACCCGCTGCCGCATCCGCGTCCGCTTCCGCAACCGCCTCCGCAACCGCCTCCGCACCCGCACCCGCTCGCGTTCGCGCTTTCGCGCCCGCATCTGCACCCCCGCCGCTCTCATCAGGTGCGAGCGCGAACGCTGCGACGCCCGCGCTCGCCAGCAGCACGACGATCAGCGCCAACCACGCCCCTCGGCGCCGGGGCGGGCGCTGCACCGCCGGAGCTGCGAGCTCCGTGTCGCTGTGCGCCACCGCGGCGGGCGCGCTGTCCACGGCGGCCCCGGCGGCCCCCGCGGCTGGGGGGGTGAACCTGGCGCTCTCGCCCGGCGCGATGGCGGGGTGGCGCGTGCCGGAGTCCAGCGTCAGCAGGATGTCTTGGAGGGCGGCCGCGACGGTCGAGGCGTTCGCTGGGCGTGCTTCCCGGTCCTTGGCGAGCAGCGCGCGCACCAGGGTCACGAGGGGCCGGGCCAGGGGGCGCCCCTCCGCGTCGCGCTCGGGTAGATCCTGGGGCGGGCGGTTCAGGTGCGCCATGAGCAGCGTCATGGTCGTCTCGCCCGTGAAGGGCGGCGCCCCGGTGAGGAGGTCGTGGGCCAGACACCCCACGGCGTAGAGGTCCGCGCGCCCGTCGATCTCCCCGCCGTGGATCTGCTCGGGGCTCATGTACTCTGGGGTCCCCACCACGCGCCCCGCCTCGGTGAGCGAGGGGTCCCCGCCGGCGGCCGTGTCCGTCATCTTCGCGATGCCGAAGTCCAGGACCTGGAGGTGCTCGCTGCCGTCGGGGAGGGTTCTCACGAGGAGGTTCGAGGGCTTGAGGTCCCGGTGGACCACCCCCTGGGCGTGGGCCGCGGCCAGGGCCCGGGCGAGCTGGAGGAGGAGCGCCACCGCCCGCCGCTGGGGGGCGGGGCCGTCGGCGTCCAGCACCTCGTCCAGGGGGCGCCCCTCCACGAAGTCCATGACCAGGTACGGGAGCCGCAGGGCCTCGTCGATGCCGAAGTCCAGGGCCCGGACGATGTGGGGGTGGCTCAGGCGGCTGGCGGCGCGCGCCTCGCGGAAGAAGCGCTTGATGCGCTCGCGGTGGAGGTTCATCTCGCGCGGGAGGACCTTGATGGCCACCCGCCGATCCATGCTGAGCTGCGTCGCCACGAAGACGGCCCCCATGGCCCCCGACGCCAGATGCCGTTCCACCCGGTATAGGCCCCCCAGGACCACGCCCGGCTCCACGGCGGCGACGACCCCCTCGGCGCCCGCGGGCTCCATGAGCGACGGGTCCACGGTGGGCGACCCATCGTGCGGGCAGCGCCGCTGGTCGGTCGTGCGGTCGCAGAGGGGGCAGACGCGGGTCACGGCGGGGGGCTCCCTGGGTCGTCTCGGGGTTGGAAGGATGGTGGGAGGGGGCTCGCGGTTGCCCGCCGCGGCGCCTCGGTGGCGGCCTCCCGGGCGGCGGGCTCACAACCGTTACGCCGGTGGCGCTCGGGCGGTTACCCTGCTCCTCGCGGCGCGCCCCACGGCGGGACCCGGAGGGGAAGTCGTCGGGCGTGAAACCGGCCCGGGGGGGCCGGCATAGGGCACGGCATGGACACCTCCTCTCGCTCCCATCGCGCCGTCTTCTCCTCCCCCCTCTCTCGGCTCCCGGGCACGGCGCTCGCCGCCGTCTGCGCCCTGGCCCTCGCGCTGGCCCCGTCGGCGCGCGCTGGCTCGCCCGCGCGCAACTTCCAGCAGGTCTTCGCCGAGGCCACGGCCGCCCGCGAGGCCGGCCGCTTGGAGGACGCCGCCCGCCTGCTCCGCGAGGCCTACGACATCGCCCCCACCCCCGCACTGCTCAACAACCTGGGGCGCGTTCTGGAGACCCTGGGGCGCTATGACGAGGCCGCCCGAGCCTACACGCGGGTCGTGGACGACCCCGAAGCCGACGCCCAGCTCCGGGCTCTGGACGCGGCGCGGCTCGCCAAGATCGAGCGGCGCCTGGGCGCGGCGTGGGTGGTGGCGGAGGTCACGCCGCCCGGGGCTACCCTCCTCGTCGACGGTCGGCCACCCGCGGCCACGGCGGGGCAGGAGTTTCGCCTCGACGGGGGCGATCACGTCTTCGAGGTGGCCGCTCCGGGGGGCGAGCGCGTGCGCCTGGTCGTGCGGCGCTTCCCGCTCAACCGCCGCACGCGCCTCACCCTCGCGGCCACGGGCCCCGCCCAGGGACCCGCGCCCGCGCGCCTGACCCTCGACGGTCCCGCCCGCGCCCCCGATGGGCTGGCGGTGGACGGCTACCGGGTCCAGGCCCCCTTGGAGGGGCTCCGGGAGGTCCTGGTCGCGCCCGGGCGGCACCGCGCGCGCGTGGAGCGCGCCGACGGGCGCGTGGCGACCGGACGGTTCTCGGCGGCGTCGGGGGAGACCGTCTCCCTGGGCGCCCTCCGGCCCCGTGGGGCGCTCGGGGCGGGGCGCGCCGCCCTTCCAGACCAGGCGGCCACGAGCCCCTGGCCCTGGGTGGTCGCCGGGGTGGGCGCCGCGGGCGTGGCCGCCGGGGTGGGCCTCTACCTGGCCGCCGAGGGAGACCTGGACACCATCAACACGGCGCGCCGCAACGACGTGGGCCACATCATCGGGCTCACCTACGCCGAGGCCGTGAGCCTCGAACGGGCGGCCGGGGACAAGCGGACGGGGGCGCTGGCGGCTACGGTGGCCGGGGGCGCGCTCCTGGCTGGGGGCGTCATCTGGGGGCTCGTCCAGGCCACCGCCGACCCGCCCGAGACAGACGGCGCCGTGCGCCTGAGCCTCTCCCCCGCGGGCCTCAGCGTGGTCGGCGGTTTCTAGCCGGCTCGGCGGTCGTCGCGTGCGTCTGCGGGCGTGGTTGTCCGCCGCGCCCGTCGGCGATGGTCCCGTCCAGACAGAAGTGGGGCCGGCCGTGGGCGGGGCCGCGCGTGACCAGCCGCAGGCTCGTGGGGGTCCCCGCCGGCGGGGCCGGGAGGCGCACGGTCTGGAGCTCGCCGGGCCGGGAGGCGCACAGCTCCTGGGTGGTGGCCCCGTAGGTCGCCTCGACGCAGAAGCGCTCCCGGGAGGCGCTGTCCGCGAGGCCAAAGGTCAGGTTGAGGGGGCCCCGGGGGAGGGCGGGGAAGACCATTGTCTTGTCGATGCTCCCCGCCGGTGGGTGGAGCCAGAGCATGTCGTAGTGGTGGTCGTCGAAGCGGCAAGCGTCGTCGCGGAGGGCGAGACCGGTCATCTCCCAGCCGTGGCGGTCGAGCCCCGAGCACTCCCAGCGCATCCCGTGCAGGTTCAGGTAGTCGCAGGGGAGGGCGCCGCGCGTGACGCGGGCCTCGGAGACGTGGTCGCTGAGGCGATAGGGGCCCGAGTGGGTCGACGCGAGGCCCCAGACACCCACGACGACGAAGGCGACGCCCGCCGTGAGCGCGGCCAGGCGCGGGCGGGAGGTCGCATAGACGGCGGCGAGGCCGCGGAGGCGCCCCAGGGCCGCCGCCACCAGGCCCCCGGCGTCGTCCAGGCCCGCGGCCAGCGCAGGCATGAGGGCCACCTCCCAGGGCAGGAAGAATCGGGCCGACTGGTAGTGGTAGGTCACGAAGAAGGCGAAGTAGCCCAGGAGGCTCAGGGCCACGCCCACGGCCAGCTTGCGGTCGCGGCGCCACAATGACGGGAGCCCGAGCACGCCCAGGGTGGGGCCGAGCGACGTCCTGAGCAGTCCATTGTAGGGCTGGGTGAACATGCGCTCCAGTCCCTCCCCGAAGGGGAGGTCGAAGAGCGTGCGCGAGCTCTGGATCACCTGTCGTCCGTCCACCACGGTGAGGATGCGGTCGTAGGACGTGATCCACGGCGCCCCGAACATCACCCAGTTCCCCACCGCGGCGGCCACGAGGGGCACGGCACCCGCGACGAGCAGGCGCACCCAGCCCCCGCGGTCCAGGGCCGCGTGACCCCAGGCCAGGGGGATCCCCACGGGGAAGACCAGGAGCGCCAGGTTGGGGCGCGCCCAGAGCGCGAGCCCCAGGAGGAAGCCGGCCAGCGCCGGGCGCGGACGGGGACGGAGGAGGGCCGCGAAGCCCACGGCGACGACGCCCGCGGTGAAGGGGTCGATGCCGAAGAAGTAGGTCTGCTCCACGAGCTTGGGGCTCATGAGGGCGAGGACGACGGCCAACACGGCGGCCCCGGTGGGGGCGAACCGGGAGGCGAGGAGGAACCCCCCGAAGAGCATGAGGAACACGCACAGGGCGTTGAAGACCAACAACCCTGGGGGGCCCCAAAACGCATAGAAGGGCACCGCCAGCGCCGACATCACGTAGGAGTGCTTGGGATAGAGCGTCTCCCCGTCGGCGCCCACGGAGACGTTGCTCCACGCCTGGTCCAAGGAGTCGTAGGCGGGGTGGTGTCCCGTGTACCAGGACGTGGGTTGCCAGGGGCGCTGATCCAGCGTGCCGCCCTGGACCAGCCCGCGCGTGATGGTCGCGTAGAACGACGCGTCGCGACGGATGAACGTGTAGGGCTCGTATCGCCGCGCGAGCTGCGCCGCCAGGATGAAGGCGAGGGCCAGGAACACCGCGGCGACGTGGCGTCTCGGTGGGGGCGCGGGGCCAGAGGGGGAGTTCATGGGCCGTGCCTACCCCACACGCGCCAACGCGGTCAAAGCGGCGGGCGGGGAGCTGGGCGCTGGAGTGTCTTGGTCGGCCCCGATCCGCCACCTGCTCTGAGGACCGAGGCGCAGGAGGCCGCGTTTGGGCAAGGAGGCAAGCGCCTGGGCGCGGAGGCGTGGCCGCGTCACGTCGAGCACCCAGACGTGCAGCCCGACG
>CAYZID010000142.1:0-15098 GCA_964478315.1 uncultured Myxococcales bacterium | reverse complement strand
GCCCAAACGCGGCCTCCTGCGCCTCGGTCCGCAGAGCAGGTGGCGGATCGGGGTGTCCCTGGCCCTCCCGTCCTCTGCGGTGCGGCGACGCCGCGCCGAGCGAGGGCCGAGTGAAGAAGGTGAACGCCAACGGCCGAGTTCCCCGCGCCGAGCGCTCGCTTCGGTCACGGGGCCTCCAACCGTGGCCTCCCTGGGCTCGACGACGCGCGGGGCGCGGGGCGCTCCGATCGAGCGGTGGGGCTCAGCGGAGATCGATGTCCACGGCGCTCCCTTGCACGGCCACCTTGGGATCGGTGGAGACCCCCTCGCCTGCCACGTGAAAGCTCCCCGAGACCGATGCGTAGGAGCCAGCTCCCGTCGCGAGCACCAGCGAAAACTCGCCGTCCACCGGCGCGCCGCTGGCGAGGCGCTCCGAGAAGCACAGGGTCCCGTCTACGACCTGCGCGTCCAACCCCTCGGGGGCCCAGCGGGCCGTCCCCACGGCGGCGCGGTAGGACTTGTCCAGGAGGGCCCGGTCCAGAGTGACGTCGCCCTCGAACACGAGCCCGGAGGCGTCCACCACGCGGACCGTGAGGGACGCCCCGTCGCCGGAAGCCAAGAGTGAGATCTGGTCATCTGGGGCGCCATTGGAGGCGGCCCAAAGAACGCGCTCGGCACCGAGCCTACAGCGCCCGTAGACGGGCGCCGAGGTCGTCCCGGTGGCGTCCGGGGCCCACGAGATGAGGTCCGCGGTGGGCCCGGCGTCTGCCGCCGCTGCGGGGGCGGAGGAGGTGGGAGTGTCGCAAGCGCCCGCGGCCAGCAGCGCCGCGAGGGACAGCGTGACCGCGGGCAGGCGCCGCGCCCACGGCCCCGGGGACCGCAGAGGCGCTTGCGGGCAGCCGCTCGTCCGCACGCGGCCCGCGCAGGGGGAGGAAAGGGTCGAGGGGCTCATGCTCTCTCTCCTCCGCGCTGGATCCCCAGCGCGCGCATCTTCTTGTAAAGGTGGCTGCGCTCCAGCCCCAGGGCGGCGGCCGTCTGGGTGACGTGGCCCGCGTGGGCCTCCAGGGCGGAGAGGATGATGGACCGCTCCGCCTCGGCCACGAGCTCGCGCATGGTGGCGCCGGGCCGGAACCGCGCCGCGCCCACGGTGCGCGCGGGCCCGAACAGGGTCCGCACGCGACGGGCGTCGATGTGCCCACCGGGGGTCAGGATCACCAGCCGCTCGCAGGCGTTGCGGAGCTCCCGCACGTTGCCCGGCCAGTCGTGCCGGGCGAGCTCGTCGAGGGCGTCGCGCGTGAGGACGGGCGGGCGCATGTCGTTGTCGGCGGCCACCCGGGCCACGAACGCTTGGGCGAGCTCTGGGATGTCAGCCTTGCGGGCGCGGAGCGGGGGGACCTCCAAGGGGATGACGTTGAGCCGATAGAACAGGTCCTCGCGGAACTCGCCCGCCTCGATGGCCGCCGGGAGGTCCTTGTTGGTGGCCGCGATGATGCGGCAGTCCACGCGGATGGTCCGCGAGCCTCCCACGCGCTCGACCTCCCCCTCCTGGAGGGCGCGGAGGAGCTTGGCCTGGACGTCCAACCGCAGGTCGCCGATCTCGTCGAGGAAAAGGGTCCCCCCGTCAGCGAGCTCGAACTTCCCCTTGCGGGTCTGCGAGGCGCCCGTGAAGGCGCCCCGTTCGTGGCCGAACAACTCGCTCTCGATGAGCTCGGTGGGGATGGCGGCGCAGTTGAGCTTGATGAAGGGGCCCGCGGCCCGCTTGGAGCCGGTGTGGATGGCGCGCGCGACGAGCTCCTTGCCCGTCCCGCTCTCGCCCGTGATGAGGCAGCGCCCCTTGGACGGCGCCGCCAGCGCGATGGTCTCCCGAAGCCGCTGCATGGCGGGAGAGGAACCCAAGAGCTCGCTCTCCCTCTGCACCCGCGCCCGCAGCGACGCGATCTCTCGACGCTGCCCCGCGAAGGCGAGCGCCCGGTCCAGCGTGATGAGCAGGCGATCGGTAGACAGGGGCTTCTCGATGAAGTCGTGAGCCCCCAAGCGCGTGGCCTGAATCGCCATCTCGATGGTGCCGTGGCCGCTCATCATCACAACGGGCAGCTCTCGATGGGCCCCCTTGACCTCCTCGAGCAGATCCAACCCGTTGCCGTCCGGGAGCTGAACGTCCAAGAGCACCAGGTCGGGGCGCGTGTCCGCGAGCCGCTCCCGGGCCTCGGCCAGCGTCGCCGCCGTGGCCGTCCCATAGCCCTCCACCGAGAGCGACCTCGCCAAGGACCTGCGGATGTTCTTTTCGTCATCGACGATGAGGATTTCGCTCGCCAACTCCCCCTCCCGTCCGATCCCGTGGGCCGGTATATCTAGTATGTCCGCCTGGTTTCCGCCAGCCCAAGGAGGCCATCGCCCCCGCGCTTTCGCTTGACACGCCGCGGCGAGGGAGCCAAGGTCGCGTGCGACCCGGTGAGCCATCGCCCCGAGGGCGAGGCTTTCCGGGGCCCACACGAACCGCCCAACCACGCGACATCACGAAAACTTCGCGCTTTTTGGCGAGGGAGGATTGAGGCAGATGAACCGTTCCCTGCGCGCGTTGCTGACGATCTCGGCCATGGGCACCCTCATGGTGCTCGCCTCTGCTTGCCCCCCCAGTTACCCGAAGTGCGCGACCGATGACCAGTGCGCCGAGAAGGGCGAGGTTTGCGTAGGCGGCTTCTGCAAGCAGTGCCGCGACGACTCCCAGTGCAACGTGAACAACGCCAACCCGTGCATGCAGTGCGGCATGGACCGCACCTGCCAGCGCAAGTTCAAGTGCTGCACCTCGGACCTGGACTGCCCCGGCGAGAAGTGCTGGCCCAACGAGCAGCACCCCGACCGGCCCGGCGAGTGCGGCGACAAGTGCCTGCGGGTCCAGTGCCCCGAGGGGCAGAAGTGTGCGGACGGCGCGTGCGTGCCCGACGGGTGCGTGAGCGACGACCAGTGCACGCCGCCCGAGAAGTGCGTGAACGGCACCTGCCAGAACGTCCAGTGCACGCTGGGAACCGTGTACTTCGACTTCAACGAGTCCCGGATTCGCCTGGACCAGGAGAGCGTCCTCCAGCAGAACGCCGAGTGCTTGAAGCAGCTTGGCACCAAGCACCGGCTGGAGGGGCACTGCGACGAGCGCGGTGACGCCGAGTACAACCTGGCCCTGGGCCAGCGGCGCGCGAACGCCGTGGCGCGGCAGCTCAAGGAGCTGGGCGTCCCGGGGAGCAACCTCTCCACCATCAGCTACGGCTACGAGCGGCCCGTGTGCACCGAGCACAACGAGAGCTGCTGGAGCCAGAACCGTCGCGTGGAGACCACGGAGGAGTAGGAGGCCACTCCCTCCGCCGCGCGGGGCGCGTCCCTCACGGCGCGCCGCGCGCCTCCGTCCCTCCCTGAGCACTCGCAAGGAGCACGGCGTGCATCTTGGCCGCAGCGCGACGTGGGCCGTAGCCCTCACGCTGACCGCCACGATGGGGGCGGGCTGTCTGACGCCGCTCAAGCGCACCGAGCGGCTGGAGAAGCGGGTGGCCGAGCTGGAGGCTCACCGCCGGAAGCTGGCGGCGTCCATCGAGGCGGACGTCAAGCGCCTGGAGGAGCTCCACCGGATGGTCAAGGAGGCCGAGGCGACGCTGCGTAAGAGCGGCGTGAACCTGGGCATCCGCACCGAGCGCCTGGAGGAGCTTCAGCCCAAGCTCCGTGGCGACCTGGACGCGCTGCGCTTCCATCAGGAGCGCCTCCGCAAGGACGTGGAGACGCTCCGGCAGGCCATGGCCCAGGACTTGGGCGTGGTCCGGGTGTTGCTGCCGCGCGAGCTCCCCAAGACCGCCGACGGGATGTGGCGAGCGGCCCAGGAGCGGGAGTCCAAGGGGGAGTTGCTGGTGGCCCGTGCCCTCTATCAGACCTTCACGGCCACGTTCCCCAAGGACGAGCGCGCCCCTCAGGCGGCCATGGCCGTGGCGGGCCTCCTGGAGCGGGACGGCCAGCACCAGAAGGCCATCGAGGCCTACGCAAACGTCGAGACCTCCTACCCCCAGAGCCCCTGGGCGGCCAAGGCCGTCTATCGGGTGGGCGAGCTGCTGGCCAAGCAAGGCAAGTGCCGGCGCGCCAAGCGGATCTACGAGTACCTCGCCAAGAAGTACAAGGGCACGGCGGAGGCGGGTCAGGCCGAGGAGCAGGCCCACGCCCTGCCCAAGCGCTGTAAGTGACCGACGAGGCCGGGGGATTGGGCGGACGTTGGGACGTGCTC
This sequence comes from uncultured Myxococcales bacterium, assembly GCA_964478315.1. Taxonomy (GTDB): domain Bacteria; phylum Myxococcota_A; class UBA9042; order PHBI01; family JAAZYN01; genus CAYZID01. The sequence goes on along the minus strand of CAYZID010000142.1, from coordinate 10,861 downwards.
GTCGTGGGGGCGGGCCACGCGGGCGTGGAGGCGGCGGCGGCGGCGGCGCGATTGGGCGCGTCCGTGCTCGTGGTGACCACGCAGCTCGACCGCGTGGGCTGGATGCCGTGCAACCCGGCCATCGGCGGCCTGGGCAAGAGCCACCTCGTGCGCGAGGTGGACGCGCTGGGGGGCCTCATGGCGCGGACCATCGACGCCACGGGGATCCAGTTCCGCCGCCTCAACACGCGCAAGGGGCCGGCGGTGCGGGCCACCCGAGCCCAGGCGGACAAGTGGGCCTACGCCCGGGAGGTGCGCTGGCGCCTGGAGCAGACCCCCGAGGTCCGGCTCTTTCAGGACAGCGTGGAGGAGCTCCTCGTCGACGGCGAGGGCGCGAGCCCCCGGCGCGTGCGCGGGGTCGTCGCGAGGCTCGCCGGGCGCCTGGAAGCCCGGACCGTGGTCGTGGCCGGCGGGACCTTCCTGCGCGGGGTCTGTCACGTGGGAGAGCGCCGCGTCCAGGCCGGGCGCATGGGGGAGGCGGCCTCCCTGGGCCTGAGCGGCTCCCTCAGGGCGCTGGGCTTGCCGCTCATCCGCCTCAAGACCGGCACGGTGCCCAGGCTCGACGGACGCACCATCGACTACCGAGGGCTCCAGGAGCAACCCGGGGACCCCGACGCCCAGCCCCTGTCCATGTACGGGCCCGGCATCGCCATGCCCCAGGTGAGCTGCTTCATCACGCACACGACGAGCGCCACGCACGACCTCATCCGCGCCAACCTAGAGCGTTCCGCCATGTACGGGGGGCACATCGACGCCACCGGGGCTCGGTACTGTCCCTCGGTGGAGGACAAGGTCGTGCGCTTCCCGGACCGGGAGCGACACCAGATCTTCTTGGAACCCGAGGGGCTGTCCACGCATGAGGTCTACCCCAACGGTATCTCCACGAGCCTTCCGTGGGAGGTCCAGGAGGCCATGGTGCGGACCATCCCCGGGCTGGAGCGGGCCCGCATCACGCGCCCGGGGTACGCCGTGGAGTACGACGCCGTAGACCCCCGAGAGCTCGCCCCCACGCTGGAGACGCGGCGCGTCCGGGGGCTCTACCTCGCGGGCCAGGTGAACGGCACGAGCGGCTACGAGGAGGCCGCCATCCAGGGGCTCCTCGCCGGGGCGAACGCGGCGCTGGCGGCGCGGGGCGAGGGCGAGGAGCTGGTGCTCGACCGGGCGGAAGCCTACGGCGGCGTGCTCGTCGACGACCTCGTCACGCGCGGCGTGACCGAGCCCTACCGCATGTTCACGTCGCGAGCGGAGTTCCGCCTCACGCTCCGGGAGGACAACGCGGACGACCGCCTCATGCCGCGAGGGCGGGCGCTGGGGCTCGTGGACGACGCCACGTGGGCAGCGTTCCAAGCCCGCGCGGCGCGGGTGCGGGCAGCCACGGAGCGGCTGGAAGCGGAGCGGGTCGCCCCGGGCGGCCGGGTCGACGCCCTGCTAGCGGCGCGGGGCTCGGCGCCCCTGTCGAGGACCACCTCCTTGGCCGAGCTCTTGCGGCGCCCCGAGGTGGACCTCGCGCTCCTCCGCGACGCCGGGGCCACGTGGGTCGATGCGCTGGAGCCCGCGGCCCGGGACAAGGTCGAGGTCCAGGTGAAGTACGCGGGCTACATCGCGCGGCAGGAGCGCCAAGTGGCGCGGTTCCGCAAGCAGGAGAGCGTTCGGCTCCCCCCGGACTTGGACTACCGAGACGTTCACGGGCTCCGGGCGGAGGTGGTCGAGGTGCTCACGCGGCACCGCCCGCGCACCTTGGGGCAGGCCAGCCGCCTTTCAGGGGTCACCCCAGCCGCCCTGGCGGCCCTCGCCATCCACCTCCAGGCCCGGTCGGACGCCGCGCCTGCCCCGGAGCACCCTACGGGGTGACGCGCACCCAGGGGAGCTCCTCCAGGTACCGCTCGCGGTCGGGGCGATGGGAGAAGATGGCCCGCAACAGGCGGCGGTAGGGCCCGTAAAGGGGCAGCCGCTTCTCCAGGTCCCGCCGGAGCTCGCGCCGCTGCATGTCGAACGTCCGGTGGCTCGTCGTGGAGAGGTGCGAGACCTCCAGGTGGTAGTTCGCCTCCGTCTGGATCTGGATCTCGAAGACGTGCTGCCCCCAGCGGTAGACGTTCTTGATGGCCTCCCACCCGGTCGCCTTGCGCAGCCTGGGGTCGGTGTAGTCCTTGCGCTCGATCCGCGACAACCGCGTGGGGGCGTCGCTGAGCCCGCGCTCGATGAGGAAGGCGGGATCGAAGGTCATGCGCTCGATGGCACCTTCCACCAGGTAGCTCTGCTCCCGCGAGGAGGTGAGCACCTTGAGGCCGAAGACGTCCTTCACGTACTTGGAGCGGACGTTGAGGATCTTGTCGCGCTTGACGAACGTGTCGATGTCGAACAGGGCGTTGCAGACCTTGTTCCAGATCTGCCCGTTGGCCTTCACCCGCGTGAGGACCCGCGAGGCGAGCGCCCCCTCGGCCACGTCCAGGGGGCGCAGCTCCAAGAAGCTCGCGCGCGGGTAGATCTTCTCGTAGGTGTCCGTCCCGGGCGCGCGGTGCCGGTAGCGGCCGGCGATGGCCATGGCCAGCCCGTGGTCCGTGGTCTCCAGCAGCTCGTCCCGGGTGATGAACTCCTCGATGACGATGCGGCGCCCCGCGGCCTCCTCGAGCTCCTCCTTGGGGCCCGCGACGATCCGCGCCACGCGCTGGAGGTTGCGCGTCTTCAGGAGCTGGTGGCTCAGGAGCGCCGCCAGATCGTAGAGGCGGCGCTCCCCGTGACGCACGCCCTCCTCCCAGTGGTCACGGGCGTAGGCGATCTCCTGCCGCGAGAGCACCAGCTCCGGTGGAGGATCGCCGCGCGAGAGGGCCTCGCGGTGCGCATCGAGGTGGCTCGCGATGCGCCCGAGCAGGTCATTCGTGCGCGTGTCCCGCACGAGGTAGGTGATGGGCGTGTCGGGCGGGGCGGTGGCCGAACGGCGGGTGAGCTGCGCCCAGGTCACGGCCGACGCTGGCCCAGGTCGGCAGGGATCTTGAAGACTCTCTTGCGCATGGTCCCCACGAGTGAAGGCAGGTTGGCGTTGACCTCCGCGAGCGTGGGCAGGCGCCCGTAGAGCCCGGCCACGCGCCGCACGACCAGCGGGTAGAACCGCCCGGTCTCGCTCCCCACGCCCCCCACGGAGAACTCGCGTTGGGTGACCCTCCATACCCCATCGCGGCGATGAAGGCGATAGCGCCATTGGAACGTGGGCCTCGTGTCCCCGGCCGCGGCCGTCGTGTCCGCCCCCGGGGCCTCGCCGGAGCGCGCCGTGACCCACGCCACGTCGGGGCCGGCGCGCCGCTCGCCATACAGCAGCGGGCGCCCCGCCACGTAGGCGTCCCAATTCCGGCGCAGGGTCCGCTCGAACATCCCCCGCATGAGCGTCACGGCGCGCGCGCGGTCGGCCTCCGGTGCGCGCTCCCACAAGGGGCCCAGGCTCTCGGCCAACCGGAAGCGGTAATCCACGAGGTCGTGCATGGCCGCCATGTCTCCCGAGAGCCACGCGTCGTGGATCGCCTCGACGACCTCCACGGGGCCCGGCTCTGGGTCCCAGCCAGCGGCCTGGCGGGTCCCCGGGTCACCGGCCGCGCAGGCCAGCCAACCGAGGCCCCCGGAGAGGGCGACGAGGCCTCCCAGGACGCCCCGCAACCGACTGAGATCACAAACCATCAACCGCCCCCTCCGAAACACTTGAGAACCCATTGAACATCCTCGCGAGACCTCCGTCCATGCCGGCACCTGTCACGGAGGATGACATGCTCTACCGCACCACGATGATCGCCTCGCTCCTGGCCCTGGGCCTGCCCCTCGTCGCCGCTGGCTGCTACATCGAGCCCGCCGACTACGGCTGCTACGACGACTATGACTGCCCCGGAGCCTCCTACTGCGGCTACGACGGCCTGTGCCACAGCGACGTCGTCGTCACCGACGGCTGCGCCAGCGACTACGACTGCGCGGCCGGATTCTACTGCGGCAACGACGGCGCCTGCTACCAGGACGTCGAGTGCGTCTCCAACGCCGACTGCGGCTACCACGAGTACTGCGGCGCGGACGGTGCCTGCTACACCGATCCCAGCTGCTGGAGCGACAGCGACTGCCCGGCCGGCACCTACTGCGCCTCCGACGGCGCCTGCTACGCCTACGCGCCGCCTCCCGAGTGTGTCGTGAACGCCGACTGCGCCTACCACGAGTTCTGCGGCAGCGACGGAGCCTGCCACCTGGACCCCTCGTGCTGGTCCAACGCGGACTGCCCGGCGGGCACCTACTGCGCCTCCGACGGCGCCTGCTACCAGGACGTGGAGTGCCTCTCGGACGTGCAGTGCGCCTCCAACGAGTACTGCGGCGACGACGGCGCTTGCTACCCCATCCCCGGCTGCCTGGACGACCTCGACTGCGCGGCGGGTGACTTCTGCGCGGCCGACGGCGCCTGCTACCCCATCCCGGGCTGCACGAGCGACTACGACTGCGCGGCGGGCGACTACTGCGCGGCGGGCGGGACCTGCGAGCCCCTGCCGGGCTGCACGAGCCACGCCCAGTGCCCGGCGGGTACCTACTGCGCCGTGGACGGGTTGTGCTACACGGGCGACCTCTGCAACACCGACAACGACTGCACCTACGCGGAGTTCTGCTCCGAGGTGGGGCTGTGCGAGGCCTTCGGTGACTGCGACTACGACGCGGACTGCCCCACGGGCACCTGGTGCGACCCGGGCGGCTTCTGCACGGCCGAGGGCGCCTGCTACGACGACAGCGACTGCGCCTCCGACGAGCTCTGCGACACCGACGGCTTCTGCGCCCCCGCCCTGACCTGCGCCACGGACTACGACTGCCCCCAGGGCTCCTACTGCGACGCCAGCGCCATCTGCGTGGCCTTCTAGCAGCGTGATTCACAACGTCTCCCGTCGCCAGGCTTACTCTCGTGATTCCAGGAGGTTCCGCTCGTCGGTCACGTGCCACCCGCACGCTCCCTCCTCGCGAAACCACCTGCAATCACGACGCGGCGCCAGGCTCGGTCCGCCCTTGTGAATCAGGCTTCTAGCCCCCAACGCCCTCGGCGCTGCGCTCCTCCCGCCGCAGCGCCCCCCTCAACCCCTCGCCGCGCGCCCCCTCCTCCCGCGCGGCGAGGGGTTTCCCTTTGCCCCACCCGCCCGCTATCCCGGCGGGGTCCGGGCCCGCACTTCGCGCTCGCATGGCGGCCCGGTGCGCCTACGCCTCCAAGAGCTCCATGAGGGCCCGGACGCGGAACGGTTTCCCCAGATAGGGGGCGTCCGACGCGGCCGGCACGAGCTCCCGGGCGCGCGCCTCCACGTGCCCCGAGGCCAGCACGATCCGGGCCTCGGGCACGGCGCGGCGCAGGGCCTCGTAGGACGAGGCGGCGTCCTCGCCGGGGATGGACAGGTCGAAGAGCACGACCTCCGGGACACACCCCACCCCGCCCGCCCCGCCCGCCCCGGCGGCTCCCATGGCAGCCAGCGCCTCGGTGGTGGACGCCACCGCGAGGACGGAGAAGCCCAGGGTGCGGAGCGCCTCCGTCAAGAACCCGCGCACGGTCTCCTCGTCGTCGATGATGAGGACGCAGGGGCCCCCGCCCAGGCCCCGCTGCGAGGGCCCCCCTTCGTGGGCCCGCCCGGGCGGGGCGGGCGCAATCGGCGCGCCACGGGGTTGGTCGGTGAGCGCGCGCGGCTCTGGCACGCGCCTCCCCGGCTCCCCGGCGGCGAGGGTGGCCACGGCCCCAGCCGCGAGCCCGGCGACGACCCGCATGACGCGGTCGTCGGGGGGCGAGGTGTTGCGAGGGAACAAGACGCCCAGGAGACCCCGGGGCTCCCCGGTGAGCTCCAAGCTCACTCCCAGCGCCGTGTGGGCCCCCGCGGACAGGAGGTCCTCCGCGAGCTCGCGGTCCGCGAGCGTGGACACTCCGCGCGCCACGCCGGTAACCGCGAGGCGGGCGATCTCGGTTCGGAGCTTCCGGCGGACCGTGGCATCGCCCACGAGCCAGTCCGCGTGACGCGAGGCCGCGAGCTCGAAGCCGCTGGCCCCGGCCCGATAGAGGAGGCAGACGACCGGTGCGCCCACCAGCGCGTGGAAGGCTTGGGACAAGGCCGAAGCGACGTCGTCGGGGCCGCGACCGCGGCCCAGACCTTGGGCGAGGCGCCCCAGGACGGCGAGCGGCTCCGAGGGGCTGAGAGGGGCGGGGCTCATAGAGACGCAAGCGTAGCGGAACTCACGAGGCGTCGCTACCGTCCGCCGGAGCCTCATACGTGAGCCCTCGCCGGCGCAGGAGGGCCAGGGCGCCGCCGCCCAGGAGGACGCCGTACCACAGGGTGCAGAACCGCACGATGAGGGTGGCGGCCGTGGCCACCTGCTTCGTGGGGGTCACGTGCATGGCGCCGTAGAGGAGGCCGATCATGGAGCCCTCGGTAAGCCCCAAGCCCCCCGGGAGCATGGACACCGCCCCGGCGATGGTGGACAGGGCGAAGACGAAGGTCGCCTGCCCCCAGGTGGCGTCCGACCCGGGGAAGGCGTTGATGAGCAACCACGTGGCGGTGGCCTCGCAGGACCAGGCCACGACGGAGAGCAGCGCGGTGGCGGTGAGCAGGCGCAACCCCAGGAGCGCCAACATGGACTCGTAAGCCCGCTCCAACGCGGGCGTGGCGCGCCGGAGGAGGGGCAGGCGTGCGGTCCAGCGGAGGACGGCGCGGACGGGGCGCGGCCAGGCGAGGAGCGCGATCCCGCCCACGGTGAGCGCGGCGACCGCGTAGACCACGGCGTGGCCGCGGCCGAAGGCGACGACCCCCCAGGCGGTGAGGAGCAGCAGGGCGATGAGATCCGTGAGCCGCTCGGCGATGACGATGGGCGCCGTGTGGGCCACGGGGACCCCGTGGCTCTGCTTGAGCAGGAAGCTCTTGAGCACCTCACCCACCTTGGCCGGGGTGATCCCCATGACCATCCCGGCCACGAACAGCGTCGCGCTGTACGGCTTGGGGAGCTCCACGCCCAGCCGCCGCAGGTAGAGATCCCACTTCCAGACGCGCACGGCGTACCCCGCCGACACGAGCCCCAGGGCCGGGAGGAGCCACAGGGGCTCGAAGGCGGTGAGCGCGCGCGCGAGCGCCGAGGCGTCGGCGTAGAGGGCCGCGCCGATGACGACCACGACGCCCACGGCCACCCCCAACGCGAGCTGTCGGCCGAGGCGGCTCACGGGAGCACGCTCCCCGCCGCGTCGCCCGAGCGCCCACCGAGGGCGCGCCACAGGTCGCGCAGGGTGCGCCCGAGCACGGGATGGACGAGGTCCGGGTCGAGGTCACAGAGGGGATCGAGGACGAAGCGCCGGAGGTGAAACCTGGGGTGGGGCAGCGTGAGGACCGGGGTGGTCAGGACGACCCCGTCGTAGAGCAGCAGGTCGAGATCCAGCGGTCGCGGGTGGTTCACGGCGTCCGCGCGAGCCCGGGCTGGAGCCCGCCCCGCCTGCCTCTCCAGCGCCGCCAGGGCCGCGAGCAGAGCGCGCGGGGGCAGCGAGGTCCGCACGCGCAGGGCGGCGTTGGCGTAGCGGGGCTGGGCGGGCCCGCCCTCGGGCGCGGTCAGGCGCACGTGGCTCACGGCCTCGACCGTGGTGCCAGCCAGGGTCGAGACGGACCGGGCGGCGGCGCGCACGGTCTCCACGGGGCTGCCGAGGTTGGCCCCCACGGCGATCCACGCGCGGGCCGGGGGACAGGGAAGGGACGGACGGCGGTTGGTGTTGGGCATGGGGCTATGCTAGTCGCCTTTGGCTCGCTGGAAGGGACGCGGGCCCGTCGTCCGCGCCACGCTCGGGAGGAGCCCCCCAATGCGCAACGCCCACTCGACCGCTCTCCGGGATCACTGGTCTGGCCCGCTGGGCCTGGCCGTGACCGCCTGGGCCCTGTCTACGGGCCCCCTGGCCGCCTGTCAAAGCCCGGCGCCCGCTAGGGCCCCCAAGGCCCAGCCCGCCGCGGCCAAGGCGCCCGCTGCCCGGCCCACCGCGGCCCAGCCCACCAAGCCCAAGGCCGCCGCCGCCAAGGCCGCCCCCGCCACGCTGTCCAAGGCGACGCTTCCCAAGGCGGTAGACCCCAAGGATCTCGACGCCGACGAGCGCGCCCTCCTCGCGGGGGTGCTCCGCGAGCAGTTCGACCCCTGCGGGGGCTCCGGGAGCTTCTATGACAGCCTCGCCAGCGCCCAGCCGTGCGAGCGCGCCCAGCGCGTGGCGGACAAGCTCGTGGCGCTCACGGCCGAGGGGCTGTCCAAGCGCCAGCTCACGCGTGCGCTCCTGGCCGAGCTGAGCCGCACCAAGGCCAAGGCGGTGTTCACGCTGGACGGGCGCCCGCCCCTGGGCGACCCCAAGGCCGCGCGGCACGTCGTCGTGGAGTTCACCGACTTCCAGTGCCCCTACTGCCGGCGTGCGGCGCACGAGATCAAGGCCGCGGCGCGCGATCACGGCGCGGTCCTCTACATCAAGCACATGCCCCTGCCCCAACACGCCGCGGCGCGCCCGGCCGCGCGCGTGGCGGTCGCCGCGGCGCGCCAGGGGAAGTTCTGGGAGGTCTACGACGCCCTGTTCGCCCACCAGGACACGCTCACCGCCGAGACGGCCGTGAAGATCGCGGCGGGCGCCGGCGTGGACGAGGCCAGGCTGCGGGAGGCCCTCAAGGACCCCGCCATCGACACGCTCATCGAGCAGGACGAAGCCGAGGGGGACGCGGCGGGGGTGGACGGCACGCCCACCGTCTTCGTGGACGGGTATCGCGTGGACCTGGACGATCTCGCGCGCACGCTGGCGGTGGACTGACAGCCGCGGGACCGCGGGCGGACGCGGCGCAGGGAGGCTGCGGGTGGACAAGACGGCGCTCATCGTAGGCGTGGGCGGCCTGGGCTGCCCGGCGGCCGTGGGGCTGGCCGAGGGGGGCGTGCGCCGCCTCGTGCTCGTGGACCCGGACGAGGTGGACCTGTCGAACCTCCAGCGACAGGTCCTCTACGGGACCGAGGACGTGGGCCGCCCCAAGGCGCTCGTGGCCGCGGCACGCCTCCAGGCTCGCTACCCGGGCGTGGAGGTCACGGCGCGGGTGGAGCGCGTCTCGGCGGACAACCTGCCGCGCTTGCTCGCGCTGGGGGGCGGCGCGGACGTGGTCTTGGACTGCACGGACGACCCCCAGGCGCGCTTCTGGGTGAACGACGCCGCCCTGGCGCGGGGCGTGCCCTCGGTCATCGGGGGCCTCCTCCGCTTCCAGGGGCTCGTCGTGGCCGTGCCGGGCGACCACGGTCCTTGTTTCCGGTGCCTGTTCGAGGATCCTCCCGGCCCGGACGAGACACCCACGTGCGCCCAGGTGGGCGTGCTCGGGGCCGTCGCCGGAGCCGTGGGGCACCTCCAGGCCCGGCGTGCCTTGGGCCTGCTGCGCGGAGAGGTCGCCACGCACACGGGCTTCGCCACGGCGCTGGACGGCCTCGCGGGGCGCGTGCGGTCCTTCGCGCTCCCCTTGGGGACGCGGTGCCCCTCCTGCGGGGGGCTCGACGCGCATCTGGACGTCACGGACGAGGAGTGCCCCATGCCCTACGTGCGGTCGAAGCTAGCGCTGGAAGCGCTGGAGCCGGGACAGACGCTGGAGATCCTCACGCGCACGGGCGCCTCCGCCCACAACGTCCCGCTGTCCCTGCTGGACGACGGGCACCGCGTCCTGGCACGGGGGCCGGTGGGGGGAGGCGGCCCGGCGCTGGGCCGCTATCGGATCGTGGTTCGCAGGGGAGGTGCGCATGGCTGATCAGCGCCCCGCTCACGAGGTCCTGACGCGGGACCAGATGCGCCGCTACGCCCGGCACATCGCCCTGCGCGAGGTGGGCGGGGTGGGGCAGCTCCGCCTGCTCGGGGCACACGTGCGCCTCAAGGGGGCGGGTCCGGGAGCCGAGGAGGCCGCCCGCTACCTGGCGGCGGCCGGCGTGGGTCGGCTGACGCTGGACGGGGCGCTGGCCGCGCGCTTGGGGCCCGAGCTGGGTGCGCTGAACCCCGACTGCCGAGTGACGTCGAGCGCCCAGGACGGCCGCGCCGAGAGCGAGAGCGACGGCGGCGAGAGGGCGGAGGTGGTCGAGGTCGGCCCGGTGGAGCCGGATGACCGCCTGGAGGGGGCGCTCCTGGCCCTGCGTGTCATGGGCCGCGTCGTGGGCTTCGGGCCCGCGGGGGGGGAAGCGGAGGGCTTCCGGTGGGAGACACCTCGGCCCTGACCGCCCGGGAGGCGCTCGGGCTGGACGGGGTCTGCGCCCGGCTTTGGGAGCACGCGGTGTCCCAGGCGCCGCGCGAGGCCTGCGCCCTGCTCGTGGCCGAGGCCGACGGGGCGCTGCGCGTGGAGTTGGCCGAGAACCTGGCCGACCGGCTGCACGCCGAGGACCCCGCGCTGTTTCCCCGAGACGCGACGCGCGCCTTCGTGCTCGACGTGCGTCGGATCGTCGCCGTGGAGCGACGCGGCGCGAGGCTGGTGGCCATCGCCCACAGCCACGTGAACGTGGGCGCGTACTTCTCGCCCGAGGACCGGCGGCTCGCCACGGCGCCCGGTGGCGGCGCCCCGCTCTACCCCGGCGTGGAGCACGTGGTCCTCGACGTGCGCCACGAGGGGGACCGGGCGGCGGTGGTGGGGTTCCGCGTCTTTGCCTGGGACGCGGCCCGCCGAGACTTCGTGGAGGAGTTCGGGGAAGCGGAGGCGAACGGGGAAGCGGGCGCGGGTGCGGGGACGGCGGCGGGGAGGGCAGCGGGGGCGCTTGCGGGAGCGGAAGCGGGCCCGGAGGCGGAAGCGGGGGCGGCAGCGGAAGCGGGCGCGGAGGCGGGTGAGGG
>CAYZID010000141.1:12521-15101 GCA_964478315.1 uncultured Myxococcales bacterium | reverse complement strand
CATCCGCATCTGGGCCCGCCCCCGCCCCCGCATCCGCATTTGGCCCCGCTCCCGCAGCGATGGTGACCCTCCGTTCGGCGCCCGTGTCCGGGGCCGTCGTGCGCGGGCCGGACGGCAAGAGGCTGGGCGAGACACCGCTGACCCTCCCGGCGCCCCAGGCGCCCTGGACCGTGACCTTGAGCCACCCGGGCTACGCACCCGCCCAGGCGACACTCGCGCCCCAAGATCGCGGCGACGTCGAGGTGACGCTCGCGGCCCGGCCCACGACCAAGAAGCCGCACGCCAAGGCCACCTCGAAGCGTCCAAGGAAGGCCACGAAGCGCCCAAGGAAGGCCACGAAGCGCCGGCGCAAGGCGCCTTCCGTGGACCTGATGAACTTGGAGTGAGGGCGGCGCGCGGCTTCTCCCCCGATCCGCCACATACTCTGGGGTTCGGCTTTGGATCCCGGGTGTGGGCGGCGTCGGGCTGCGCGGCCCCACAAGCGACTGGCCGCTCGACGTGCCGGGGCCACGCCTCCGCGCCCAGCCGCTTGCCTCCTTGCCCAAACGCGGCCTCCTGGGCTTCGGTCCGCAGAGCAGGTGGCGGATCGGGGTTCTCGCGGGGCCGTAGACGTCCCAGCGGATGCCGTGCTAGCGTATCTGCGTACAGGATGACTCGCGGCGGTGGAGGGCGCGCCGAGCACTGACCATGACTTCCGTGGTCGGGGGCAGGCGGTGCGTGCAGGTGGCTCCGCGTGGCGGGGCGAGAGGGAGGCGACCATGGACACGACGACCCTATCCGCTCGTTCTCCGGCTGGCCGAGGGCCGGGGCTTCGGCTCTTCGCCCGTTTGGGGCGCGCGTCGCTCGCGGTGTCGGGTGCGCTGGCCGCGCTGGTCGCGCTGATGCTTGCCCTGGGACTGCTCATCCCGGTCGCCCACGCGGCGCCCACGAACCCGCGCGCCGTGCGGTTGGCCAAGAAGGGGATCAAGCTGTACCGAGCCCACAAGTACGCAGAGGCTCTGAAGGTCTTGGGCGAGGGCTACCAGGTCGAGCCTGACCCGCAGTTCCGCTGGGCCATGGGGCGCTGCGCGGAGAAGCTGGGCGATCTGCCGGCTGCTTTGCAGCACTACGAGGCGTTTCTCGCCGGCTACCCGGACGCGCCCAACAAGGGGGAGGTTCAGGGGCTCATTCAGTACGTCCGCCAGCGGCTCAAGCTGACCATGGCGGATCTGCGCGTGACCTCTACGCCGCCCGGCGCGTCCGTGGTCCTCCTGGGGCACCCCGAGGCCAAGGGGCTCACGCCCTTTCAGCGCTGGTTGCCACCCGGCGACGTGACCGTGCGCGTGTCCATGGCGGGGTATCTGTCCGCCGAGCGCAAGCTGACGTTGGTCCTGGGTGATGGGCCCAAGAACACCGTGAACGTGGCGCTGATCTCGCCGGACGCGCCGGGCCAGGTGGTGCTGGCAGTGGGCGAGGCGGCCCACGAGGCCGCCATCGAGGTGGATGGTGCGGCCGCGGGGACCCTTCCGCGGGCGGCCCCCCTGGAACTCACCCCGGGGCAGCACACCGTGCGCGCCACCAAGCCCGGGTTCAAGCCCTTCGAGGCCACCGTGGACGTGAAGCCGGGCAGCCGCCAGACGGTGGAGGTGTTTCTGGCGCCGGAGGCCATGCTCGATCTTCCCGGCGGGACGCCTGCAGGTGGTGACGCTCCCGGCGCGGGCGTGGCGGCGCGCGGCTCGGTTGGCGGTGGGGGGCTTCCCGCCACGACCTGGGTCCTTGGCGGGGTTGGGGGGGCCTCGCTCGTGGCGGGCGGGGTGTTGTTGGGGCTGGGCTTCTCCGACGCAGCCGACGCGCGCGACTACGCCACAGCGGCTGGTCCGAGCCCGTCGGAGGCTCAAGTGCAGGAGCATCGGAGCATGGCGGACAGCGCCAAGAGCGAGGCCATCGCCGGCTACGCCCTGCTGGGCGTGGGCGGAGCGGCCTTGGTGGCCGCCGTCATCGTGGCCGCCACCGACGACGGTGGCGCGCCACCCTCCCCATCGGACCCGGGGCCCACGCACGCCGCGTCCTCCACGGATCCACGCTGGGGCGTGGCCCCCATCCCCCACGGGCTGACCTTCGGGCTCAGCGGCAGCTTCTAGCGGGAGGCTCTCATGTGGACGCTCTGGAACGCTCCAACGCCGGTCCTTCCCCTGTCCTCAGCCCGGCGGCGCTGCCCACGACCAGCGGTTTTGCCATCCTTTAGGTCGCTGCTCTCATGGGTCGCGCTCGCCTTGGTCTGGTCGGGCTGCATGCCGGACACGGGCACCTTGACGCTGGACGCTGGCGCCGTCGTAGATGCGGCGCCGGCCGTGCCGGATGCCGAGGCCGAGGCGAGCCCCGACGCGCCCGTCACGACACCCGACGCCGTCACGGACACGGCCCCGGACGCGCCTGCCGACACGGCCACCGACACAACCACGGCCACGGACACCGACGCGGACACCGACACGGCTACGGACACGGCTACGGACACGGCTACGGACACGGCCCCGGACGCGCCTGCCGACACGGCTACGGACACGGCTACGGACACGGCTACGGACACGGCTACGGACACGG
>CAYZID010000141.1:0-12421 GCA_964478315.1 uncultured Myxococcales bacterium | reverse complement strand
CACGGCTACGGACACGGCTACGGACACGGCTACGGACACGGCTACGGACACGGCTGCGGACACGGTCACGGACACGGCTGCGGACACGGACACCATCACGGACGCTGCAACGGACGCCGACACGGTCTCCAACGCGGACACGGCGACGGACGCGGACGCCGCCTTCTCCGAGGACGCCGACACGTACACGGGCCCCACGTGCACGATCAACGGCGTGGACTACCTGCCGGGGGACTCGCACACCGACAACCCGTGCTTGGTCTGCGATCCGGAGCAGTCCACGTATCTGTTTACGGTGCTGCCGGATGGCGCGATCTGTGGGGCTTGGCCCAACGGAAGCGCTACGTGCCTGAGTGGTCAGTGCAAGACGTCCTGCGACGCCTCGCACTGTGACAACGACCCTTCCGTGCCGGGGTGCGAGACGGCCCGGGCTACTTGCGATGACCTGGGGTTGGTCTGCGGCGGGGCGCCGGATGGCTGTGGGGGCTCTGTCTTCTGTGGGACCTGTCCAGCCCACTCGCAGTGTAGCGCGGACCAGACCGCGTGCGAGTGCACCGTCCTCCAGTGCGGGGACGCGTGCTGCAGCTCGGGGCAGCAGTGTGGCGCCAATGGGCAGTGCTGCTCCGTGGACTGCGGCGGGAAGTCTTGCGGCGATGACGGCTGCGGCGGCTCCTGCGGGACCTGCCCGGTGGTGCTGAACTCGGAGGTCGTCTGTACGGCGGACGGTCAGTGCGAGTACACCTGCGCACCGGGCTGGGTCGACTGCGACCCGGACGTACCTGGGTGCGAGACGGTGGAGCCCACCTGCGGCAACCAGGGCTATGGCTGTGGTGGCCCTTGGGATGTGGCCTGTGGGGATGGCGTGATCACGCTCGACTGCGGCTCGTGTGCGGGTGGGGGGGTGTGTGATCAGGCCACGGGGCAGTGCACTTGCCCCAACGGCACGGAGCTGTGCCAGGGCGGATGTTGCGTGGACGGTCAGGTGTGCACGGACGCGGGCTGCTGCACGCCAGACTGCACCGGCAAGGTCTGCGGCGACGACGGCTGTGGCGGCTCGTGCGGGGCCTGCCCGGACAACGAGACGTGTGACCCCACGGGTTCCACTTGCACCTGCGAGACCTTGCCTTGCGGCGGATCGTGTTGCGCGGTGGGCGACGTCTGCCAGGCGGACGCCTGCTGCAGCCCAAACTGCGCGGGCAAGACCTGCGGGGACGATGGCTGCGGCGGCTCCTGCGGCGTGTGCGGGGACAACGCCACCTGCTCGCCCTTGGGCCAGTGCCAGTGCGACGCCGTGGCCTGTGATGGCGCGTGCTGCGCGCCGGGCGAGTCGTGTACGGCCGTGGGGTGCTGCACGCCGAGCTGCCCGGCGGGGGTCCAGTGCGGGGACGACGGATGCGGCGGGAGCTGCGGCTCGTGCGACTCGGGGCTGTCGTGTAACACGGACGGCCAGTGCGTGGACGCCGACGGGTGCACGCCCCACGCCTACAGCGCGTGCTCGGAGGGGCACATCTATTGGTTCAGCGCATGTCCCGATGGGGCAGACGTCCGGGGCGAGGGCAAGGAGCTGTGCAACCCCAACTGCGGTTGCGATAACACGCTGCCCGGGGGCTGGTGCGTGTACCCCCTGCCCTACGACCACCAGGGCTGCGGCACCGAGCCCGGGACCGAGGAGGACATCTACTCCTTCGACTCCTGCGGCCAGCAGCAGGGGCGCGTGCAGGACTGCTCAGCGGCGGGACCCTGTGACGAGAGCACAGGTACGCCAGTGTGCGGTTGCACCCCCAAGGCCGCTCTGGGCTGTGACGGCACGAACGACCTGGTGTGGCTGGATAGCTGTGGGAACGTCGAGGAGGTCGCCCAGACCTGCACCACCGCCTGCGCCCCCAGCGACGCGGGCGCCGACGCCACCTGTGAGGGCGAGGTGAGCATCACCACGAACCGTGGCTGCAACTTCGGCCAGGACAGCGGGGCCGCGGTGTGGTGGCTGGACTCCTCGGGCCTCCCGACGGCCCAGGCCGAGCCCTGCGGGCCCGGCGGGGCGTGCGCAGGGGGGGCGTGCGTCGCGGCTTCCCACGCCTACAAGGGCTGCGCTTCCGGTGACGTCTACTGGTACGACGCCAGCGGCCTCCAAGAAGACAAGGCCGAGGAGTGCGGCAGCGCGGCTTGCGCGCTGGGTGTGTGCGTGGACCCGCCCGCCCCGAACTGGTCGAGGGTCTGTGACGGGCAGGGTTCCGTGCGCTGGAAGGACAGCAGCGGCACTTGGGGGGACACGGTCCGGACCTGCTGGGGCTGTGGCTGCGCGGATGGGGCCTGCCTACCGGCCAGCCTCGGGTGTTGTCCCGGCGGCAACTGCGAGATGGTCTACGTGGAGGGCGGGCCCTTCGTCATGGGGAGCGACCCGGGCGAGGGTGATCCGGACGAGGAGCCCGAGCACCAGGTGACCCTCTCGTCCTTCGCCATCGACAAGTACGAGGTGACGAACAACCGCTATCGGATGTGCGTCATCGAGGGCACCTGTACGCCGCCCAAGTACCCCAACGCTCCCGGTATCGCCGACTATTACAGCAACAGCGCCTATGACGACTATCCGGTGGTCTGGGTAACCTGGCAGCAGGCCCAGGACTACTGCGAGTGGATCGGCCGAGCCCTGCCCACCGAGGCCCAGTGGGAGCGCGCCGCACGGGGCCCGAGCCCCGACGAGAGGACCTACCCCTGGGGCGACAGCGGGCCGGATTGCACTCGGGCTAACTCGGTCGGCTGTTATGGCTCCCCCCAGCGCGTCACCGACCTGCCGGACGGCGCCAGCCCCAGCGGAGCCCTGCATATGGCGGGGAACGTCGCCGAGTGGGTGGCCGACTACTACGAAGTGGACTCTTATGGGGCTTGTCCGGTTTCGTGCAGCGACCCCGCAGGGCCGGACACGGGCACGGACCGCGTCTTGCGGGGTGGTGGCTTCGTGTCGAGCCCGCTGGACGTGCGCGTCGCGGCCCGCGATAAAGCGGCACCGGACGTCCCGGGTGTGCGCTACGACCGCGGGTTCCGTTGTGGGCTGCGGGACTCACTCACGTACTACGTGGATGCCGATGCTGCCCCGGGAGGCGACGGCTTGTCTTGGGCTTCGGCCTTCCGGGACGTTCGTGCCGCAGGAGAAGCCGCGTCGTTGGAGTTGTCACCAGGAGTGCTAAGAGAAATAAGGGTGGCCGAGGGCGTTTACTGGCTGTACGACGGCCAGGACGACGACCCGTTCCTCATTCTCTCTGGGGTTTGGCTGCGCGGTGGGTACGTGGGCCAAGCCGCTCCAGAAGCCGAACCAGACCCACAAAAGCACGTCACGGTTCTGGCGGGCAACGAAGGGCCTGCTCGCATGAAGTCTCTAGAAACCGTTGTCGTCGTCCAGGGCACGTTGGATGGAGTCGTGGTCACCGGAGGCCACCAAGTCAACGCGAATGCCGGGGCAGCTGGCGTGTGGCTCAAGGGCGGCATGCTCTCGAACTCCATAGTCACGGGGAACGGCAACAGCGCAGCCGCTCATGGTTTCGGAGGCGGAGTCGGCGGCAAGGGGGCGAACGGTGTCATTGACAACTGCGTCCTCACCGGAAACAGTGTGACAGTTGGAAGTGCCGGAGGCGCGGTCTGCACGGCATACAACTCATCGGGAATCTCGATTCGGGACACTGTGCTGGTTGGGAACTCGGCTGCCGGGTCGGGGAGTCATGGACCGGCTGCGTACTTTGATTCGCAGAATGTCGTAGTGATCAACACGGTCGTTGCAGGTAACGCGAGCGGAGGGAGTATGGCAGTACACGGAGGGGCTGCCATCACTTTGCGCAAGTCTACGTTCTTTGCTTCCAACTTCCTACTCTTGGGTGACCCTACCGCGACCACTGGTGCGTTTGGGAATGTACTTAGCTTGTCCGTTTCGCTCACTAACAGCGTGGTAAGGGCTGCATCAGCTGATGGGCTGACGGATGGGACTATCTCCTACACGAACATCCTCGGTGGTGCTTCTGGCGTCGGGAACATCGACGCCGACCCGAAGTTTCGTGGCTTCCCGCTCATGGAGCAGACGGGCTGGGCTTCGGTGAGCTTCGACATGACCAAGTGGCAGACGGTGCTCGTGGCGAATGAGGCGCTGTTCACGCCGGGGGCGCTGGTCAAGCAGTTCGTCCAGCTCGACACGGCGGACGAGCGGTGGGCGGTCATCGCGGACAACACCGACACGACCTTGCGCGTTTGGGGGGACTGGACCGACCTGGCCCAGACCACGGACACCTGGCGCGTCTACGACCTGCACCTGGACGCCGGCTCGCCGTGCATCGACGCGGGCGACGGCGACAGCGCCCCGGAGACCGACATCGACGGCAACCCGCGGGTGGACGACCCCGCGACCCCGAACAGCGGCGCCGGCACTCCGAACTACACGGACATGGGCGCCTACGAGTATCAACCCTGAGCCCGGCCGGTTCGGGCGAGCGCCGAGGGAGCTCTGTCTGCGTTCAGGGTGTCTCCCACGAGCCGTCGGGCACGCGGAGACGGCGTGGGAAGTCGTCTCCCGTCGCCCGGGGGCTTCTTCTGGCACACGGCGGTTTGGGGCGAGAGCGCTTGGGCCGGGGACGCCAGGTCAGCCCCTCATCGGCGCTGGGCGGCGCGCGGGGCTCCCTTCAACCGTCCCCTCGTCAACCCCTCGCTTTGGGCTTCTTGACGTGGGCTTCCGTCTTGGTCAGGGGGGCTTGGCGCACGGCCTTGACGAGGTGCTCTGCCCACTTGGCCGAGTGCCTCTCGCGCTCTTTCACTTGGTTGGGGCCCGTGGCGCTCACGTACCTCACCCACGCCTCGCGCCCACCGGCCACGTCCTGGGCCCCGTCGGACTGCAGGCTCGTGATGGCGTCCCGCACCTCGATGGTGGTCTTCTTGTTCATGCCCAGCTCATCGGCGATGCGTTTGTAGTCCGGACTCCCCCGGTCCATGTAGCTGCGCCCGCTGCGCTGGAGCGTCAGGTGCACGTCCGCCGCCCGCTTGGCGAACAGCGTCGCCAGGTCGTGGTCGGCCATGTCCGCGCTCGTGACCGTCGACCGCTTGGCGAACTGCGGCGTGCCCGCGATGGACGTGAGCGTCAGGTTCACCCCGCCCACGTCCCGCCACTGCTTGTCCCCGTCCCGGCGATACGCGGCGCTTACGGTCGTGATGAGGTGGGAGATGGCCCGGAGCTGGCCCGACGTGAGCGTCTTGCCCACCTGCTTGGCCTGGACGGCACGCACGATGGGCCCCACCAGCCCCGCGGCCTTGTCCTTGGCCTCGGCGTGAGCCGGCGTCCCGGGCGTGCCCACCGCCACGTACATGTCGCGCAGCGTCTTGGTGTGCCCCCGGACCCAGCCCTCCCACTGCTTCATGCCTCGCGGGCCCAGCCGCGCGAAGCCGTTGTGGAGCTGCGTGACGTAGTTCAGCGTCTGCGTGCCCAGACCCTCGGCGATGACCCGCCGAGAGGACTTGGACGCCTCCACCTTGCCGCCCAGCGCGAACCGCTGCCCCCCCAGGCCGGCGGAGGCCTGCAGGCTCTCGAACAGGCGCGCGAACCGGAAGAACATCCCACGGGGCTTCACGACCCACTCCAGCTCCACGCCGTAGGGGCCGAACTGGAGCTTGACGGCCCGCTCGTAGACCTTCCTGGGGATGTCCTTGATGTTCTTGGTCCCCCGGCCCCCGAGCCCGGCGAGCGCCCCCTTGAGCTTCTCCAGGTCGGTCTTCGCCATGGTCTTGGACACGCGCTCGCGCTTGGCGCCCGCCATGGGGGTGAAGGAGATGTTGACGTACTGCCCGTCCATGTCGGGGTTCGCGTGCCCCTGCATGTCCTGGTAGAACCCCTTGATCTCCAGGGGCGG
Source organism: uncultured Myxococcales bacterium (assembly GCA_964478315.1). GTDB lineage: Bacteria > Myxococcota_A > UBA9042 > PHBI01 > JAAZYN01 > CAYZID01. The sequence goes on along the minus strand of CAYZID010000141.1, from coordinate 6,542 downwards.
GTGCTTGTAGCTGAGGTCTACGCGCTTCTCCACGCCCATCTTGCGTTGGCGTTTTCCGTCCTTGGTCCGGCGCTCGTAGGTCGAATACTTGGCCGAGCCGGCGATGGAGGCGTCGAACTGGGTGACCGTGCCGCCGTCGCTCTTGAGGCCCCCGGTCAGGGCGAACTTCACCCCCTTGGCCGTGATGTGGCCGTCCGCCTGGACGCGGCGGCGCAGGGCCTGGCGCTGGGCCGGCGTGAGCTTGGAGCCCTTGCTGAGCCCGTAGCTGGCCAGGGCCTGGAGGATCTTCGTCTCCTGGAGCTGCACCCAGCGGGCGTAGCTGGCGTAGTCCTTGAAAGCGACGGTCCGGGACCAGGTGACGCCGAAGTCCAGGTAGGCGCCGATGCCGTCCAGGGGGGCGTGGGCGCCGCCGTGGATGGTGAGCGTGCCGCTGAGGCGGTACTGGCGGTCGTCGTCTCGGCTCAGGGAACCGGAGAAGCTCACGCCCGCCTGGATGATCCCGTAGGACAGGGTGAGGCTCGCGCTGAGGGCGCTCTGGGAGCCCGGCTTGGCGTGGGCCATCCAGTCGGTGCCCAGGGCCGCGAGGAGCTTGCTGCCCCGGCCCTGGGCGCCTGGGGGGCGCAGGGCCCGGCTCTGGGCGCGCGCGCCCTTGTGCGAGGCCGCCGTGCGGGCCTTCTGGGAGCCACCGCGGGAGGCGGAGGAGTCGCGTCTGCGGGAGGTCGTGGTGCCCGCGGTGTCGTACATGAGGATCATCGGGGCCTCCTGGGATCCAGGGCCGTCCTCGCGTGGGCGGCTCGGGTCGTGAACCGGCCAGCCCAGCACGCCAGGGGCCCCCGCGGGAGGAGGCGGACGCGCTGGGGAGGCCGCGCGCCGGGACCACCGCACCGTGGGTCGCATGATGGGCCGTTGAGGATCCCACCATGCCACGTCGCATGCTCCGGGGCAACCATATTGTGCACAGCAAAGCATAAACCATCCTCGCTCCGCGGGCTCGTCGCCCATGAGCCCGGGCCGTCCGCCCACCGCACCACCGCACCGGGGCGCGCCAGGCCGCTTGCAGACGCTTGGGGAGCGTTCTATCGTGCCGGCGTCCATACGGTCCCGCGGCCGCGCGGAGCGCGCCCTCTGGCTTCCCTGACGGGGACGCGCTTCGCGTCCCATCGGGACGGCGGGGCCGGCCCGGGAGCTGGGTGCTAGGAGGTTCCCATCCTGAAAAGCCTCCCGTCGCCGCGACGGCCGCTGCACGCACCATGCGCGTCCCCGCAACCACTTGAAGTAGCGCTGCTACTCCGGCGGGTTGCGTGAACGCACCTGGCACGCACATCGACTCGCCGTGGCTCGGTCCGCCTTTTCAGGATGGGAACTAGGAGGGGGTTGATGGTCCGGGATGTCGTTCGGTCTCCGTGGTGGTCGGTGGCGGCGGCGCTCTCGCTCCTGGGCTACCGCGTGGCGCGGGCCATCGCGGGCTCGGGGGAGCTCGCCGTCTGGGGGATCCCCTGGTGGGCTCACGTCACCGTGGACTTCCTGTCCCTCCTGTGGCTCGTCGGCGGCCCCTTGGGCGCCCTGCGCATGGCCCGCTCCTTCCTCTTCTTCGGCCTCCTCCTCCCCCTCCTCCACACCACCCTCATGGTCCTCGTCCCGCGCGCCCAGCGCAGCCCCGGGCTCGTCCTCCTCGGGGCCGCCGTCGCCGCCTTTCTCATCGGTCGCCTCGCCGACCTCCTCCGCCCCATCTCCCGCGGACCCCTCCTCGACTGGTCCCGCCAAGCCCTCCTCGACCGCTGCGATCAACGCCCCAGCACCGACGGCGCGTGGGACCGAGTCCTCCCCATCATGGCCGCCTCGATCGGCGGGCTGATCCTGATCGTCACCTTCCACGAGGCCTCCCACCGCACCATCTGGTTCGTGCTCCTCCTCCCAGACATCCTCTACGGGCTGTGGGCCATGGCCTCACCCGCCGAGCCCTACGTCTACGTCAGCCGCCTCGCTGCCCTCCCCCAAGCCTTCGAGTTCTGCGCCCGCTCCGACAACCCCGCCCTGCAACCGCCACCTCCCATCGACTTCGGCCCCGAGAAGTCCTACCTCTCCGCCAAGGACTTCCAGTGACCCCAGATCCGCCTCCTGCGCGTCCACCACGCACCCCTGGCCCCGTGAGGTGTCCCCCGTGCCCCTGGCGCCCCTGTCGCAACTCCTCGTGCCGCCCTCCGGGCTCTCGGGCGTGTTCGTCTACTCGCTCCTGCTCCTGTCCGCGCTCGCCGCCTACACCCTGTTCGTCATGGCGGGCGCCACCGATCGCCTGAGAAAGCACTTCGGCGTCGAGAGCCACGGGCCCGAGGGCGTCGGCGCCACCTGGGAGGACGGCGTCCTCACCGTCGGGGTGCGCTACACCCTGCGCGTGGGGCCGCGCCTCCCCTACGTGGCCCAGGTCCTCCGAATCCACAACCCCCGCATCCCCGCCGCCGTGCACCTCGCCCCCGTCCCCCGCATCGTGCCGCCCCCGCAGCCCCGCCGCGGCGCGGAGGCCCCCTCTCCCGCACGCGTCTTCGGGGCCTGGGACTGGACGGCCTCGCTTGTGGCCCGAGAGCACCGCCCGGGCATGGTGTGGCTCCGCAACGCCGGCGGGTCCGTGACCCACCGAACCGTCGAGGTGACTCTGGACCGCTGGGCGGGCCCCAGGGGGGGGCCATCGCGGAGCTCCACAACCTCCTCGACGTGGCGACCGCCCTGGGCCCCCCAGACCCCGCCACCGACGACGAGCTCCTCGCGCGCCTCGCCCCGGGCCAACCCGACACCTCCACGCTCCGCGCCCTGGAGCTCCTGGGTGACCGCTGGAAGACGTGGCCCCAAGCCGACGAGGCCTTGCGACACCTCGCGTCCCAGGGCGGGCCCGTCGTGCGGCTCTTTGCGGCGCAGGCGCTGGGCCTCTCCCTCCAGCCCCCCGAGGAGCTCGCCCCCGCGCTGGAGGTCCTCCAACAGCCCGCCCTCTACCCCAACTCCATCCTCAACGCCCTCCGCACCGTGGCGCCCCACGTCCAAGACCCCGAGGTCGCCGAGCCCGCCGTCGGCTGCGCGAACTGGATGGCCAAGCGGGTGAGCAATCTCGCGGCCATCCGCGAGGTGGAGTCATCCAAGCACCCCGGCAGGGTGTTCCCCTGGGAGTTCGGCTTCGGGCACCGGTGGCGCCCGCTCTCCAAGCGGCCCCCGCACCGGACCGTGAAGGTGAACGACGTGCTGCCTGACGACGAGCGGTGGACCTACCTGTGCGACCTCGTCGTGGCGGCGGAGGTCCTCGGGCGGGCGCCCGGCTCCAAGGCGCGCCGCGCGCTCATCCGCCTGCTCATGCTCGCCCCCCCCGCCGTCGCAAAGGCTGCCCACGCGGCCCTCGTCCAGCGCGACGACCCCGGGCTCGCGCGCGCCCTGCGGAGCATCCTGGAGAGTGGCTCGGCCCCCTACCGAGCCGAACCCAAGGTGGAGCGTGTCCTCCGCGCCCTGCCGAACGGGGCGGAGGAGTGGGAGAGGTGGGAGGAGTGGAAGGCGCTGGCGGAGGCCGAGGACTGGGACGAGTCCGAGGACTCGTAGTCGTGCGCCAGGACGCGCTGCGTGGGGCCCCCGGGGCGCGCACTGGCCTGGCCGCACGGCCGGGCCGCACGGTCTGGCCGCACGTCTCGGGAGGCCAGGCGATTGGCGTTCGGGCGCGCGGCGTCGTATGAAGGGAGGGGGAAGCAGGGGCAGACACCGTCACGGGGCCGCCCCAGGACGTTGGGAGGGAGCAATGGATGCGACGCTGCACCCGTGGAACCGCGCGCAGGCTTCGCGCTGGCTGAGGGGCGTGAACGTGGCGCGCTGGGGGCTGCTCGCGCTCCTGCTGAGCGGCGCGCTGTCCGCCTGCGGAGACATCGTCGTGGCAAGCGGCGACAAGTGCTCCTCGGACGAGATGTGCGACGACGACGAGCCCTGCACCCAGGACCTGTGCGGCATCGACGGGCGCTGCACCCACATCGACGAGCCCGACGGGCGCCTGTGCGGAGGGGGTGGGGGCCTGGTCCCCAACGGCGTCTGCTCGGCGGGCGTGTGCGTGGTCGCGGACGCCTCGGGCGCGGACACGACCACGCCCGACGCGGGCGCGGACACGGCCACGCCAGACGCTGGGCCGCCCGATACGACCCCGGACACGGCCGACGGCGGTCCGGGGGACGCCTCCCCAGACGTGCCGCCCGACGCCCTCGACGACGTCTCGCCCGACGCCCTCGACGACGTCTCGCCAGACGCCCTGGACGACGTCTCCCCCGATGTCGAAGACGCCACGACCGATGGCGGCCCCCAGGGCTGCGAGTCCAACGACGACTGCCCCCCGGATCACGGCTGCCTGTTCCCCGACGGCGGCGCCGACAAGCAGTGCGTGCCCTTGTTCGAGGGGCTGTGCAGCGCCTGCGACTCGGCGAACGGCGACGACGACTGCGCGAACGACCTCGTGGCCCTGTTGGGCGGCCACTGCCTCACCGTGACCGGCGCCCAGACCGCCTGCCTGACCCCGTGCAACAACGGCGCCTGCCCCGACGGCTACGCCTGCGCCACGGTGGACGGCGTCGCCAACGTCTGCAAGCCGGACGGCGACTCGTGCGCCTGTGACGGCACCGCCACGGGCCCCGTCCCCGGCGGGAACTGTCAGGTGGGCAACGACTTCGGCACCTGCGTGGGCGTGGGGGTTTGCCTCGACGACGGGACGTTCGCCTGCTCGGCGCCCACCCCCACGGCCGAGCAGTGCGACGGCCAGGACGACGACTGCGACGGCGACACCGACGAGGAGGACGCCGCGGGCTGCGTGGACTACTACCTGGACGTGGACGGTGACGGCTACGGCGACGGCGACGAGCACCGCTGCCTGTGCGCCCCGGACGGCGACTGGCGGGCTCTCGAGACCGGCGACTGCGCCCCGGATGACCTCGACGTGAGCCCCGGTGCCAAGGAGCGCTGCGACGGGGTGGACAACGACTGCGACGGCGAGACGGACGAGGACTTCGACCTGGGCGTCGCTTGCTCCACGCCGCTCACGGGCGCCTGCGCCACGGGGACCTGGCAGTGCAGCGCCGATGGGCAGGGGCACGTGTGCGATCCCTTCGGCGGGCAGGAGGCCCCCGACGAGGCCTGCGACGGCGCGGACACGGACTGCGACGGCCAGGTGGACGAGGGCTGCGACGACGACGGCGACGGCTTCTGCGACGCGGCCATGGGCTACGACGCCGCCACGGCGGCGTGCGCAAACGGCCCGGGCGACTGCGACGACCAGGACGCCGACGTACATCCCGGCCAGGACGACCAGCCCGACGTGGCCGCGGTGGATGCAAACTGCGACGGCGTGGACGGCGACGTGATCCGCAGCGTCTTCGTGGCCGCCAGCGGCTCGGACGTGGCCCCGGGCACGCCCGAGGCGCCGGTGGCGACGCTGGACCAGGCTCTGAGCATCGTCGTCGCGTCTCCCGACAAGGACACCATCTTGGTGGGGGGGGACCTGGCCTTCGACGGGCCCGTGGAGATCACGTCCGCCGTGCACGTGGTCGGCGGCTACCACCCCGACGACGGCTGGGCCCACGACCCCGCGGCCGTGTCCACCCTCACCACCGGCCCGCTGGGCCTGCGGGTGGAGGCGGGAGACGCCCCCGTGCACCTGGAGAAGCTCGCGATCGTGGCGGCGGATGGGGAGGAGCCAGGGGGATCGTCGGTGGCCCTGATGGTCGTGGGCTCCACCGACGTGGCCCTCGATGGGGTCGCGTTGACGGCCGGCCAGGGGGCGAACGGCAGGGCGGGGCAGATGGGGGGGCCGGGGGTCGGCGGCACGCCGGGAGGACCCGGCGAGGACGGCTGCTCGACCGGCGGCACCTTCTTCTGCAACGGAAACTGCGACCCTCCCAGCCCGGGCGAGCCGGGTTCGGGCCCCTGCGGCGCGTTCGGCGGGGGCGGAGGGGAGCCGGGCCTCGGCGCTGTTGCGGACGCGGGCGATGGGGGGGCTGGAAGCGCCGGCACCCCTGGGGGGGCCGGCGGTGGAGTCGGTGGCCCGGGGATGGCCGGTCTCTCAGGGCCTCCCGGAGACGTCGGGGCGCCAGGACCGAGCGCGGCGAGCTTGGGCGTCGGCGACGCCAGCGGTTGGCAGCCCCAGGCGGGGGAGCCCGGGGCGCTTGGCGCACCGGGCGGCGGTGGCGGCGGCGGCGGCGGTGGTGGCGGCGATGAGGGGTCCGGTTGTGTCCTGTTCGGCGGTGCGGGCGGCGGCGGTGGCGGTGGCGGTTGCGGCGGCGGCGGTGGCAGCGGCGGCGGCGGCGGCGGTGCGTCCATCGCTTTGTACCTCTGGGCGTCGTCCGTGGACCTCGTCGCGACGACCCTGACGGCGCGGGACGCCGGTCACGGCGGCCCTGGAGGGGCGGGTGGGCCTGGTGGTTCAGGCGCCCCGGGGGGCCACGGCGGCCTTGGCGATTCCTCGCCCTTGTTGTCGGGATCTGGCGACGGCGGCGACGGTGGGGCGGGCGGTGACGGCGGCGACGGTGGTCCGGGGG
>CAYZID010000140.1:3081-15116 GCA_964478315.1 uncultured Myxococcales bacterium | reverse complement strand
CGCCCACACGCGGGATCCAAAGCCGAATCCCAGAGTAGGTGGCGGATCGGGGTGCGCGTCCAGGGCGCCGGGACGGGCCTCTTGGTGGGCTCAAACGGGCGCGTCCTCGCGCGCGAAGACGCCCCAGGCGTCGCGGACGCCTTGGACGAGGCCCACGAGCCAGAGGGTGCCCGACACGATGGGCCCCAGGACGCCGTGGCCGAAGAGGCGCTCGTGGTGGGAGGCGATGGCGAGCCCGCCCTGGACGAACAGGGCGAGGATGAGGACCTGGAAGAACATCCCCGCCAGCGACTCCAGGCGCTCGCCCAACCCCATGAGCGCCGCCGGCGCCATGGACGGCGGGCGCACGAGGAGCGAGGCGAAGACGCCCCCGGTGAGCAGCGTGTAGTGGACGCCCAGAAAGGCCAGCGAGCCGAGCGCCACATCTTGGACGCCCGACCAGCCGCGGTGGAAGGTGAGCGCCCCGAGCGCGCCCCACACCGCCGTATAGGCGAGCGGGGCGAAAGTCGTGCGCCACAGCGGCCACGACGATTCGCCCGGGGCGCGCTCGGGGAAGACCAGCGCCAACACGACGGCGACCAAGGCCACCCCGAACAGATCCGCGCCGTAGAGGAGCACGGTCCACACCGTCGGGAGCGGATCGAGGGTCAGGATGGCGTAGTTGAGCCCTGCTAGGACCAGGAGCCCGTGGACGGTCCCGAGCACCGTCCTGAGCCGCTCGGGGTAGGTCGTCGTCTCGCCCGCTACGAGCATGGTGACGAGCGCGATCGCGGCCACCATGTCGCCGAGGATGACCAAGCCCACTGCCTTGTCCATGCGTTCCCCAGTCTCGAGGCTCCGTGCGGGGAGCTCAGGCGTTGTCTTCGCCGCGTGTGCTCGTATAGTAGTCGTCGCTCTCGAGACAGCCAACGTGCAGCGTGTGCAGCGCCCGAACCGGGGCGCTCGCGTCGGCCGCGCCTCGCGGCCCAACTCAGGAGGAATCCATGGCTCAGTCGGTCTTTCAAGCGCACACGATCCCCGCGGTCGCGGGCTCGGTGGCTACCAGCACGGTGGAGCAGCGCCTCGCCTTCCTCAAGCGCGTCTACGGGTGGATGACCGCGGCCCTCGTGGTCACGGCGCTCGGCGGTGCCCTCGCCATCAACACGGGCGCCGCCCTGTGGCTCCTGCAGGGCGGCCTGCTCCTGAACCTCCTCGTGGTCTTCGCCTGGATGGGCCTGGCCTACGTGGCCCGCTCCGTGCGGCACAAGCCCGGCGTGAACATCCTCGCCTACGCGGGCTATGCGCTGTTCACGGGCTTCGTCATCAGCGACATCCTGCTCGTGGCCATGCTCTTCGCCAGCGCTGGCGGCCACGGCTCCATGTACTTCATCTACCAGGCGCTCTTCGCCACCGTGGCCGTCTTCGCGGGGCTCACCTTCTACACGATGGTCACCAAGCGGGACTTCTCCTTCCTCCGCGGCTTCCTCGTGGCGGGCGTCATCGGCCTCATCGTCGTGGGGATCCTCAACTACTTCATCCAGTCCAGCGTCCTGGGCATGGTCATCAGCCTCTTCGGCGTGCTCCTGTTCAGCGGCTACGTCCTCTACGACACGCAGAAGATCCTCAAGACCTACCCCAACCGCGAGCACGTGGCCGCCTCGCTGGAGCTGTTCCTGGATTTCGTGCTCCTGTTCATCTACATCCTCAACCTCATCCTCCGCATCGCCGCCGCCGGCCGCGACTGACGGCGCGCCAGCCGTCCGAGTCCCACGAGGGCGCCCCCGGTCACGGCCGCGGGCGCCCTCGTCCGTCTCGGGCCACCGCGCCGCACGCCGGAAAACTCGCCCCCCGCCCGGAGGCGCGTTACGGTCGGCTGGACCTTCGTCTTGTCTAGCGTGGTGATGCTCATCGTCCAGCCTTCTCCCCCAGACCCGTCGCCCCCTCGCGACGACGTCACGCGCTACCGTGCCATCGACGGTCGCGTGCTGGCGCTCGTCCACGAGGGGCGCATGGCCGAGGCCGCGCGGCTCCTCATGGAGTCCTACGGCGGCGAGATCCTGGGCGCCTGCATCGGGCGCCTGGGCGACCGGGCCCAGGGGGAGGACGCCGCCCAGGACGCCATGGTGCGGGCCGTGCAGGCCCTCCCCTCGTACCGCGGGACGGCGGGGCTGCGGCCGTGGCTGCACCGCATCGCGGCGAACCGCTGCGTAGACCTCTTGCGCGCTCGCAAGAGCCTCCGCCAGCGCGTCGTGGACGGCTACGAGCTGGAGCACCTGCCCGGGCCCGAGGTCGAGCTCCCCAGCGAGCGCGCCGAGGAGGCCCGGGAGCGGGCGGCCACGGTCGCCCGCGTGCGCGCCGCCCTGGCGCGCGTCAAGGAGCCCGACCGCACGTGGCTGGAGCTTCACTACACCCACGGCGTCTCCTACGACGACATCGCGGCCGACGCGGGCCTGAGCCGCGCCGCCGTGAAGCAGCGGATCTGGCGCGCCATCAAGCGCGTCCGCGCCCTGCTCGCCCAGCCCGCGTCCAGCGCCCCCGGCCCCCGCGCGGGGCGCCGCCGCTGAAGCCTCGCAAGACGACTCGCCCCCCCGGGCGAGGATGAGGTCCCCACCATGCCCCACATGCCCACCCAGGAAGGTCCCCCGGACGTCATCTCCCTGGCCTGCGCCCGCTTGGAGGACGCGCTCGCCGAGGGGGCCCTCACGCCCGCGGCCCGCGCCCACGCGGCCACTTGCCCGCGCTGTGCTACCCTGGCGCGGGAGCTCACGGGCGCCGCCCCGGGCGCCCTCGAAGATCCAGCCCTCGGCGGCGGCTCCGGCGGCTCCGGCGGCTCCGGTGGCCTCCTGGGCGACATCCAACGCGCCACGGGCCCCGCCACCCTCCCGCCGGGCTTCACCGACGCCGTGCTGCGCCGTGCGCTCGGCGAGGAGGCGGCGGCCGAGCCGGCCGCTGCAGACCCCGCGCCCGTCCCCGCCCCGCCCCGCGGCCGCGGGCCCCGCTGGCTGGGCCCCGCCCTCGTCGCCGGGCTGGCCGCGGGCCTCGCCGTCACGGCGGCCAGCGCGCTGCTCGGGGATCTCCAGGAGCCTTCGTCTCCCACGCCGCCCCAGCGCGTCGCCGTGGTCGCGCCGGCCCCGGGCCCCGCCGCTCGGCCCTCCCCGCGCCCCTCCACGCAACAGGCCGCGAGCCTCCAGGGCTTCCAGCGCGCGGAGCCGTCTGGCGCCCCGGCCCCGCTGGCCCTGCAGCCTGCCCCCGAGGCGCCCGACGTGGGGCCGTCGTCCCCCAGCCCCACCGACGCCGCGCCCGTGGGGCCGCCCCAAGCGGCGCTGCCCCGCGCCGTGCCCGAGCCCTCGCTGGATGTGCCGCGCGAGCTGCGCGCCGCCCTGCTCCGCGAGGTGCAGGCCCTGGACGGGTGCCCCGCGCATACCCCCGAGGCCGTGCGCGTGACGCTGACCGTGACGCCGGGCGGCGCCCTCACCAACCGCCAGGTGCTCTCCATGGGCGGCGACACCGAGGCCCACCTGTGCGTGAACCGTGCCCTGGACCGCCTGCTGCTGCCGCCGCTGGACCGCGCCGCCACGGTCACGCTGGACCTCCGCTGGTAGCGCCGCGCTCGGTGTGCGGTAACGACCGGGCCCGAGGGCCGCTTGCGAGCCTCCTTGTGGCCTCCTAGAGTGGCGCGGCGGCGCTCGACCCCGTCGAGGGCGCCCGGACTCGCCCACGGAGGGCGTCATCGCGACCTTGGCTGAGGTGCCCATGGTGCAAGCTCCCCACGACTGGCCCGCCCCGGGGCCCATCGATCTCGCCGTCCACGACCTGCCGCACGCCTCGTCGACGACCGAGTGGTGGTACCTGAACGCCCACGTGACCACCGTGGACGGGCGCTCGCTGTCGCTCTTCGCGTCCTTCTTCCGGGTCATCAAGGGGCGCGACGAGGACACCAAGGAGCTGCTCCACGGCCACTCGCTCACCTGGGCGCTGAGCGACGCCGACGCCGGGCGCTACGTGGGCGAGTCTCTGGTGGACCAGGACGCGCCGCGGCTGGGGTTGGAGAAGCTGGACCGCGGTGAGGGCGCCAGCGATCCGCGGCTGCGGGCGGCCATTCGCGAGATCCTGGAGCGGGGCAACGTCCCCTACCCGGACCGCATGTTCGAGCGCGAGCCCACGGTGAACGCGCGGCGCCTGGAGCTGGACTTCGACGGGCGCCGCCTCACGAAGAACGACGACGGGACCTATCGGCTCCAGCTCTACAGCGACTACTTCAAGGCCGGGTGCGACCTGACCTTCCGGCCCCGGAAGGCGCCCGTGCGCCACGGCGCCGACGGGGTCGTTCGGGGCGTGGACGGCGGCGACATGTTCTACTACTTCGTGCCGCGCTGCGAGGTTGCGGGGACCATCATCCTCAACGGCCTGGACGTGGCCGTGGCGGAGGGCGCCGGCTGGTACGACCACGAGTTCGGCGGCCACCGCGAGGAGGGCGCCGACGGGCTGAGCCGCGAGGACGTGGCCTGGAACTGGTGCGCCGTGCAGCTCGGCGACGGGCGCGAGCTCACCGCCTACGACATGGTGGACCTGGGGCGCGAGGAGCACCTGGGGCGGCGGGCGCTGCTCATCGAGGCCGACGGCACGCGGCGCGAGTTCTTGGACCTGCGGTTCACGCCCACGCGGTCGTGGCGGTCCACGCGCACCTTCCAAGAGTACCCCACGGCGTGGCGGCTAGAGGTGCCCGGGCTGGACCTGGACCTGACGCTCACCGCGCCCTTCGAGGACCAGGAGTTTATCACGCTCATCTCCAAGCCCGCCTTCTGGGAGGGGCGCGTGGACGTGGCGGGGCGCTTGGGCGGCGAGGAGGTCGCGGGGCTCGGCTACGTGGAGCGCTCGGGGTTCTCGTCGCTGGACACGCTGGACGACTTCTTCAAGGCGGTGTCCAAGACGACGCGGGCGTCGGTGGCGGCGTTGCTGCCCTTCGAGCCCACCTTCGAGCAGGTGCGCGACCTCATCGCCAGCGAGGAGCGCGAGCACTACATGGACGGCGTGGACCTCCAGCAGTTCGTGGACACGGGGGTGAAGCCCGTGCGCGAGATCACGGACCGCGGGGGCAAGGCGTGGCGGTCCTACGCGGCGCTGGCCTGCTGCGACATCGTGGGCGGGGACTCTCGGGACTTCGTGCACTGGCTGGCCATGCCCGAGCTCATGCACGTGGGCTCGCTCATCGTCGACGATGTCCAGGACCGCTCGGAGGTCCGGCGCGGTGGGCCCACGGTGCACAAGATCTACGGCGAGCCGCTCGCCATCAACGCGGGCTCGTCGTGCTACTTCATGGGGCAGCACATCCTCCAGAGCTCCAAGGTCTCCGACGCCCAGAAGCTGCGCCTCTATGACCTCTACTTCGAGGCGCTGCGCGCCGGTCACGCAGGCCAAGCGGCCGACCTGGACGGGCTGGACCGCTTCATGCCCGAGGCCGTGGAGACGGGCGACGCCGCCAACCTGCGGCGCCGCGTGGCGGCCATCCACCGGCTCAAGACGGGCGCCCCGGCGGCGGCGTTGTCGCGCATGGGGGCCGTCGTGGGCGGCGGGACGGACGCCCAGGTGGAGGCCGTGGGGCGCTACTTCGAGCGCGTGGGGTTGGCCTTCCAGATCATCGACGACGTGCTGAACCTGCGCGGCTTCCGGGGCAACCTCAAGGACCGCGGCGAGGACATCGCTCAGGGCAAGGTGACCATGCCCATCGCCGAGGCTTTCGGGCGCCTGGGGCGCGAGGACCGGGCCTGGCTGTGGGAGGTCGTGCGCTCCAAGCCCCAGGACCGCGCCACCATCGAGGCCGTCATCGCCAAGCTGGAGGAGTGCGGGGCCATCGACGCCTGCGAGCGGGAGGCCAACGACCTGGTCGAGCAGGCGTGGGCGGACCTCCACCCCCATGTCGAGGACTCCATCCCCAAGATGATGCTCCGCGCCTTCGGGTGGTACGTCCTCAAGCGCCACTACTGACGCGAGGCGGCGCGAGGACGGGGGGCGGAGCCGGGAACTGGCCGCATCCTTTGCGTGGTCGCCGTGAGCTGGTAGCTATCGGCGCATGAGCGAGCACACACACGAGCACGGACACAGGTTCCCCTTCCATAAGGCCGAGAAGCTGGAGAGCGACGCTCGCAAGGCGCGTCAGCCGGCCGAGCCCTTGGTGGAGGTCATCGCGGGTCTTCTGGTGCCGCGGCTGGAAGATCCCGCCGCCACGGCGCGCGTCGTCGACGTGGGCGTGGGCACGGGCTACTTCGCGCTGCCCTTGGCGCGGGCCCTGGGCGAGCGCGTGGAGGTCGTGGGGCTGGACGTGGAGCCCCAGTTCCTGGAGTTGGTGCGCGGGCGGGTCGCCGAGGAGGGGCTGGAGGGGCGCGTGCGCCTGGCCGAGACGCGGCCCGACCGGCTGGATCTGGAGGCCAGGTCGGCGGACGTCGTGCTCATGGCCCAGCTCTACCACGAGATCCCCAACCGCCCGGCCTACCTGGCGAGCCTGCGCCGGGCCTTGAAGCCGGGGGGACACGTCGTGATCTGCGATTGGGCACCCCAGGCTGAGGAGCCCGAGGCCGGACCGCCCAACCGGCACCGCGTGCCCGTGTCCGCCGTGCGAGGCGAGCTGGTGGCGCGGGGCTTCTTCGTCGTGGACGAGCCGCGGCTCTACGAAGACTTCTACACCGTCGTCGCGCAGTAGGCGCCTCGGGCGCGGGACGCGGAAGGGGGGCGGCGCTCAACCGTCGCCGCCCGCGAGCTGGGCGCGGATGGCGCCCTCCACGTCCACGGGCGCGAGGGTGCCCGTCTCGCCCACGGCGGGCGGGGTCCAGGGGGCGAAGGTGATGCCCTGCCAGGCCACCCAGCGATAGCGCGGGTCGTCGAGCGGGTGGGCGAAGGTGAAGCGCACGTCACGCGGCCGCCCGTCGTCGGTGACGGCGAGGACCTCGACCGCGAGCCCGGGGAGGTCCACGCGCTCGCCGGCCGCAAAGGGCAGCGTGGCGGCGCGGAGCATGCGCTCGGGTTCGGTCTCCAGAAAGCCCGCAGGGCGCGAGACGACGAGCGTGCGGGCGTCGGGGCGGCGGATCTCGGCGGCGGCGAGGCCCGTGGACAGGAGCCGCAGGTGGGCGGGGCGGGGCGAGCCCTGGGCGGCGCGGCGGATGGGGAGGTAGGACACCAGGCCGTCGGTGGGGGCGCTGACGACGACCAGGTCCTGGGCGGTCACGTCCGGCGTGCGCGGGACGAGGTCGTCGAGGAGGGCCTGGGAGGCGTCCACGGTCGCCATGGTGCGGGCGCGGATGGGGAGCATGACGGGGCTCAGGAGGAGGTGGATGGTCACCAGGGCCAGGGCGGTCGTGGCCATGTTGAGCTGCCACCAGGGCTTCTGGTCGGTCCACGCGAAGCGTTTGGGGAAGCCGCGGGCGCCGCGGGTGAAGACGAGGGCGAGGACGGCGGCGACCTGGCCCATGCCGCCCACGCCCACGAAGACCAGCAGGCGGTCGGCGGGGAAGGTGGCGGCGATGGGGAGCGCCGCCACGAAGCCGCCCAGGGCCCAGAAGGCGACGACGCGGTCGCGGCGGAGGACGGGCCAGAGCAGCCACAGGCCCGTGAGGAGGACGCTGACGGCCAGGGACAAGACGAACTGGGCGATGTCCGGGGGCCAAAGCAGCCAGAGGTCGGACCAGGGGAGGGCCTGCTGGCCCAGGAGGAGCACGGGCACGCGGGTGGCGGCGGCCGAGGCGTAGGCGGCGGGGGCGGCGGCGGGGTCCAGGTAGACGCCCGAGCCGAAGGTCCCGTAGCCTTGGAGCTTGTAGGCGGCGTACCAGGCGGCGGCGACCGCGAACCAGGCGGCGGTGGCGCGGGCGCGGTGCGAGAGGGTGGGCGCGGGGTCCAGGAGGAGGACGTAGGCGCCGAGGTAGGCCAGGATGGCGAGGGCGGCCTCGCCCGCGAGCAGGGCGGCGGCGAAGAGCAGGGGGCCCAGCCAGGCGCCGGGGCGCCAGGCGCCCCGGCGCCAGCGGTCGTGGGCGATGAGGGCGGCGAAGGCGAAGACGGCGGCGACGAGGGCGTTGCGGTTGGCGAGGAAGCCCACGACGGGGCCGTGGGCGTCGTCCAAGGCGTAGAGCAGCAGCGCCAGGCCCGCGAGCCAGCGGGTGATGGCGCGGGGGTAGAGGCCCGCCCAGAGGCGACGGTAGAGGACGCCGACGACCCACAGCAGGAGCGCGAACCAGGCGACGCTGTGGAGGTGGGCCAGGGCGGGCGAGCGCGGCCACAGGGCGTCGTCGAGGACGTGGGTGGCCGAGGACAGGGGGCGCCAGAAGGCCAGGCGGAAGCGCGGGGGCGTCCACCAGGAGAAGACGCCCTCGTCCATGAGGGCCTGGCGCTGGGCGGGGTCGCCCGAGGCGAAGGTGAAGAGATCCAGGGGCGCCGGGTCGAAGCCCTGGAGCCCGCCCGGGTTGTGGTCCAGGCGGAGCTGGTGGACGTAGTCATCGGTGGAGCGGCCGAGCCACGCGCTGGGGAGGGTGAGCGCCACGCCCAGGCCCACCGCGACCCACGGGAGCCTGGAAGAGCTCAGCCACGAGAACCACGAGGAGCCGCTCACTCGAAGATCTTCTCGTCCTCGGCGTGGGCCTCGGCCGCGTCGGGTTCGAGGTCGCGCGTGCGCCCGGCGCGGAAGGCGGCGGCCGACTCTTTGTACCACTCGCTGGCGGTGATGAGGCTCATGACCTCGTTGGTGCCCGTCCAGATGGAGGCCAGGCGCAGGTCGCGGTGGATGCGCTCCACGGGGTAGATGTTCGTGTAGCCGATGCCGCCCATGACCTGCATGGCGTTGTGGGCGACCTTCTGACAGGACTCGGTGACGAACTTCTTGGTCTCGCTGACCAGGCGGCGCGTGGGCCCGGTGGGCAGGCCCGCGTCCACGCCGCGGCAGGTCGTGTAGACCATGGAGCGCGAGGCGTCGAGGAGCATGGCGGCCTCGGCCACCTGGAAGCTCACCCCCTCGAAGCGCGCGATCTTCTGGCCGAAGGCCTTGCGGCGGGTCGTGTAGCGCGTGGCGATCTCCAAGGCCGGGCGGGCGGCGCCGATGGTCATGGCGGCGGTGCCCAGGCGTTCGGGGACCATCATCGTGTCGAAGACGGCGCGGCCGCCGTGGAGGGTGCCCAGGAGGTTGTCCTTGGGCACCTTCACGTCCTTGAAGACCACGCGGCTGGCGCCGCCGCCGCGGGCGCCCATGAGGCCGTAGAGGTAGGGCGTCTCCACGCCCTCGCTGCGGTCCACCAGGAAGGCGCTGATCCCCTCATGGGGCGGGGCGTCGGGGTCCGTGCGGGCGTAGACGAGGAAGTAGTCCGCCGCCGTGCCCCCCACGATGAAGCGCTTCTGGCCGTTGAGGAGGTAGTAGCCGCCGCGGTCCTCGGCCGTGGTGGTGGTGCCGAAGAAGTCCGAGCCGCCGCGGGGTTCGGTGAGGCACTCGGCGGCGAAGATGTCCCCGCGGAGCAGGGGCTTGACGTAGCGCTCCTTCTGTTCGTCCGTGCCGTGCTGGATGATGGCGTCGCAGACCAGCTCGGCGCCCACGCCGAAGACGCAGGCGAAGATGTAGCCGATGACGCCGGTCTCCTCCATGACCATGGCCGTGGACACCCAGTCCAGGCCGCGCCCGCCCCACTCCACCGGGTAGCGGCAGCCCATGAGGTTCCGCCGCCCCGCCTCGCGCAGGAACTCCGTGGGGAACTGCACCTTGTCGGCGTCCATGTCCAAGATGAGCTGCTTGGGGACGCTCTTGATGAAGTCCCGCACCTCGTCGCGGAGGGCCCGCTGGGTGTCGTCGAGCAGGAAGTCGTACACGGTCGTCTCTCCGGGCTGAAGGCGAGGGAGAGGAGACCAAAAGCCCGGGGCCCCGTCCAGCGGTCCAGAGGGTCGCCGGCGGGGCCCCGGGGGCGTGGCGTGTACGCGCGCCGCCTATTGGCAGACGGTCTGGAGGTCCAGGGTGTCGAAGTAGACGCCCTCGTACATCCCCGGCGGGGTGTCCACCGTGTCGAAGACGAAGCGGAGCTGGATCTGCTGGCCGGCGTAGACGTCCAGGGGGATCTCCACGTGGAGGAACTGCCCGCCCGTGTCACCCCGGTCCAGCGTGCGCGACGACCAGGCCGGCATGAGCGCGCCGTTCCGCAGGACGAAGACCTGGAAGACGTCGTAGTCGCGGTGGCCGCGCGTGGACTTGAAGACGTCGAAGGAGGCCAGGGTGTTGCCGCCCTTGGGCACCCGGAACACGGGCGTCGTGGCCGAGGCCTTGACCCGCTCGTCGGCCGCGTAGCTCTGCGTGACGGGGTCGCCGCAGTAGAGGCTGTAGTCGCCGCTGGTGGCGCGCGTCTTGTCCACGTTCCAGAAGATGCCCGTCTCCAGGTTGTCGGTGACGAACATGCCCGAGAGCTTGCCCTTGTCGAAGTCCGCCAGGCGGTGCGTGCCCGGCTCGCAGCAGCCCGGGCCCACCGTGCCCGCGTGCTGGCAGACGTTGTCCACGCAGGTGTCGGTCGTGCAGACCTCGCCGTCGTCGCAGTCGGCGTCCTTGGAGCAGACCTCGGGGTTCAGCGTGGTCGTGCACGTAGCGCCCTCGCAGGTGTTGATGGTGGCCGGGTCCCCGTCGTCGCAGTCGGCGTCGGAGGTGCAGCAGTCGGCCGGGGCGTCCGGGCCCGCGCAGGGTCCGGTGGGATCCACGGGCTCCTCACACAGGCTGTCGTCGTGGACGCAGCCCTCGGCGCTGCACGCGTCCAGGGTGCAGTCGTCGCCGTCGTCGCAGTCGGCGTCCTCGGCGCAGGTGTCCAGGATGGGGCAGCCCGCGACGACCTCCAGGTCGTCCACCCAGACGCCACCGAAGGCGTTGTTGTTGCCGTCCATGGAGTCGAAGTTCAGGCGCAGCACGACGCGGCGGCCGGCCCAATCGGTGAGTGGCACCTGGACCACGGCGAACTCGGTGAAGGCCAGCGCCGGGAGCTGGGCCTTGTCCAGCACCGTGCGCGTCTCGACGATGGCGCCGCTGTCGTCCAGGGCGTCGGCCTCGATCCAGAAACGGTCGTAGGCGGGGCTGGGCTCCACGTCGGCCAACACGCGCAGGTTCAGCGCCGAGTCGAAGCCCGAGGGCAGCGTGATCTCGGGCAGCGTCGCCGTGCCCTGCACGCGCTCGCCGGTGTCGTAGGTGGCGGCGCCGGCCACGCCGAAGTGGAGGCTCGCCGGCTCGCTGGCGGCGCGGGTGGTGTCCACCTGCCAGGTGGCGCCGGAGGTCGCCGGCGCCGACAGCCCCACGGCCAGCCCGTCGCCGTCGAAGCTCTCGGCCCACAGCTCCTGGGGCTCGCAGCAGGCCCCCGCGACGATGGGCAGGGCCTCGCAGAAGCCGTCCACGCAGCGGTTCTCCGTGCACGGGTCGCCGTCCTCGCACGAGTCGCTGGGCGCGCACTCGGCGCCCTCCTCGGCGAAGCCCAGCCCCCCGGCGCCCAGGCTGATGGGGGGCACGCCGATGGGGTCATCTCGTTGGCTCAAGTGGGGCGGCGTGTCCGAGCACGCCGCGAACAAGAGGCTCACCGCCGCGGCCCCAGAGAGGACAGCGAGGACCCGGCGTGCGGAAACAGGAGATGCGTTCATGTCTTCACCTCGGCGCTCGACTCGCGAACCGACGGGCCCCGCGCGGCGGTATTCAGATCTTTTTCCGCGGGCTTCCGCTCGTCGGTGCGGCGGTCGGCTCCCGGGGGCCCCGCCCGAGAGGCAGACCCGGGCCACAGAAACTTGGCGGGTGGGGTCCGTGCCTTATGCTGGCGTCGTGACCTCCGCTCCCCGCCGCGGCGCCCGCCTCTGGCTGGCCCTGGCCGGCGCCCTGGGCGTCGCCGCTGGCGCCGCGACCGGCGCGGCCCCCGCCACCGCTCCCGCTCCCGCTGCCGCTTCCGCTGCCGCTCCCGCTCCCGCTCCCGCTGCCGCTGCCGCTTCCGCTGCCGCTCCCGCTCCCGCTCCCGCTGCCGCTGCCGCTTCCGCTTCCGCTGCCGCTTCCGCGCCCGCTCCCGCGTCCGCGCCCGCTTCCG
>CAYZID010000140.1:0-2981 GCA_964478315.1 uncultured Myxococcales bacterium | reverse complement strand
CGCCCGCTCCCGCTGCCGCTTCCGCTGCCGCGTCCGCGCCCGCTCTCGCTCCCGCTTCCGCTCCCGCTGCCGCTCCCGCTCCCGCTGCCGCTCCCGCTTCCGCTGCCGCTTCCGCTGCCGCTCCCGCTTCCGCTTCCGCTGCCGCTTCCGCTGCCGCGTCCGCGCCCGCTTCCGCGCCCGCTTCCGCGCCCGCTCCCGCTGCCGCTTCCGCTGCCGCGTCCGCGCCCGCTCTCGCTCCCGCGCCCGCTTCCGCTCCGGCCTGCCCCGATGCTCTCGCCCTCCGCGCGCTGGGACGGGGCCCGCTCCGCCCTCTCCCCTCGTCCGCGCCCGCTCCGCCGCCGTCTCTCGCGCGCCCCTTCGATGGCGGGCCGGTGTCCACGGCCTCCCAGCTCGCGTGGAAGATCCGCCGGCTCGTCGTCCACGCGAGTCCGGGCCTCTCCGCGGCTGCGGCCGCCCGGCGTGCTGCCGAGCCCGGTTGGGGGCGTCACCTCTACGTGGGACGGGACGGCCGGGTTTGGCAGCCCGTGGACCTGGCTCGGTCCGTCTCCGGCTCCCCGCCGCGCATGGGGTGGGAGCCCGCCAAGCTCCGCGCCCTGGACGACACGTCCGTCCACCTGCAGCTCGGGCTCGGGCCCGACCAGGGGACCCTCACGCCCCGGCAAGGGCGGGCGCTGGTCCGCGTGCTCGCGGGGTTGCGCCGCGTGGCGCCGCGCGTTCGGCTCGCCGTGCCGTCTCCCGCTCCCCGGTGGCTCGACGTGCGGGCGTGGCGCGGCGTGGTCGAGGCGTGGCGCCTCGTGGACGGGGCTCCCCCGGTCGTCATCCCTTGGGGCGAGGTCTTCGCCGGCGCGGCGGCGTGCGAGCCACCTCCTCTAACCCGCCCCTCCGGGCCCGGGGCCTCTCCGGCTCGGCCGCCCGGTGTGGGCTCGTTGGTCGTTCGCGGGCGGCGGGGGATGGAGGTGCAGATCACGGGGCCGGGTGGGTTCTCGGCCCGCGTCCGACTCCCGTGGTTCGGGCGCGGGCTCCGGGCGGGGGGCTACCGCGTGGGGGTCGCGCGGGCGGGGCAGGCGCCCTACAGGGTCGCCGTGCGGCTGGATCCCGGGCGAGAGGCGACGGTGGACCTCCCGGATCTCCAGGACCCGCGGCTGGACGCCATCGTCATCGCGGGGGACACCTACCCGCTGCCCAAGGGCGTCCGCGTGCGGACCTTTCGGGACCGCGGCGCCCTATCGTTCTACGAGGCCCAGCGGCACGTGGGGCGCCGCACGCGGCTCTACGCGCCGCGCCGACGCTCGGACGGGGCGCCGGTGAAGACCTTGGCGGACGCGGCCGAGGTCGTGCACTTGGGGGTCCTGCACGCCGACGTGCTGCCCAGCCCGCGGACGGCCTTCGAGGTGCTCGTGAGCGGGGGCCTGTCCACGCACTTCGAGATCGACGCAGACGGCACGATCTACCAGCTCTTGGATCCTCTGGACGTGGCGTTTGGGGCGGGCGAGGTGAACCCCTACGCCGTCCAGATCGACCTCAACAACCTCCTGCCCAACCTCGTGACGAGGCCCCACGCCCGCGCCCATCGGCCCGGTTGGCGCCGGCGTGGTGGTCCCCGCCCCGTGAGCCGGCGGGTGGCGATCAACGGGCGGGAGGTGCAGAGCTACGGCTACACGGACGCCCAGTACCGCGCGCTCCAGGCGCTCACGCGCGTGCTCAGCGGCGTGTTTCCCCGGCTGGAGCCCGCCGTGTTCCGAGACGCCAACGGGGAGGTTCCTTGGGGTTACGAGGACCGCGCGGAGGACTTCGCCGGGTACGTGGCCCACTGGCACCTGACGCCGCGGCGGTGGGATCCAGGGCCGGGCTTCGATTGGGCGCGTCTGGACGCGGGGCTGGGCGGCGCTTCCCTCGGGGAGCCCGTCGTCAGTTCACGCCCTGGCAGATGACGGTCACCCAGGTGGAGACGTCCTTCCAGGGCTTGTCGCTGCCGTCGGGGGCGTGGAGGTAGATGGTCAGGGCGTTCTCCTTGGCGTCCACGCGGCGGAAGCCCACGAAGTTCTGGAACTCCACCGAGCAGTAGGGCCTGCGGAAGTAGCCGTCCTCGAAGGCGATGACCAGGCCGTTGCCCGCCGCGCGCGTGCGCCCGGGGGTGATGTCGAAGTTGACCTTGCCGCCCCAGGCGTTGGTCGTGGAGCAGTTCTGGAACTTGTCCATCATGCCGTTCCAGTAGCACTTCATGACGCTGAGCATGAAGGGGCGCTCGGTCTGGGGGTGGCGGCCGGGGATGAGGATGCCCGCGGCGAGGGGTTGATAGGCGCCGCCGGCCACGGGCGCGCGGGTCGTCGTGTCGCGCGTGGTCTGGATGGTGGCGGCGGGCCCCGTCGTTGGGGCCGTCGCCGCGACGGCGGTGGGCGTCGCCGTGGCTAGGGTCGTGGTGTGGGGCGGGAGGGGGGGCGCCTCGATGCCCGCGAGCCGCATCTCCGCCTCCACCTGGGCCAGCATGTCTTTGGCTTGGGCCAGCGTGGCGGGGTCCAGGTTGGGGATGCCGATGACCTGCCAGTAGCGATCGCGGGCCAGCTTGAGCTTGTTGTCGCCCTTGTAGGCGCGGGCGGCGTTCATGAGCAGCCCCGGGTCGGGGTCGAGCTGGTAGGCCTGCTCGAAGACCTTGGCGGCCTCGGTGTAGCGCTTCTCGTTCACGAGCTGCACCGCTTGCCCAAAGAGCTGCTGGGCGGCCAGCTCGTTGGCGGTCGGCTGGGCCGCGCGCGCGCTGGGCGCGCTCGCGAGCCCCAGCGAGAGGGCCGCGAGGGCGCTCAGGGCCAGGGAGGTGACGGGGCGCGCCAAGGGGGTGCGGTGGCTCGTGCTAGAAGCACGATTGACAGCCCCCTCCCGCGGCGGTTCGCGGCGATCGCGGCACGTCCGCGGCCGCGCGAACCCTTCGAATTGACTACGGCCAGTCCTTCGGGTTCGCGCGACCACGGCCGCACCACCCTCGCTCG
>CAYZID010000139.1:0-15278 GCA_964478315.1 uncultured Myxococcales bacterium | reverse complement strand
CCAGCGCGTCCCCCACACTGTCAGACACGCGCCCGCCACTCTCGGCGTGCAGGGTCGCGCCCGGGCGGTGCGTGAGCCCCGCGCGCGCGCGCCGCCCCTTCCGCCCTGGCGGCGGGCCCCCACCAAGCCTCCAAGCGGCGACCGACGAGGCTGGCGGCGAGGTGTCCCCGAAGGAGTCCCCCGAGGGCCCGCGCTCGGGCTCCGCTGGGGGGCCAAGCCCCGGGCGGCGCTGGCTCGTGGACGGGCTCGGGGCCCTCGCCGTGCTGGGAGGCTGGGCGATCTGCGCCCTGGACGAGCACGCCTCCGACCTCCCCGAGTGGGCGGGGACGGCGCTCATCCTGCTGGGAGCCTGGGGGCTCTCCGAGACGCTCCGCGCCGCGTGGCGAGCGAGCACCCAGTGGCTCCAGGGCCGGTCACGTGCCCGCCAGCGCTTGGCGCGCTTCGCTCCCGCCCTCCCCTTCGCCCTCGTGACGCTCGTCACGCTGGCCGCCCTGTGGCCCATCCCGGCCGGGACCATGCCGGTCTCCCAGGACCACGCCCACCACTACGTCCAGGTGCGCGTGCTCCTGGACGACCTCCTGGCCCACGGCCACCTGTTCGGTTGGACGGATCGCATCTCCACGGGCCTGCCCTTCGGGGACGTCTACGGCACCGGCGCCTACCTCCTCCCGGGGGCCCTCACGGCGCTCACCGGGGGCTGGGTGCCCCTCCCGGTGAGCTACGCCCTGGGGATCACCCTGGGCTGGCTCTTCCTGGCCTGGGCGGTGACCGCCTGGACGCGGCGCCTCGTGGGCGGGTGGCTGGGCCCCACGCTGGCCGGGGTGCTCGTGCCGCTGGACGTGGGGGGCGACCGCCAAGCCGGGTGGGTCTACTCCATGTTCCACGGCGTTTGGCAGCAGCTCGCGGGCACCGGCCTGTGGGTGCTGGCGTTGCTCGCCCTCATCCGCCTGGCCGAGCGCCACTCCCCCCGCCGCCTGGGCGCGGCGGCCCTCGTCACGGGCGCGGCCGCCTGGGTCCACCCCATGAGCCTCATCAACCTGGTCATCGCGGCGCCCATCCTGGTGGCCCTGCTCATGCTCGCGCCGGGTGATCCCCACGAGGACGCCCATCGGGACCGGCGCTGGGGGGCCGTGTGGGTCCTCGTGGCCCTGGGCCTGGCCGCCCTCATCGCCCGGGGCTGGGTGGCCCACGCGGCGGTGGGGGGCGAGGAAGCCCTCAAGCGCTACACGACCTACTGGGGGAGCGTCCCCGAGCTGGTCCTCAAGGCCCTCAAGGACCAGCTCTTCTACTTCCCCTACACCGGGGTCACCGCCGCCGCCCTGCTGGGCTTCGCCGTGGCCCTCGTGCGCCGGCGCTGGTTCGACGTGCTCACCCTCCTGCTGGTCGCGGGCGTCCTGGTGGGCGGGAGCCTGGACGTGCTGGCCGCCCTGGACCTGGGCGGCCACGAGAAGTTCAAGCCCATCATGGCCACGCGCCTGGCCATCACCCTCAAGCCGCTTTGGTTCGCCCTGGCGGGGCTGGGCGCGGCGGCGGCCCTGCAAGGAGCCCGCGCGGCCTGGGCAGCCCTCCCCAAGGCGCCCCTGTACCCCGCCGTGGGCATCGCGGGAGATCGCGGCCGGGCCACCACCACCCTCGTGCTCATCGTGGGGCTCGCGCCGCTCGCCCATGGCGCGGCCGAGGCCATCCCGCGCTTCACGCCAAGCCTGGTGGGGCACCCCATCACGGCCGAACACGCCGGGGTCACCGAGGCGCTCCCTCGGCTCCGGGAGATCCTCACCCGCGAGGCCGCCCGCCTGGGCCCCGATCGCCCCCACCGCGTGGGGGTCTGGTACGCCAAGGGCGAGCACGGCCACTATCACCTGCTCCCCATCGCGGACACGGGCTTCGGCTACCTGCCCAGCAAGTCTCCTCCGGCGCAGGCGTTCAAGTGGATCAACGCCCGCAAGACCTCCCAGGGGATGCGCTGGCTGGGCGCGAGCCTCCTCATCACCATGAGCCCGCAGAAGTTCACGGACGCCACGCTCGTGGAGGAGGTGGGGCCGTACTACGTCTATCGGCTCACGGACGAGCCCACCTGGCCGGCGGAGGTCCAAGGCGGAGGCCGCGTCGAGGTCCTGTCCTGGACGGACCAGGAGCGCCGCCTGCGCCTCACCGGCACCACGAAGAAGAGTCGCCTCGTGCTGGGCTTCCCACCCTACCGGAAATGGCACGCCTACGAGGGCGAGCGCGAGCTGGCCATGCACCGCGTCAAGGGCAAGTTCGGCTACACGGTGAGCTCGAGCCCGGACATCGTGGACGGCGAGGTCCGCGTGGTCTACGAGGACACCCCCAAGGAGGAGCGCGCGGCCCGCTGGGCGTGGGTGGCCCTGGCCCTGGCCCTCGTGGCGCTGGCGTTGGGGGCCAAGCCGCGACTCCCGGCCCCCTCCTTCGCGGCGCTCCGCTGGGCCCCCGCGGTCGCTGGCGCCCTCACCCTTCTCGTCGCGGTCGCGGCGGTGGTCGTGGTGGTCCGCGCGCAGGCCAGTTCGCGCAACGAGGGGTGGGTCAAGCCCAGGCCGCTGGAGAAGGTCCACGTGGTGACGACGCTCCACGACGAGGAGCCCGTGTCCTTCACCTACGAACCCGAGCACTACTGCGTGCGCGCCTTCTCCCGGAACCCGCGCGCCACCTGCGACGAGCGGTCCCTCCAGCCCCACCTGGCCCTGGGCCCCATGATCAAGGATCGGCAGCCCGCGTGCGTGCAGTTCGGCGTCCCCGACAAGGGCCACGCGGAGCTCACGTACACGATCCCCGCCGGGGTGAGTGAGCTGCGCGGAACGCTCCAGATCGTCCACGGCGCGCGCACCAAGACCAAGGCCACGGCCCGCTTCGGGCACGGGACGGTGGGGATCCCCAACAACGCCAAGCGGTTCGTCCTGTCCGTGGCCGGCCACGCGGGCGAGCCCATCACCTTCCGCGTGGACAACAAGGGCTCCACCGCCTTCGCGTGCCTAGCGGTCGTGGGGCTGGCCCCCGGGGCACCGAAGCACCCGCCCCGCGTCCACAAGCCGCGATGAGCGAGCCCCCCCCAAGCGCCCTCCAGCACCCCTGGATCCCCGCGCCCCCGCCCGGGGACGCCCGCATGGCCCAGGCCCAGCGCGACGGCTATCTCTTTCTGCGCGCCAGCGCACCGCACGCCCCCCTCGCGGCGCTCCGAGCCCAGGCGGAAGCCGCCGCGCAGGAGCAGGGCTGGCTGTCCCCCGTCGCTTCCGCAGGGCCGAGCGCCCCCCCACCCCAGGTCGTGCCAGGCGCTCACCTGGCGGGAGAGGGGTGGGACGATCCCTCGTTTGTGGCCTTCCAACGGGCGGTCCAAGGGAGCGACGCCTTCACGACGCTCGTCCAAGCCCGCTGGCTCGCCGAGCTCGTGGAGTCCGCCGCGGGGCAGCCCATGCGTCCGCTGGGGGCGCACATCGTCCGGTGTCGGCTGCCCGGAGGGAGCCCCCCTACGACGCGCCCACACCAAGACAGCTACTACCTCAAGGAGACGCCGGGCGTCTGGGTGGCCTGGCTGCCGCTCGTGCCCATCTCGCTGCTGCTGGGGCCGCTCGCCGTGCTGCCCGGCTCCCACGGGGGCGGGGCGTGGCCGCCCGTGGCCGCGGACGGAACCCTCGCCGTGCCGACCGGGAGCGTCTGGCGCACGGGCCCCGTGGCGCCGGGCGACGCGATCGTCTTCGCCGCCGAGTTGGTCCACACGGCCTGGGACAACCAGACGCCCGACCGGGTGCGCCTCTCGGTGGACCTGCGGTTCGCTCCCGCGTAGACGCACGAGAGGCCACCGGGCAGCGCGTGCCGGGTGGCCTCCGCCGTGCTGCGACGCGCCGAGCGAGCCCTCACAGGGGCCCGCCGCGACGTCGATCGCCTACTTGACGACCACGAACTCGATGCGCCGGTTCTTGGCGCGGCCCTTGGACGTCTTGTTGTCCGCCACGGGCCGGTCGGGGCCGTAACCCACCGCCGTGAAGCGAGCGGCGTCCAGGCCCTTGGAGATCAGGTAGTCGCGCACGGCCTCGGCCCGAGCCTGGGACAGCTTCTTGTTGGCGTCCACCTTGCCGCGGTTGTCCGTGTGTCCCTCGATCCGCAGGTGCACGGTCGGCCACTTCTTGAGGACGGCCACCGCCGCGTCCAGGACCTTGAAGGACTTCTTGCGGATCTTGGAGCTGCCGCTGGCGAAGTAGATGCCCTCGATGGCGCCGCTGAACTTCTTGACCTCCTCGGGCAGGCACCCCTGCTCGGCGGGCACGCCGGGCAGCTTGGGGCACTTGTCCTCGAGATCGGGGATGCCGTCGCCGTCCGTGTCCGGGCAGCCCTGGAAGTCGGCCAGGCCGGGCGTGTCCGGGCAGCGGTCCTTATCGTCCACGACGCCGTCCTTGTCGCGGTCCTTGGGGGGCTCGGGGCAGCCGGCCTCGCTGGGCACGCCGGGCACCTTGGGGCACTTGTCGTCGCGGTCCACGATGCCGTCGCCGTCCGTGTCCGGGCAGCCGCCGTGGGCGGCCACGCCGGGCGTCACGGGGCACTTGTCGTCGCGGTCGGCGATCCCGTCGGCGTCCCCGTCCGGACAGCCCTTCGTGGCCCTGGGGCCGGCCTCCTGGGGGCAGGCGTCATCCGCGTCCGGGATGCCGTCCTTGTCGGCATCCGGGGGCGTGTGGTCCTGCTTCCAGGCGAACAGGTCGACGCCCAGGGTCACGAGCAGGTTGTTGGCGGGCGCGGACTCCCCCCAGGCGTCGGTCATGATGTGGCGCGCCTCCAGCCGGAAGGCCGTGTTGGCGCTCACCATGGCCCGGAGCCCGAGCTGCCAGTGCAGCTCGTAGTCCGCGTCCGAACCGAAGGCGCCCGCGACGTTGTGGTAGGCGCCGCCGCCCAGCCCCAGGTAGGGCTGGAGACGCCCGTCCCAGGGGTGCGCCTCCACATCCACGGCGTAGTTGAGCGCCGTCCCGTGCCCGCTCGCGTCCCCGTAGGGCAGGAGGCTCACGCCGAGCTGGAAGCCCAGCCACGTGTTGGCCTCGTAGCCCAGGCGCAGCCCGAAGTAGGCCGAGCTGTCCGGGGAGACCCCCGCGTCGGAGGCCTCGTGAAGATCCCAATCGTCGAGGACGAAGTGGGGTCCGGCGTGCAGCCCCACGAAGAAGGACCGGAAGGGGACGTCACGCGCCCCGGCTGGGGTCGCGACGACCGCGACGAGACCGAGGCTCAGCGCGATCGTGGTGATCGCGGTGCGCGCGGCGAGGCGCTGAATGGCCATGGATGCTCCTGCTGTGGCGTGTTGTCTGGCCTGAGATGGTCCCAGGCTCGGGTTGGATGCCCCGGCGAGCCGGGGCGGACGGTCAGTGGAAGATCGCAGGGTCGAGCTCGCTCGCCGCCGCGATCCAGCTCGACACCTGCTCGGTGGTCGGCATGCGGCGGACCAGGCGCTTGCGCTCGTTCAGCTCGGCCATGCGCCCGGCCAGGTTGGCGGGGTTGCGGTTCCGCAGCTCCTTCACGGTGTCTACTCCGGCCGCTTCTAGCAGCTCTGCGTACTCGGGGCCAACCCCCTTCACGCGGAGGAGGTCGGCCATGTTCGCCCACTTGAGCAGTCGCGCCTCGGTGAGCCCCGTCTCGCGCGCCACGCGCCGGCGTCCGCTGGGCTTGCCGCAAGCCCGCAGCAGCGCCTCGGTGGTGCGGATCTCGGCCAACCCGAGGGTCGCCGCCGTGGCCTCGCCGATGCCCTCGATCTCATCAATGCGGTATCCCGACATCGTTCGCTCCTCGGCGCCGCGCTGGGCGCCTCAGCCGCCCTCCGAACGGGGGCGGGTCCGTGGTTCCGTGGCTCCTCACGAGCCGGCGGTCAGCCAACGCAAGGGTCATGCCACGAACGGAACGCGGCGTGCGGAGCGGGACTCAAGGCGCAAAGGGCTCCCCCGCGGGGCCCCAGTGTCACGGCGATCGTCTCACAAGTGTCTCACAAGTGTCTCACCGGTGAGACACTTGGGCGCCGCGGCCTGCTCGCCGGGCTCACGGGGCGCCCCAGGCACACGAGGCGATCACGGTAGCGGGGCCGTTTGGAGGACCTCGTAGGGATCCACGATCTCGGGGAGCCCTCCGTCCAACCACGGCAGGAAGAACGCCTTGATCTGCACGCTCTCCTCGGGGCTCCCGGGGGTCCCGTTGTGGCTCGCCTTCTCCACGCCGCCGCTGCCGGTCACGCGATCGTACTGGAACACGCCGGCGGTGACGGCGTCCCCCGCCTCGTCGGTGACGTTGCCCGACGTGGGCAGAGTGGGCTCCTTGGGGACGAGGGCGATGGGGTCGCGCTCGGCGCCCACCAGGGGGGCGTCCAGCGCGCGCGCGAAGGCACGGCCGGTGATGGGGGGCACGGTCTCGTCGTACGTGGCGAGCTCCACGAGGACGCTGGGGGCGTGGGGCGTGCCGCTGGGTCGGTCGCGCAGGAGGTGCGCCCCCCACACGGCGGGATCTCCCAGGTCCATGGCCGGCTCCAAGACGGTGAGCAGCCGGTGGAACATGGCCTCCCCGCCGAAGTAATCGTAGAGGAAGGGCAAGACGGGGCCCACCTGGGGGTGGTTGGTGACGAAGCGGAGCAGCCGCCCCCCCACGACGGACAGCACCCCCGCCCGCACGTCGTCGGACAGCGCCATGGCCGAGGCGCCCATCATGGCGCCCATGCTCACGCCGCGGTAGGCGACCCGCGTCTCGTCCACGTCCGCGACGCCGTCGCCGTCCACGTCCGGGTGTTGGAGGAGGAGCTCCAGGAGCTGGAGCCGGTCCACGGAGGACTGATTGAAGTTCCCGCGCAGCGCCCAGGCGTCCACCTGTACGGGTGAGAGGCTGAGCCCCAAGACCGTCATGACCGCATCCTGGTCGGTCCAGTTGGCGGGCACGGTGGGGTGCTCGCCGTGGTAGAGCGCGTCCGTGGCGGCCACGATGAAGCCCTGGCTCCGGAGCTGCCAGGCGTTCCACTCGCCCTCGCTCCGGTTGGAGCCGATGCCGTGGCCGTACACGAGCAGCGGCGCGGGCGAAGGGGCCGCGTCGGGGATCCACACCGTCACGTGGAGCTCCCAGGGGTCCGGGTTGGGCTCGGCGTCCAGGATGGCCGCGCCATCGCGGTAGTCGTACGCCAAGAACGCGCCCTCGCAGCGCTGGGTCCACCCCTCGCGCACGCAGACGGGCGGCTGGGACCAGTCATAGCTGCGCGTCCGAATGTCGGCCGCCACGGACGCCAGCACGGGCATGTCGTCCGCCGTCGTGAAGACGGTGGCCGCGCTCACCTCCTCGGGCGCGAGCCCCGTGGCCTGGAGGACGTCCGCGTAGCGCCCGGCGAGCCGCGTGAGCTCGGGGTCAGTAGCCGTCCCGGTGAGCAGGGCTCGCGTCGTGGGTGACGGGCTCACACACCCCCCGTCGGCGGCCTCGTAGACCGTGGTCAACACCACGGCGTGGCGGGCCCCGGGGCGCAGGGGGCGCAGGGGCCAGAGGACCAGGTCCTGGTCGTCGTTGGACAGCTCCGCCTCGTAGGGCACGCGCGCGGGCGGGTCGGCGTCCAGATCCAAGAAGACGAGCGCGTCGCTCTGGAGCGACTCCTCGGCCGTCTGGGGGAGGGCCCCCAGGGGGGCATCGAAGCGCAGCAGGACCCCGGCCAGGAGCCCGAAGCCGCTGAGGTGCTCCATCCCGTCGAGGTTCCCGGAGACGGACTCGGGCACCTGCTCTACCCAGGGGGCGCGCGCGGGGCTCAGATCCAAGTGGAGCCCCGTGGGGCTCTCGGCGTCGTCCACCGTGAGGTAGTCGTCGGGGAAGGTCTGGAGCTCGGCGCCCCCCACGGGATCGTAGAGGGCTCGCGTCTTCCCCTCACACCACGCGGGCCCGGCGGGCGCGTCCGGCTCCCCGTCGGCGGCCCCGTCCCAGGGGCCGCCGTCCACCGTCGCAGCGTCCTCCACCGCGCCGTCGCCAGGCCCGACCTCGGCCCAGACGTCGGCGACGCCTCCGCCCGCGGGCGTGCCCCCCCCACAAGCGCCCCAGCCCGCCAGGGCCCACAGGACCGCGAGCGTCGCCGCCGCCCCCGTCCAGCCCGCGCGTGCCGTCCGCGCCCCGCGTCCCGCCGTCCAGCGTGTCCTCATCACCGCTCCCATCCCTCCCGTCCTCACCGGGGCTCCAGGCGCCCGCTCACCGCGCTGTTGTAGCACCGGGCGCGCCGTCCGGGGAGGCCTCAGTCCACGGCCTCGCAGCACCCGCGGCGCTCACGGCGCCGCCGGGCGGGGCTGGGCCCGGGCGTGGAGCGCGCGGAGGTAGCGCAGCCCGCGCGGGGTGTGGCGGATCCACACGGCCCCCCGCCCGTCCGAGAAGACCCGGGTCCAGCGCTGGGGTGGCGGGCGGAAGTCCCCGGGCCACACGGGGTGCTGGTGGACCACCGCGTCCACGCCCGGGAAACGCTCGTAGATGGACAAGACCAGGGGGCCATTCCGAGCGTCGGCCATGACCCGGGGGTCATAGACGAGCCCCAGCGCCTTGGTGACGTCCGCCGCGTAGTTGCCACGGCCGTCGGCCACCACGCGCACCCGAGGGTGTAGGCGGTAGAGGAGGTAGCCTCCCCAGTTGCCCTGGGCGAAGATCCCCCCCTCGAACCCCGTGGCCGCCAGGAAGTCCGCCTGGGCCACGGGGAAACGCCGCGCGTCCAGGGGCTCGGCACCAAAGGCCTGGCGTGCCGCGGCCAAGAGCGTCCCGTGCTGGGCCGTGATGTGGAAGCGGTAGGTGACGATCTGGAGGGCCACGGCCAGGGCGAGGCCCGCGGCGCGCGCCCAAGCGTCCGCGTGCCCCCTGCGCGCGCCCCAGGCGGCGCGCCACGCGGAGACCAGCCACGGCCCCATGATCACGAGGGCGAAGGCCGCCGCCCACACGAAGCGCACCGACCGGTGCGCCAGCACGAGGAGGGCCAGGCTCAGCCCCAAGCGCCAGAGCTCCACCTCGGCCCCGATCCGCCACCCCCGCCCCAGCCCGGCGAGGAGCTTGGCCAGCCAGGGGAGCCACAGGAGGCCCACGAGGCTGGGGACCAGGCCGCACACCACGTGCCCTGCCGTGGAGGCGATGGCGAGGAAGTGCCACGCAGGATGCCACTCGCCGATGGCGGACTCCGTGGCGTCCAGCATGGTGAGCGCCTGGACGTTGCCCCGCACGAAGTGAGGCGAGGCCAGCGCCGGGAGCAAGGCCGCGAGGAACCAGAGCCAGGCCCGGCGCGCGGCCGCCCGCTCCCTCGCCCGGCGCTCGGGCGGGGCCAGGGCCCACTCCAGGGTCGCCCCCACGGGCAGCGTGAGGGCCGCCACGAGGAACAGGAAGGCACCGCCCGCGTGGAGGTTCGCCCACAGCAGGGTCGCGGCCGCCGTCCAGACGGCGGCGCGGCGGGTGAGGGCCGCCGGGCCCCGGGCCAAGGTGGGCAGGAGCGCCGCCCAGAGCAAGAGGTTGAAGACGTGGGGCCGGGCGCGCACCCGGTCCTCGAACAGCACCATGAGGAGCGACAGCAGGACCAGCGATGCCACGGGCCCCCAGCGGAGGCGCCGGCGCAGACCCGCGTAGAAGACGCCGAAGGCGCCCAACGTCACGGCGGCGTGGGCGAACCGCACGAGCTGGAGGCCCCCCAGGCGGTCGAGCTCGTAGACCAAGACCTCGTAGCCCCACTGGAAGGACACCCAGGTCCGGTGGGGGTCGATGGCGCTGAAGATGTCCGTGTCCGGGAGGGTGCCCGCGGCCACGAAGGCGCGCCCGGCCGCGATGTGCCAAAAGACGTCGATGTTCCAGATGACGCGGCTCACGTAGACGGCGCCCAGCCCAAAGATCACGGCCAGCACAGCGGCCTCCCCCCAGCGGGGCGCCCGAGGCGCGGGCGCTCGGGGCTCCGGGGCCCCGCGGTCCGCCCGGCTCACGGGCCGGCCTCGCAGGGGCAGGTCACGGAGATGGCGTAGGCCCCGGCGGCGCCGTTGAGCCCATCGACCACGAGGGTCACCTCCTCGCCCGCGGCGAGCTCCCGGGTGAGCCCGGAGTCGCTCCCGAGCTGCGCGTAGGCCTCGCAGGTCGCCTCCCCACAGGCGTCGCCCGGCCCCCGGACGAAGAGCAGCACGCGCCCGTCTGGTCCGGGGGGCGGCTCCTCCCCCGCCACCAGGTAGGGGTGCAACCGAAACGTGTAGCTCCCGTGGCAGGGGGCCGTGAAGGGGTGCGCGGCCTCGGGGCCGTCGAAGACCGCGCCGGGGAGGCAGGACCAGCCGGTCTCCAGCTCAGTCGCCCCCGGGGCCGACGTGTCCCCCAAGGCCAGGGCGCCACAGGTCACGGCGGGGCCCACGGGGCAGCACGGCAGGGGCTCCCCGGCGCACTGCCCATCGGGGCGGCAGGCGTCCCCCGCCGTGCAGGCATCCCCGTCGTCACACGGCACCCCAGCCTCCACCGGGGCCGCCACGCCCGTGCCCACGCACCGCGCGCACGGGGCGACCAGCTCGCCCAGCCCCACGCAGCCCCCGCCCTCGCTGGTGCAGGTCCCCGGCGCGTTGGGGTGCACGCACGCGCCCCCGGCGCACACGTCCTGGGTGCACGCGACGCCATCGTCGGCGCACGGCGCCCCGTCGTCCGGGGCCAGGATGTTGGTCGCCACGCACACCATGCACGGAGCATCCGGGGGGTGCGCGCCTACGGGGACGCAGCCCTGGGCGCCCAGGCAGCTCCCGGGCGCGGGGAGGTGGTGGCACACGCCCTCGTCACAGGTGTCGTAGGTGCAGGCGAGGCCGTCGTCACAGGCGAGCAGCTCGCCCACGCAGGCCCCGTCCAGGCAGGCGTCGCCCAGGGTGCAGGGATCCCCGTCGTCGCAGGGGGCGCCGGAGGAGCGGGGCGTCGCCAGACACACGCCCGTCTCGGGGTCGCAGGAGTCCACCGTGCACGGGTCGCCGTCGTCGCACGCCTTGGGCTGCCCGCGGCAGACGCCGTAGCCGCAGAAGTCGAGCACGGTGCAGGGATCCCCGTCGTCGCAGGCGACGTTCTCCACGTGGTTCACGCAGCCCGACGCCGGGTCGCAGTCGTCGACGGTGCAGGGATCCCCGTCGTCACAGTCCCGGGGCGCCCCCCCACAGGCGCCCTCCCCATCGCAGGCGTCCTCCACGGTGCAGGCGTCGCCGTCGTCGCAAGCGCCACCAGCGGGCGCCGGAGCGTGCACGCAGCCCTCGTCGGCCACGCACACGTCCACCGTGCAGGGATCACCGTCGTCGCAGGCGTCCACCCGCCCGGCGCAGGCCCCCCCTGCCCCACAGGCGTCGTCCACGGTGCAGGGGTTCGCGTCGTCGCACGGGGCGTCGGGCGTCTCCACGACCTCGCAGGCGCCGGCGCGGCAGGCCCAGCGGAGACACGCCCCGTCGGCACCGGGGGGCCCCAGGGCGGCGACCGGGCAGGGCGTCGTGAGGGGGGCGCAGCCCTCGTCCCCGTCGCAGCGCGCGGGGGCCGGGACCGCCCCGCGCACGGCCAGGGGGGCGACGGGGACGTCCGCCGTGACCCGCGCGCGCAGGGCGGCGCCCCGCTGGGGGGAGGCGTCCAGGCCCAGGGCCGGGGCGCCGAAGCGCGTCCACCGGGCGGCGCGCATGGCCTCCTCGACGCCCTCCTCGACGAAGGCGCGCGCCACGTCGCCCAAGCTCGGGGCGGGCCACGCGGCCTGGCCGCCCTCTCGGCCCCCGTCGCGCGCCCCGCCGCCCCAGGCCGGCGCCAGGCAGGCCGCCCGCGCCCGCGCCTCCACCAAGGGCGCCAGGGCCGCGGTGAGAAGCCCCCCTCCCCCGGCGTCTACGCGGGGCGCGTCCCCGTCCCCCGCGGTCCAGACCAGCGCTGGCGGGCGGGGAGGCAGCGCCCGCGCGAAGTCCCCGGCGTAGGAGGTGTCCAGGACCACGACGAGGAGCCCCGCCTCCCGACACTGGGCCCCCAGGAGGGCGGCCAGGCGGGCGAAGGACAGCGCCTCGTGCCGCGGCGGGGCGGGGGCGTCCACCTCCCCCGGACCCAGCAGCAGCGCGGGAGGCCCCGCGGGCCCGCCGGGGTCGGCGGGGCCGGCGGCGACGAGGAGGACGGCCTCGCGCCCCGTGAGGCCCCGGCAGAGGTCGGCCAGCGCGGCTTCGAAGGGGGCGCGACCCGGGCGGTGGAGGGCGCGGCCGCGGGCCCCGAGGGCGGCGAGGGCGCGCGTCCACACGGCGGCGTCGGCCGCGGCGCCCGGATCATCGGTGGTGACCAGGAGGGCCCTGGGCGCCCCATCGGCGGCCTGAACCCCACCGGCGCCGGTGGGCGGCGGGCGGGGCCAGCTCCCGGCGGGCAGGGGCTCATCGCTGGGCGGAAGCGGCGAGGGCTCCCAAGACGAGGCGGGCAGCGGGCCGGCGTAGACGCCCCCCACGACCTGGCACGAGCGCGGGTCGCGCCACCAGCGCTCCACCGGGTGGGCGCCCCGGGCGAGGGGGAGCGGGTCCACGGCCAGGCCCTCGACGCCCGGGAGCGAGCGCTCGGGCAGGCGGACGGGCGGCGCCCAGGGCGGGCTGGGCGCCGGGCGGCCCGCGGCGACGCGGGCGGCGTCCACGGCCTGAGAGAGAGCCTCGGGGCAGGCCCGTGAGGGCGTGTCGCCCCCCTCGGCCGGGGGCGTCGCGCAGGCGGCGAGGAGCGCCCAAGCCGCGAGCGCGGCCCGGGCGCAGCTCGCCGGGCAGCCCCCGGGCGCGCGGCGCAGCCGTGTGGGACGAGCGGGCGCGCTGGCGGGGGCGCTCCGTGGGGTCGCGGTGGACACGGGGGCAAGCATCCACGCTGGCGACACGCGCGGCAAGCGGCGAGGGCCGTCAGGCCTGGGCGAGCTCCTCGATGGCGGCGAGCACCTCGTCCACGTGGCCCTTGACCTTCACCTTGGGCCACACCTTGAGGATGGTCCCGTCGGCGCCCACGAGAAAGGTCGAGCGGATGGTCGCCTCGCGCTCCTTGCCGTACATCATCTTCTTCCCCCAGGCCCCATAGGCCTTGTGGAGCACGAGCTCCGGGTCGGAGATCAGGGGGAAGTTCAGGCCGTGCTTGGCCTTGAAGCGGTCGTGGCTGGCCACCTTGTCCTTGGACACGCCCACGACGGCCACGCCAGCGGCCGCGATGCGGTCCATGCGGTCCCGAAAGTCACACGCCTCGGTCGTGCACCCCGGCGTGTTGTCCTTGGGGTAGAAGTAGAGGACGTAGGGGGCGCCGGCGAGGTCCTCGCTGGCGAGGGTGCCGTCGCCGTCGGTGGGGAGCGAGAAGCTCGGGGCCTTGTCGCCGGGTGCCAGCATGCTATGAACCTCCTGGGTTGGTCGTCCTGGGCGCGGGACCCTATCATGGGGCCCCGGGTCCTCCACGCGGCGGGCTGCCAGGGGGCGCACGGCGCCCTCCCCGCCCACGGTCCCGGTCGCCCATTCACGGCGGGACCCCTTGGCCCGCCTGTCCCCTGCCCCCCGACTCGGTGAGAGCCGCCCGATGCGCATCGCGATCATCTCGGACATCCACTCCAACTACCAGGCGTTGACGACGGCCTTCGAGTGGATCGACTCGCACGACGTGGACCGGGTCATCTGCCTGGGGGACGTCGTGGGTTACGGCGGAGACCCCAACCGCTGCTGTGACATCATCCGCGAGCGGGTGGACGTGACCCTCATGGGCAACCACGACGCGGCGGTCATCGGGGTCATGAACCTCGACTACTATTATGAGGCCGCGCGGGAGGCGATCTACTGGACGCGCTCCCAGCTCGACGACCGCAACTTCGAGTGGCTCTACGGGCTCCCCTACACGCACGTGGACGAGGGCAACGGCCTAGCCTTCTTCCACTCGGCGCCCATCCGCCCGTCGGGCTTCTACTACGTCGTCCAGACCAAGGACGCCCTGGCCCACACGGCGGTCTACGGGAAGCTCAAGCCCTTCAACTTCGTGGGTCACAGCCACCTGCCGAACCAGTACATGATCAACGAGAAGAAGGCCAAGGACGTCACGGGCAAGCGGCTCGTGGGCCACAGCGATCGGAAGTTCATCATCAACGTGGGGTCGGTGGGGCAGCCGCGCGATCGGGACCCCCGGCTGTGCTTTGGGGTCTACGATACGGTGGAGACGACGTTCGAGCACGTGCGCATGGAGTACGACATCACGGCGGCGGCGCGAACGATCGCCGAGGCGGGGCTAGACAAGAAGTTCGCCAAGCGCCTATTTAGCGGTCAGTAGTGGCCTCGGCCCCTCCCCCCGAGCGCGGTGGAGGGAGTCCGGGGGGCGTGACGGCAAGGGAGCGAGGCCGTGTCGGCGAGCCAGCGGTCAACGACGGACGTGCGGTCGATCCTCAGCGCACGACTCGCGGCGGAGCACGCGGACGCCCACGGGCGACACCCCCTGGCGCCCGGGGGGCCCTACCTGAGCGCCACCACGGCGGCGGAGCTGCGCCGTTGGGTCGCGGCGGCGCGGCGCCTGGACGACGCGGGGCGCCGCGGGGGGCTGTTGGGCCGCTGGCTGGGGCGCGAGCGCCCGACCTCCAGCGCCTCGACGGCGCTCGTGGGGGCGGTGTGCGAGGTGCTGTGGCGGGTGGCCGGGGTGGACCCACGCGGCCCGGCTGGCCCCGCGCACGAGCCCGGGGACGCCTCGCCCGAGGCGGCGCGCGAGAGCTTCCGAGGCGTGCGCGAGATCCTCGCCGGCGTGGGGCTCTCGGGCGGGGGGCTGCTCACGCTCGCCCAGGGGCTCTGGAGGACGCGCGCGGGTGGCCGAGACACCCTGGACCTGTGGCTGCGCTCCGAAGACCTCCGAGCGGTCGTGGCGGCGAGCTTCGTGGGGCACACGGGAGCCTCGGAGCTCGCGCGCGAGGACGCCATCGAGGTCTACCTCCCGGGGTTGGACGACGCGGTGCCTCGGGTCCAGCTCGACGTCGTGGGCGCGGAGGAGGGGGTGTCCGTCCTCTTCCACGACGAGCGCTCCCTGGAGGCCCTGCGCCGGGGCGAGCCCCTGGACGCCATGGGGCGCGCGACCTTCGCCGGCTCCACGCTGAGCCCGGGCGAGGCCGCCTACCGCATGGCCTTCCACCGAGGTCACAACATCGAGCAGCCCCTGGGCCCCCACCTGGTCCGCGTGCACTACCAGACGCCCACGGGGGACTGGTCCTACTGACCTCGGGCGGCGCGACGGCCGGCGCTGCGCGGGCCGTCCCCGATGACCTCGAACAAGCGCCCCAATCCGCCACCTACTCTGGGATTCGGCTTTGGATCCCGCGTGTGGGCGGC
>CAYZID010000138.1:0-15317 GCA_964478315.1 uncultured Myxococcales bacterium | reverse complement strand
GCCGCCCACACGCGGGATCCAAAGCCGAATCCCAGAGTAGGTGGCGGATCTGGGCAAGCAGCCGCCGGCCGTGTTGCTGGAGCTCTATGGGCTGTTCAAGCAGGCTACGGACGGGGATGTCTCGGGCAAGCGTCCGGGGCGTCTAGACATGAAGGGGCGCGCCAAGTACGACGCCTGGGCGTCTCGGGCCGGGATGTCTCGGGAGGACGCCAAGGCCGCCTACGCGGACCGCGTGGACGCTCTCGCCAAGGGCTGAGCACCCCGCCGTGAGCCGCCCCACTGGGCGGGCGCGGGCTACCCGAACAGCTTGGACAGCAGGGAGCGCTTGGGCTCGCCCCACTTGCGGATCCACTTCTCCAGGACCGGGCGCGGCGAGGCCCCGATGCGCACGTCGGCCACCTCGCCGTCGCGGAACACGACCATCGTCGGGATGCTGCGCACGTTCAGCGCCTGGGCGACGCGCTGGTTCTTCTCGGTGTTGTACTTGACGATCTTGACCTTGCCGTGGAGCTCTACCGCCAGCTCGTCCAGGATGGGCGCGACCATCTTGCAGGGGCCGCACCAGGGCGCCCAGAAGTCCACGACTACCGGGATGTCGCTCTGGATCACCTCGTGGTCGAAGCCCGCGTCGCTCACGTGGATCGTCCCGGGGGCGCGCTCCTTGCGGGCCTTGGGGGCGGCCTCCGTCGTGGCCTGGGGCTTGGGGCCTCCCTGCTGCTTGCGCTTCTTCTTCGCCGTGGACTTGCGGCCCATGAGGTCTCCTTCGGGGCGTCGTGCCCGGTGTGGCGTGAGGGTAGGGTGCGCGCGGTGCCCCCAGTCGCATGAGGGCAGCCGCATGAGGGCAGCCGCATGAGGGCAGCCGCATGAGGGCAGCCGCATGACGGCAGTCGCATGACGGCTGGGCGCCGCGGGGCGCGTGTCCGTAGGAGACGCCAGGCCCCCGGATCGTCACAGGGGCTCCGCGCGGGATGATGGGGGAGGGCGAGGTCCGCGACGGCGCGGCGGACCTCGCGAGGGATCAGTTCTCGAGCTTGAAGCCCACCTTGATGATCGTCTGGTACTCCACGACCTTGCCGTCGTCGATGCGCCCGCGGACCTCCTGGAGCTCAAACCAGGACATGTTGCGCACCGTGCTGCTCGCCTTGGCGACCGCCTTGTCGATGGCGTCCTCGATGGACTTCTTGCTGGTGCCGACGAGCTCGACCTTCTTGAACACTGCCATGTGCGGCCTCTCTTGGTGTGACATTCGTGTGACAGAGGGAGTCGAAGGGCGGAAGACACGCCCGGCCCGGACCACACCACCTCCGCGCTCCCAGGGCAACCTCGCGGCCCGCGCGATGTCCCCGGTGCCCCCTCTACCGAGTTCCCATCCTGAAAAGCCTCCCGTCGCCGCGACGGCCGCTGCACGCACCATGCGCGTCCCCGCAACCACTTGAAGTAGCGCTGCTACTCCGGCGGGTTGCGTGAACGCACCTGGCACGCACATCGACTCGCCGTGGCTCGGTCCGCCTTTTCAGGATGGGAACTACTGAGGGGTCTGCGTCAGCTCCAGCGAGAAGTCCCCCACCTGGCCGTCGTAGCCTTGGATCTGGATGTAGACCGGCGCGCCGGCCCAGGTCTCGATGTCCACCGACGCGCCGCGGTCGGTCGCGGAAGCGTCGTCCTGGCACTCGGTGTCCGAGCTCTCGTCACAGGTCTCCGACGTCCCGTAGAGCACGGGGTCGAACCCGCCGATCCCGTCCACGCGGGCGTGGATGACGCCGTTCGACGCGGGCATGACCTCGTAGACCTTCGTCCACCGCGCCAGGGGACCGCAGTCTAGCCGAAACGTCCGAGCCGCCTCGTCGAAAGCCCACTTCGTGCTGCCCTGGAGCTGCACCGTCTCCCCCGCGCCCAACGAGACCAGCTCCGGGGCGTCGCACGGGTCGGGAGAGGCCCCGCTCGGCAGGAACGCCAGGGCGAGGTCGAAGTCCCCCTGGGTCTGCCCGTAGCCGCCCACGACCACGAAGTAGCTCTGGCCCCCCTGCACCGGCAGCTTCGCCTCGGCTCCCCGCCCGTGCGCGTCATCATCGCAGGCGGAGGCGGGGAGGAAGCCCGAGAACCCGCCCCCCCACTTGCAGCTCGACCGCAGGAACCACACGACGGGGTCCAGCGTGGAGCTCGCCGTGGGCAGCGCGCGTGCGTGGACCTCTCCGTCGCCGGGCGCCACGAAGGAGAAGACGCGCTCCGGTGAGGCCGTGTCCGTGCACGGGGCGCCCAGGGCGTTCTGCTCCCCGGTCGTCGTCCCGGTCACCACCGTGGGAGCGCCCGCCCCTAGCATCACCGGCGTGGCGCCCGCGCACCCGTCCGCCGGGGGCTGGGGCTCGAAGCCTACCGTCAGCTCGAAGGGGCCTGTGGCCCCCAGGAGCCCCTGCACCAAGAGGGTCACCGAGGCCCCCGCCGTCACGGGGAGAGTGATCCAGGCCCCTCCAGAGGGGGCCGCGTACGACGCCATGCACGCCTGTTCCGTGGAGGCGTCCCCGCATCCGTCCCGGGCGCTCAAGGTGGCGTCCAGGGCGCCGGGGCCGTCCAAGCGCGCCGTGAGCGTCCCGTCGCCGGGCGCGACCACCTCGTAGACGCGCCCGGGCGTGAGCCAAGCGTCGCCGCCCCCTGGCGTCGCCGCCGCGCAGCTCCCGGTGTGCTCCAGGGGGGCCTCGGTCGTGTCCCCGACCACCACGATGGGCTCGCGGGCGTCTGCCTCGAAGGGCAGCGGCGTCGCCTCGCACGCCGGTGGGTCTTCCGCTTGGCACGCCTCGTTGCAGCCGTCTCCCGGCGTGAGCCCGCCGTCGTCGCAGCCCTCGCCGTCCTCCTCGTCCAAGATCCCGTCGCCGCACCGCGGGGCCAGGCGACAGTCCGCCGTGCAGCCGCCGTAGCTCCCGTCGTTGGCGTCCGCGCCCAGGTCGCAGGCCTCGCCCGCGTTCAGGACTCCGTCGCCGCAGCTCCCGCCCTCGGGCGCCAGATGGTAGGACACCGCGACCTCCAGCTCGTCGGTTCGGAGTTGGGCGAACTCGGGCAGGTCGCCGTTCGTGCCCAGAGGTTCCAAGGCGAGGTGGAAGATCCCATCGCGGCTGGGGACCAGCAGCGATCCCATGAGGGCGGTGTCCTGGGTCGTCCAGTCCAAGCTCCCTCCGGCGGCCACGCCCAGGGCTTCCCAGCGCCCATGCGCCCAACCGCGGAGCCGCACGCCGCTCACCGGCGTCCCGCCCTCGCTCACGCTCGTCGCTTCCCCTGCCCACCGGACGCGGAGCCGCCGCAGGGGGCACGCCCCCGGCTGGTAGGCGCACTGCTCGCCCAAGGGCCCGCCTGCCGCCACGTAGGCCACCGTGAGGACCTGCCCCGGGCGTCCGCTGGCCCCCGCGTCGTAGAGCCAGGTGTCACCGTCCGGGACGTCGGAGTTCCAGAGCCCCTGCTTGACCGTGCCCCCGAACAGGACGTGCTGGTGGGCGCTCGGGAGATATTCCAGGGTCCCATAGGCGCGGGGCGTGGGGGCCGTGCACGCCGCGTCGTCGGGGCACGGCACCGTGGTCCAGGTCCCCGGATCCGCGCCCCCGGCGCCCCGGCGGTACTCCCACACGGTGGCGTCCGCGAGGACCTCGTTCGGGTCATCGTCGTAACCGCCGAACAGGAGCAGGGCGTGACGGTCGGGGTCGTAGGTGAGGTGCGCCCCCACCCGCGCACCGGGCGTGCATTCGGAGCCGCAAGGAAGGCTCCAGTTCGCGGCCCCCTTGTCGGCCAGGGTGACCTGCGACAGGCTCGCGCTGCGCGTGGCGAAGGCCTGCCTGCTGTCCAGCCCGCCATACGACCACAGACCCGGCCAGCCATCCGGGGAGACCGAGGCGTGCCCGAAGGCTCGCGGCAGCGCCGTGTCGCCGGCCGGGAGCCAGTGGCCCGCTCGCCAGGCCCACGCCTCGCAGGACACGTCGAGGCAGCCCAGCGAGTCTGCGCTGGTCGCGTTCGTCAGCCTGCCTCCGAGCAGCACGGCCGCCTTGCGGATGGGATCCCAGCGCAGCGTGGCGAACGCGCGGGGGCGCGGCCCGCTTGCGCTGCACAGGGCGGACAGGATGGCGTCCAGGGAGAGCGGTCGGCACGGGTCCTCCCACAAGGTCGGGGAGCCATCCTCCAGGGCCGCGGAGCGCCAGGCCGCCACCTTCCCCGGGTGGTTCGCGAGCGACTCGTCCGGCGGGAGCAAGAGGTACTCGCGGGACGAGGGCAGGAAGGTCATGACGCCCCCTGCTCCAGCCGTCGGGGCGGGGTATCCG
Organism: uncultured Myxococcales bacterium; assembly: GCA_964478315.1. Classification (GTDB taxonomy): domain Bacteria; phylum Myxococcota_A; class UBA9042; order PHBI01; family JAAZYN01; genus CAYZID01. The sequence continues at coordinate 11,019 of CAYZID010000138.1, read as the reverse complement.
GACGGGGAGGCCTCCGCCATGAATGTCCACGCGCGACCGTCGAAGCGCCACGTGTCGTTCAGCGCGGCCGATGATTCGTCCGACGTTCCTTCCTCCCGACCGCCGAAAAGGACGAGAGACCTGCGTCCATCGCTGGCGGCCGCCGCGCCCCAACGCGTCCCCGGTGCCTCGCAGGCGCCGCCTGGGCCGCACGTCCGGCGCCACTGATCCCCCGTCCATTCCCAGATGGTCGCCTCGTCCGGGAGGTAGGCGCGCACCGTCCCTCGCCCTCGATCGTAGTACGGGTGGGGGCGCAGGCCCAAAAGCGCCCAAGAGACCGGCGCCTGGGAGCGTTCCTCCCAGCCCGCTCCAGCGTAGGTCCACGTCGTCATGCCCGGAAACGTGAGCAGGACCACCTCGCCCGCCCGCTCGTCGAAGACCATCGAGGAGCTGGGGGCGCCGGCGCCATAGCCATCCGCCGGCGTGGGGCACGAGCCCGTCCCCACGCTCCCGTCACAGGTGAGCGTCCACGTCGCCTCGGCCTCGTCCGAGGCCAGCTCCCAGGTCTGCGCCACGCTGTGGTCCGCGAAGTACAGGACCAGGCGCTGCCGCGTGCCATCGTAGGCCAGCTTGGGGAACCCGTTGAGGGGCACCGCGGGCAGGCCGCAGTCGGCGTCCCCCTGGGGGCACAACGGCTCCCACGCCACGCCGGTCCACGCCCGGACGGCGTCGCCGGTGAAGTCCGAGAACAGCGCCACCACACGGCGGCGCCCCTCGTCGTACGCCAGGGTCTTCTCGAACGCGAACTGGACGGGCATGGAACACCCCGTGTCCCCGCCACACCGCTGGGTCCACTTGGTTCCGTCCCAACCCCACAGGGCGTCCGAGAAGGGGGTCACGTAGAGCAGCTCCCCACGCGCGGGGTCGTAGACCATCTGGGTGTCGGACAGCTCGTCTGACGCTGGCGCCACGCAGGCCTCCGAGGCCGGGTTGCACCGGGGCGTCCAAGCCTGCCCGTTGGACTCCCACGTGTCCTGGAGCGCCGCGTCCCCCGAGAACAACACCAGCCGGGCTCGGTAGGGGTCGAAGCCCACGTTGGCGTGGTCGCGTGCGGGTGGCGTGAAGCTGGGCGTGCTCCGAAGGCGTGTCCAGCGCCCGCGGCCGCGCACCGTCGCCGGCTCGCTCAGCGTCTCCTCCACGCCTTGGGCCCCCAGGGGGGTGCTCGGTGTCCACGCGAAGGCCTCCAGACGGTGGGGGTTCACGGCCGTGTCGCCCAGGACCTTGCCTCCCAGGGAGGCGAACCAGGTCACGTCGCGCACCTGGACGGCGGGGCTGGTGTTCCCGGCGCCGTCGATGGTCTGGACCCAGACCGCCTGGAGGTCCGCGGCCGCCAGCGTGAACGTGCCCAGATCCGCGTCCGCGTCCGTGGCGCACCCGCCCGTGGGGCAGCGCCCGAAGCCTCCCTCGTCGTCCACCGCCGCGCGCCCCAGTTCGGCGGCCTGGGTGGGATCCTCCCCGGCCAACGCCCGCACCAGCAGGTCCGCCTCGGGAGTCAGCGCCCCCGCCAGCCCCCGGAGGCCCAGTCGCGGCAGGAAGTCGGTCGCGGCCGTCCCCCAGGGGGCGCGCGCCAGGACTACCCGCCCCTCCGTGCTCACGTCGGGGCTCGGCGGCGGGATCGTGTCCACGCGCAGCTCGGTGCCGCCTCCCGTCCCCGAGCCCAGGGTCACCGTCGCCGGGTTTTGCAGGACGTCCGCCATGGAGACCTGGAAGCCGTAGCGGGCGTCCAGCCCGCTGGGCAGGCCGCCCGGAGGCACCTCGCACACGAAGACCGTCTGCTTGGCGGGGGCGTAGTCACAGGCGATGGGGATGGCGGCGGCGTCCCCGGTCACGGGGATGGCCTCCACGGTGGGGGGGGCGGACAGAGGCTCGGAGACGCCGAACCGCAGGCGCACGGCCGTCGTGGAGCCCGCCGCCGACACGCCGTAGGCGACGAGGGGGTTGTCGTCGCTGGGCGTGAGGAGCAGGGACTCTGTGCCGCCCAGGATCTCGGGCGGTGTCCGGTCGAAGATCACCGGCTCGCCCGTGAGCTCCAGCTCGGCGGGGTTGCCCGCCAGGTCCCGGCCCTCGAGCACGAAGATGCGCACGCCGTCGGGCTCGTCCCCGCTGGGCAGGAAGGGGCACCGCCACACCTCCCCATCCGGGCCGGGAGGGGCCCCTCCGGGGAGGCTGTCCGGCAGGGAGTCCTCCCGGGAACATGCGACGGAGTAGGCTCCCAAGCTCGCCCGCACGGCCCCCTCCTGGAGCGGCTCTGGGCTGTAGAAGCGCGCCGTGATCGTCGCCTGTGGGTCGTCCAGGGAGGCCGCGTTGAACCCCCAGAAGGTCGCCCCTTGGACCGAGAACGGCTCTCCTTCCAGCCCCAGCGACGTCAACGCCGGGGGCGTGCCGTCCAGCGCGATCTCTCCCAGCGCCGAGTCCGCCGGGGACACGACGTTCCCGGCCACGTCCGCGGCTTGGACCTGGAGTTGGAGGGGGCCGTCGTCCCAAGCCGTGTCCAGCGCGGTCACCAGCCAGGTGGCGCCCGCGCTGCTCTGGGCGACCTGCTCCACCGTCACGGAGGCCGGGTCGGCGCCGCTCCCCGGGGGCGCGACGACCGACAGCGTCAGGTCCTCCCCCACCGCCTCGGACATCCCCACCTGCACCACGGCCGCGCGCCCCGGCGCCAGCACGGGCGGATCCACGAGGACCTGGACCGGGCGCGGAGGCTCCGTGTCGAAGACCACGGGCGCGGGCGCCGCGGCGGCGGCCGCGTTGCCGGCGAGGTCCTCACCCGACGCCGTGACCGTGTAGACCCCGTCCGGGTCCGCCCCCGTGAGCGCGTAGGCGCACGCGTACGACGCCGCTCTCCCGCTCCCGCTCTCCTCGGGCGCGCACGCGAGCGTCAGGGGCCCCATGCGCACCGCTGGCGGGGCCACGAGCGGCTCGCTCGTGGAGACGGTGAGGGTGATGGCGGACCCCTCGCCCTGCGCGGAGGTCGCCGCGACGGCCTCGTCGGCTTGGTTCACGTAGCCCGGGTGGTCCGGGGAGGGCGTGACGACCGGGCCCAGCGTCAGCGTCGGGGGCGCGGGGTCCACGGTGAAGGCCCCCGCGTTCACGGCGCCCTGCGGGGAGGCGGGGTTTCCGGCGCGGTCCACGGCCGTGACCCCCAGGGCGTGCTCCCCCGCGGCGAGCGTGCCGGCCTCCAGCGTGGCGCGGAGCGTGTACGTCGTGCCCAGGGGATCGCCCGGGGCCGGAAAGAGCTGCTCGAATGGGAAGGGCGGCGCCCCGGCGTCGGCCAGCGCCAGCGCGGGTGGGGCGCCCAGGGGCTCGTCGAAGGTGAGGCTGACCGTGATCTCCGAGCGGGCGTTCGCCAGCGCTGGCGTGATGGACACGCCCCCGGGTTGGACCAGCGAGGGGGCCACGACGTCCAGGACGGCGCGCGCTTCAGCGGTGAGGGACTCGTAGCCCTCGGCGTCCGTGAAGCGCGCGTAGACCCTGCGCGGGCAGTAGTTCGCGGCGCAGGGGGTGCGCCCCGCGTCCAGATCCCAGGGCACGTCCAGGCGGCGCAGGGTGCCTCCCGAGCCGGGCATGGGCTCGGCGTCCGTGAGGTCCACCGTCGTCGTGCGCTCGCCGGGGAAGGTGGGGTCGTCCGACAGGCGCGCGGTGACGCCCGTGTCGGTCGTGAGGCGCAGGGAGACTTGGGCGGTGCGCACCAGGGCGGCGTCTCCCGCGGGCGGGGCGCCGTCCACGAGGACCACCAGGGGGGGCTCGCCGCCCCCGCTGGGGATGGGGCGCAGGGGCACGGCGATGGGCACCGTGCGCGTGACCCCCGGCTCCACGGTGAAGGGCTCCGAGCGTCCGTAGTAGGCCACGGGATCCGTGGGCAGCGGGCCCGTGCGGACCTCGGCGACGACGACGCGCCCCTCACCCGGCGTGAGCTCGGGCAGCACCAGCGAGAGCGTCCCGTCCTCGCGGAAGGGGGCCGGGCCCGCGTCCGACAGCACCCGGCCAGGCTTGGTGGGCTCGGTGCGCGCCTCGATACGCACGCGGACCTGGAGCCCCTCCAGCGTCGCGGGCTTGCCCCCTTCCCACGTGAAGGCCAGCGAGTAGTCGCCGCCGGGTGTGCCCTGGCACGCGCTTCCCGTGAGGAGCAGGGCCGCCAGGGCGCGGGCCACGAGGTGTCCCGCCCGTCCGCCGCGGCCTCGCGCTGCCGTCGTCCATCCTCCCCATTGCCAGGCCCCTGGTCCCCATCCCTCGCGTTCGCGCCGCTCACTCACCACGTCATCCCCCTGTGGGCTCTTTCCTCGCACGCCCGGGCGTGTCTCTCCCCAAGTCCAGCGCCTGCCTCAGAAGGTCACCGTCGCCTGGGAAGGTGCGTCCGGCCGCGTCGCCAGGACGGCCGTGGTCACCGAGGCCCCCACGACCACCGCGCCGATGATCGTCCAGGTCCACCACTTCCCGTACCAGGGGGTGGGGAGGGGCTTGAGGCGCGGTCGCAGGTCGGTCACCTGCCCGCTGAAGACGAAGGTCTCCTGGAACAGGGGATAGTAGCCCTTGGCTTGGAGGGAGACGCCCACCTTGCCCGCCGGGAGACCCGTGAAGGTCTGGCGCGGCGCCAGCTTCGTGGCGGGCCGCCCCGCCACGGCGACCTGGCCGCCGTCTTCGGCCGGCACGACGAGCCGCACCTCCCCGGTCCCCTCCAGGGGACGCCCCAGGAGGCGCCACACCGCCACGCGCAGGGCCTTGCCCAGGTCGCGGTCGTCTCCCTGGAAGGACAGCGACGTGCGGTGCACCACCCGCGCCTGCTGGATATCCATGAGCTTGAGCGCCAGCACGTAGGCCCTCCCCAGGCGCCCCACGCTGCCCGTGACCAGGTAGTCCACGCCCAGGGCGCCGCCGATCTCCATGAGGCAGGACGTGTCGCTCTTGCACTGGAGGACCTGCTTGTCCGCCTCGAACTGGAGCATGGTCTTGATCTCGGCGCGGCTGATGACGCTCATCCCTTGGAAGCGCTTGAGCTCCAGGGACAGCAGCTCGGTGAGGTTCTGCGCCAGCGCGGCGGGGACGCCGTGGGCCTCCAGGTCGATGACGGCCGCCTTCATGCCGCCGGGGGCCATCTCCAGGCGGAACGTCTCGCCCCCGCCGGCGGCCCCGGCGACCCCCATGAGCCGGCTCGCCGCCGCTCGGAGGGCTTGGGGCACGTCGCGCTCCGTCTCGGCCTCGGCCACCTCGATGGCCTCCACGGCCGCCTTGTGCGTGTTGGCGCGCTTCAAGGTCACGGCGAAGGAGGCGCCGAGCTTGCCCACGCGCCCGGTGATGACCTCCTGGGCCTGGGTCAGCTCGGCCAGGCGCCCCAGGCACTTGGCTTGGTTGCGGCAGGTCGCCAGGCTCTGGCGGTCCGCCTCGTGCTGGAGCATCACCCGGAGCTCGGTCTGGCTCACGGCCACCACCCCGGGCAGCTCGCCCAGGTGGAGCACCAGGGCGTCGCTCAGCGAGGCCGCCAGCTCCTCCAGCCCCTCGTCCGCTTCGAGCTGGTAGACGACCACGCGGCGCTGAGCGCCCCGATCCGCCGCTTGGGCGCCCCCGGGCGGGGCCTCCGCGCGGGCTTGGCTCCCGGCGAGCACCACCGCGCACGCCCACACGGCGAGCCCCCACCTCGCCCCCATGTGTGGGCTCGGACCCCGATCCGCCACCCACTCTGGGATTCGGCTTTGGATCCCGCGTGTGGGCGTCGTCGGACTGCGCGTCTGGGTGCTCGACGTGACGCGGCCACGCCTCCGCGCCCAGCCGCTTGCCTCCTTGCCCAAACGCGGCCTCCTGCGCCTCGGTCCGCAGAGCAGGTGGCGGATCGGGGTCGGATCGCGCCGCTTGGGGCGCACGGCCCCCTGGGGAAGCACGCCTCCGGCCGGCGGGCTCCTCCTCACCTCGGTCCTCGTCGCCTTCATGCTCGGTCCTCCTCCGCTCCCCCGTTCACGCCCCGGATGAACTCCTGGACGTCCCCGTGTCGCCGGGCCAGCGCTCGGCTGGCGCTGGCCGGCGCGCCGCTACTCTCGGTGTTTGCGCTTGGCTTTTCTCTTGTGGCGCTTGTGCCTCTTGTGACGCTTGTGCCTCTTGTGGCCTAGGGCCTCCTCCTCGTCCGGCGCCGGCCCCACGAGCCCCTCCAGCTCCGCACGCAGCTTCGCGATGGTCCCCGGGGCGTAGCCCTCGTGGACGGCCACCACCCGCCCCGCCCCGTCCATGACCACGGACTTCGGGAGGTTGGCGGCGTCGTAGCGTCGGGCGATGATCCCGAAGCGGTCGTGTACGGCGGGGAAGGACAGCGCCAGCTTCTCCTCCAGGAACCGCCGCATGGCCTCCACGCCCTCGGCGTCGCGGTCGACCACGACGACCACCGCCGCCAGACCGCGGGCCCGCAGCTCGCGCTCCAGCTTGACGATCTCGGGCAGCTCGCGCTTGCACGGCCCGCACCACGAGGCGCTGAAGACCACCAGCAGGGCCCTGGCCGGGCGCGTGGCCCGGGGCCCCACGACGTCCGCCGTGGCGAAGCGCTCCAGCCCGCACCGTGCGCCGTTCAAGGTCGTCAGGGCGAAGCGCGGCCCCACGCTGCCCACCGCGGGCTGTGGGGCTTTGGGCGCGGCCGACTCCGTGGGCGCGGCCGACTCCGGGGACCCGGGCGAGGGCCCGGCCTCCGCGTGGGCCGCTGGTGGGCTGCTCAGCGCCGCGAAGATGAGGGCGCAGAGCGCGCTCAGGCCCCCCCTCGGGCGGCCGAGGGGGCGTCTCGATGGTCCGCTCGGGGTCACGCCTCGCCCCTCACAGCCAATAGAGGAAGGGGACCACGTCCGGGCGGCCCGCGCTCGCGTCCGAGGCCCGCGCGCCGTCCTTCGCCGCCGCCCCCGGGGGCAGCTTGCGACCGCGGCGCTCGTAGGCGGCGCGGATCGCGGCGCCCAGGTCGGCCGACGTGGCGGCGCTGCTGGCCCGCGCCCCCGCGTCGGCGCCTCGCGCCCCCCCCGACACGCCGGCGCGGGCCAGGCGGACGACGGCGTCCTCGGCCCCCAGCTCCACGCAGGCGAAGACGTGCTCGGCGAAGGTGTCGTCGTCGCCCAGGGCGTGGGCGGCGATGGCGGCGTTCAGGTGCACGCGGGCGTCGGGCTTCGCGGCCAGCGCCCGGTCGTAGTCGCGCAGGGCGTCCTTGGGGGCCGCCGCGAGGAGCGCGATGTTCCCCAGGGCGTTGAGCGCGCCGGGGTCGTCGAGGCCCTGCAAGGTCTGGCGGGCTTGGTCCAGGCGGCCGCGCAGCACGAGCAGCCGCGCCAGCCTCACGCGTCCGGGGGGCGTGGGCTCATCCTTGGCCACGCGCGCGGTCCTGATGGCCGCGTCCAACTCCTGGGCTCGGGCGCTCGCCCACCCTTCGCCCCACGTGGCCAGCTCCTGCCGCAGCGCCTGGACCTGGGCGTCTCCCAATGTGGGCACGGTCTCTGCGTCTTGGGGCACGAGGCTCTCGGCGGGGAACCGGGTCCAGGCGGCGCGGAGGTCCACCCGGTGGATGGCTTGGGGCTTGGCGCTCCAGCGGGCCAGGGCCTTGGCGCCGCCCGCCCAGATCTCGTCGAAGGGGTGACCCACCAGCGTCGTCTCCAGGGGCACCCAGAGGGTCCCGTCGTGCGTGAGCGTGCGCCCGGCGGTGAGGCTCAAGGTATCGGCGGCGCGCGGCGGGAGGCCCGTGTCCACCGCGGCGAAGACGTGGTCGGGCGTGACGAGCAGCAGCGTGCGCAGCCCGGCGCCCTCGGTGAGCGACGCGAACAGGATGGCGAGGTCGTCGCAGTCCCCCGCGCGCTTGGACAGCGTCTGCTCGGGGAATTGGGCATAGTCCAGGGCCTCGCTCCCGAAGGGGCTGGCCGGGTCGGCCTTGTAGCGCACGCCCAGCGCGCCCATGCCTCCCAGCGCCGCGGCGGCCGTGCGGAGTGCTGGGGGGGCGGTCAGCGCGGAGGGCGCGGACGCCGCCCCGGGGCCCGCAGGCTTGACGGTGTTCAGGACGCCGGCCAGGGCCTGCACCGCGGGGGTCTTGGGGGTCACGAAGGAGGCCACCGAGTCGGGCTCGGCCCAGGAGACGACGTTGCGGCCGTAGACGAGGACGGCCTTGGAGCGCCGCACCTCGCCTTGGAGGGCGTCGGCGCCGCGCCCGGTGACGTAGCGGGCCGTGGCGCTGAGCACAGCCGGGCCGTTGGCGTCGTGGCCCACGAGCGCCGCACGGTCCAGCACGACCTTCAGGGGGACGACCTTCTTGGCGCGGGGCTTGAGCGTGCCCACGGGGATGTCCAGGGCCTCGCGGGCGAAGCCGGGCAGGGTCACGGACACCACGACGTCCCGGACGGCGGCGCGGCTCGTGTTCTCCAGCGTGAGGCTGCCCACCGGGTGGTCGGCGTAGGTGGACAGGCGGGCGGGAAAGAGGGGCTCCACGGTCATCTTCGCCACGCGCAGGGCGCGCTGGCTGGTGGCGGCGGCGCCCTCCGAGCCTTGGGCGACGAGGCGCTGGGGGAGGGCGCCCCGGAAGGCCCCGCGCTTGGCGAGGACGGCGGGCAGGAGCTTGTCGGCGAGGCCGCTCGCCAGGTCCCCCACGCAGTCGCCCAGCGCGGCCGTCGGGCAGGTGCGCCGGCCGGCCACCAGGACCGCGCCGGTGGAGGCGGCCACCAGGGAGGCCGTGACCTCGAATCGGGCGCCCCCTCGTCGGGCGTAGGTGCCCCGGGCGAGGATCGTCTGGGTGGGCGCGAGTCCCATGCGCTTGAGGCCCTTGGCCCAGGCGCGGGGCGTGCTCCCGGGGAGGGACGCGGGGCGCCCGTCGGCGTGGAGGCGCACGAAGGCCAGGTTCGAGGCGGCCACCCCGAGGACGCGGGCCAGGGCGCGGCCGCGCCAGGCCGAGGAGCCCGGCTTGGCCCCGCCCTTGCCGGCCTTCGTCTTACCGCCCCCCGCCGCGCGGAAGGGCGTGAGGACCATGTTCAAGTGGAGCGCGTGGGCGGGGCTGTACTCGGCCGTGATGGCCCGCCGGGAGTAGCCGATGACCGACAGGCCCAGGCCCTGGGCCCCGTCGATGGCGGCCGCCAGGGTCCGGGCGCTGGCCCCTGGCGCCTGGATCTCGACCTTGGTCCGCCCCCGCCCCGCCTGGAGGACGGTCACGCCCTGGACGCCGGGGACCTGCTGGAGTCCGGTGATGACGCGTTCGCTCGCCGTGACGTGGGGGATGCCGGTGACGGTGAGCTCCAGGCGCCCCGGGGTCGCGCCGGCCTGGAGCTTGGCGAGGAGCTCGCCCTTCACGGCCTGGACGGCCTGGCGCGCGGCCTTGTCGGCGGCCTGCTGGGCGGAGAAGCCCACGGCCTGGGCCTGGGCGTCCAGGAGGCCCAAGACGTGGCCGTCGTCCACGGCGATGAGCCTGAGGCTCAGGGCGGCGTCGGCGCTGTGGACGCGCGGGCCCAGGAGGTCGTTCTGAACCCGCTGGATGCGGCTGCGCCCGGCGACGATGACGTCGGCGTCCAGGGCCGTGATGACGTCGGGGACCGTGCCCTCCATGAGGGTGCCGGCGTCGGTGACCGAGCGGATCTTGCGGCTCTGGGCGGCGTCGATGAGCGTGACGCCGGCCTCGCCCAGGGCGGCCTGGACCGCGGCCTCGGCCACGCGGGCGTCCCGGGGGGCGCCGTCCAGGCTCTCGTCCACCAGGACCACGACGCGCCCGGCTCCCTGGGGGCCTGCCGCCCGGGCGGAGGCGGTCCACGGGGACACCGGGCCCAGCAGCGCAGCGAGGGTGGCCAGGGGGACGAGCTTGGAGAGGCGGGACGCGAGCCCGCGGGCCGGCCGCCTCGTCCCCGTCGCCGCCTTTCTCTCGGTCGCTGTCTTCCTCTCGGTCGCTGTCTTCATGTCAGGCTCCTGCGTTCCGGCCGTCTTCGCGTCGGCTTCGAGGGGGCTGCAACCCCTGTGCCCACGCCTGTCGGGATACCGCCAGCCCCAGGGAATGGGGCGTTGGGCGCTCGCGCTGCCCATCTCCCCAGCGCTCGGCGCCGTCGCTCGGGCGACGGCCGACGGTCGCCGACAGTCGGGCGTCGCCACGGTCGTCGGTGGGGTCTCGGTCGGCGCCGGGGGTCAAGGCTTCACGCGAAAGCGGAGGACGGCGAAGGAGGCGTCGAAGCGGGGAAAGGAGACACCGCGCAAGGCCTTGCGAACGCAGGCCGCGAAGGCGGTGTTGGGGGGCTTGGAGCGCACGGCGCCCACGGTTCCGCGCCCCGAGAGCATGACCGAGGCGCTCACCGCGCCCAGGTCGGCGCGCTTGTGGCAGGCGGCGATCTTCCGTCGGGCCTTGGCGAAGGCGGCCTTGGTGGCGGCTGCCGGGGCGTCGCCGGTGACGGTCGCCCCGGAGACGCGGGCCTGGCGGCGCTTGGGTGCAGGGCGGGGAGGGGGAGTCGACGCGGGTGTGGGCCCGGGGGCGTCCGCGTCCGCGTTCGCGTTCGCGTTTGCGTTCGCGGTGGCGTCGGCGGTCGCGTTCGCGCTGGCGTCGGCGTTCGCGGCTGCGGGAGCGGTTGCGGGAGCGTCCGCGTTCGCGTTTGCGGGAGCGTTCGCGTTCGCGTTCGCGTTCGCGTTCGCGTTCGCGGTTGCGGGAGCGGTTGCGGGAGCGTTCGCGTTCGCGGTTGCGGGAGCGTTCGCGTTCGCGGTTGCGGGAGCGTTCGCGTTTGCGGGAGCGTCCGCGTTCGCGTTTGCGGGAGCGTCCGCGTTCGCGTTTGCGGGAGCGTTCGCGGTGGCGTCGGCGTTTGCGTCCGCGTTCGCGCTTGCGGGAGCGTTCGCGGTTGCGTTCGCGTTCGCGGTGGCGTCGGCGGTCGCGGCTGCGGTTGCGGCTGCGGTTGCGGGAGCGGCTGCGAGCTCCCTCTCGCCCGACCCCTCCGTCGCCGGCAGGCTCACGGTCCACGGCGAGGTGCACGCACCCCTCTCGCCCGTTCGCCCGGGGGCGCCGGTTGTCGTGTGTGGGTGTCG
>CAYZID010000137.1:0-15377 GCA_964478315.1 uncultured Myxococcales bacterium | reverse complement strand
GAATCACAAGAGCAAGCCTGGCGACGGGAGACGTTGTGAATCATGCTTCTAGAAGTAGATGAGGGCTTGCGCTGCGTACTGGGGGAAGAACAGGAGCCGCAGGTCGTCCTCTTGGTCCAGGGACGTGAGGAAGGCCACGCCGGCGAAGAGATCCAGCTTCCACACGGCCCAGGAGAGGCCCACGTCCACGTGCATGGCCTGGCCCACGCGGTAGAGGCTCTCGTATCGCTCCACCCGCACGCCGGCGCGCCCTTGCTCGCCGTAAGCCCCGAAGGGCGTCACCAGGCCCAGCCCCACGACGGGGGTGAGCGCGTCGTCCGTCCCGTACAAGCGCACCCGCGTGTCCAGCGTGCGGTAGAGCAGCCCGGCGGACACCTCGAAGGCCACCCGCCCGCGGTAGAGCCAGGCGAGGTCCAGGGCTAGGAGCCCGTCGAAGCCCGTGGAGAGGCCCACACCGAAGGTGCGCCCGGCGCGGGCGGTCGCCGGGGAGGCGCCCGCAGGCCCTGACTCGGGTGGGGCGAGGGCGTCGCCGCCAGGGGGCACGCCCGCTGCGCGCTGGCCGTGGGATGCCCCCGGGCGGGCAGCCGCGTCGAGCCCCCCGGGAGGCTCGTGCTCGTGGTGGGGTGGGGCCGTGTCCAGGGCCCCCGTGGACCGGGCCGCCTCGCCCCTGCCGAGCTGGAGGAGGCGGGCCACGAAGGCCGGATCGTCCAGGAGCCGGGGGTCCAGGTCGCTCGCCCGGGACCAGCGTTTGCCCGCCTCCTCCTGGGCCCCGGCCGCCGCGAGCTTGTCACCCAGCCCCAGGTAGGCCAGGGCGCAGAGGGTCCGCAGGGACGCGCCCGAAGGCGAGGGCGTGTCCCCGCCGAGGCCCGCGCGCTCGCAGCGGAAGACGGCCGTCCCGAAGCGTCCGGCCTTCAGGTCGCGCTGGATCTCCTCGGCCGCCGTCGCGGGGGGGGCGGTCTTCGAGCCCGGCTCGGGCGCCGGAGAGGGCGGGGCCGCGGCCCACGCGGGCGTGGCGGCGAGGGCCAGGAGCGTGGCGCACGCGAGCGCCCGGCGCGCTGCGCGGCCCATCACGGGGTTCCGGAGCCCAGCGCCTGGACGCTCCCGGCGGCGAGGTCCATGTCGAGCTGGCGAGCGAGCTCGGGCTCGAAGCAGCGGCGGCAGCGGGCCTCGTAGGCGTCGGCGGCGCCCACGAGGACGCGCCCGTCGCCGTGGACGATGCGCTGGCTGCGGTTGGCGGGGGCCCCGCAGCGCACGCAGACGGCCAGCGTCTTCGTGACGTACTCGGCGATGGCCATGAGCTGGGGCATGGGCTCGAAGGGGCGCCCCAGGTAGTCCTGGTCCAGGCCGGCGACGATGACGCGCTTGCCCATGTTGGCGAGCTTGTCGACCACCTCGACGATACCCGCGTCGAAGAACTGCACCTCGTCGATGCCCACGACCTCAGTGCGATCCATGACCGCGCGGAGGATCTCCTCGCTGGACACGACGACCTGGGCGCCCATGCGATCGTGCGAGTGGCTGGTCACGTCGGCGTCCCCCGAGCGCGTGTCCACGTCAGGCTTGAAGACCTGGACGCGCTGGCGGGCGATGCGGGCGCGCCGCAGGCGGCGGATGAGCTCCTCGCTCTTGCCCGAGAACATGCTGCCGCAGATGACCTCGAGCTGGCCGAGGCCGAGACCTGAGTACGAAGGTGCCATCGGCGACGGAGGCTAGCAGAACGCGGCGCCGGGGTCAGCAGCGAGCGCGGCGCCCCCGTGCTCGGACGCTCCACAGGCGCATCTCACGGCTCGGAGGGAGGCGGGGTGGGGGGCCGCCCGGCGGGTTGCCTCTCGGCGGGCCGCGGACTAGACTGCGCCTCACTCAGAGCCCCCCACATGTCTCACGGGGACCCGTCCTGCATGGAGAAATTCTGCCCCAACTGCGGCCGCGTGTACGGCGAAGACGCCACCGCGTGCGAGGACGATGGCGAGCGACTCGTCATCCTCAACGAGGAGCCCAACCTCGTGGGGAGGGTCATCGAGGGGAACTACACGCTCAAGGCCGAGCTCGGGGAGGGGGGCATGGGGACGGTGTACCTCGCCGACCAGGCCTCCATGGGGCGCGAGGTGGCGGTGAAGGTGCTCCGCCGGGAGCTCACCACCAACAAGCTGGCGACCACGCGCTTTCTGCGTGAGGCCCGGGCGGCCTCCAAGCTCTCGCACCCCAACACGATCACGGTCTACGACTCGGGACAGACCAGCGACGGCCTCCTCTACATCGTCATGGAGAAGCTCCAGGGCCGGCCCCTGGACGAGATCCTGGAGGAGGAGGGGCCTCTCGGAGCCCACCGGGCCGTGCACATCTTGGCCCAGGTGTGTGACTCCCTCGCCGAGGCGCACGCCAACGGCATCCTCCACCGGGACCTCAAGCCCGAGAACATCTTCATCGAGCCCAAGATGGGCAACCCCGAGCACGTGAAGGTCCTGGACTTCGGCATCGCCAAGATGGCCGACGACGGGAACATGCAGGCCACGGCCACGGGGATGATCTGCGGGACCCCGTCGTACATGAGCCCCGAGCAGGCCATGGGGAAGAAGATCGACCCCCGGAGCGACATCTACGCCCTGGGGATCATCCTCTACGAGTGCCTGACGGGGGAGCGCCCCTTCGACGGCGAGAGCCCCATGGAGGTGATGCTCAAGCACCTCAACGAGCCCCCGCCCGCCCTGCCTCCCTCCGTGGACGCCGTCACGCCGCCCGCCCTGACCGATCTCATGGCGCGCATGCTCTCCAAGTTCCCCGATGAGCGGCCTGGGTCGTGCTTGGATCTCAAGGAGGACCTGCTGGAGGCCATCGGCACGGCGGCCACGGTGCACCAGGCCCCCGCCGTGTCTCGCGGGCGACGGACCCCGCGCTCGGGGGAGGTGACGAACCTGGAGCAGGCCTCGGCGGACGCGGCGCTCAAGCCGCGGCGCGGAGGGCTGTGGCTGGCCTTGGCCGTCGTGGTGCTCCTGGCCGGGGGGATCGCGGTCTACCTGGCGACGAGGCCCGCGCCCACGGCCCCGGCGCGCATGGCCCAGGCCGACGCGGAGGACACGGCGGCACCGCTCGGAGCCGCACCGGGCGCCGGCCATGACGAGGGCTCCCAGGGCGCGGGCGCCCAGGCGAGCGCGGTCCATCCCGACGGGGGGACCGCGGCCGGGGACGCCACCGATCGGGCGGAGGGGAAGGCGGCGGACGCGGGAGGGCCGAGCGGGGACGCAGACGCCGGTGCGGGGCCCAGCGCCGCGGTCCCCGCCGTGGAGCACGTCTCCCTGCGCGTGGAGAGCGAACCCGCGGGGGCCGAGGTCTACGAGGGGGACGTTCTGTTGGGGAGCACCCCGTTGACGCTGGATCGCGTCAAGGGGAGCCCGCCGGTGTCCCTGACCCTCAAGAGGAGCGGGTTCAAGCCGCTGACCCTACGGCTGGGGACCGCCAGCAGCTTGTCGGTGACGCGGAAGCTCGTGCCCAGCCGCCGCGCGGGCGGTGGCAAGAGGTCTCCGGGCAAGGCCAAAGGCCACCACACCAAGCCCAAACCCAAGCACGATGGGGGCGGCGGAGGAGCGATCGGCACCTTCTAATGTGGCAACGCTTGAAATCGCTGTGGGGCGGCCGGACGGTGGACGAGCCGGCCGCGGACGGTGAGGACCTGCCCGTCACCGAGCCGGAGCCCACCCCTCCGGTGGACCCGGCCACGCGCTCGCCCTTCGCCCGGGCCTTGGCCGAGCTGGATCGGGCCCTGGAGGCGGGGGACGTGGGCGGCGCGCTGAGCCAGGCGCGGGCGCTCTTGGACGAGGCGCCCGGGGACCGGACGGTGCTCGGGCGGGTGGCGCGGGCGCTGGAGTTGGGCGGGGAGGAGGAGCTCGCGCGGGCCTTCGCGCGGGCCGCCGACACCGACGACGCGGGGCCGCTCGTGGATCTCGCCGCGGAGCTGCTGGAGGTGGGGGACGCGAGCGCCGCGGTGGCCGTGGCGCGGGGCGCGCGGCGGCGCGGGGGCGCCGGGGATCCCGACGGGGCGATCGTGCTGTCGGAGGCGCTCGCCCGCGTGGGCGACCACGCCGCCGTCGTGGAGGCCCTCGCCGTGTGGGAGGGGCGCTGGGTGGGGCCCGGGATGCTCCAGCGGTACGCCCTGTCCTGCGTCCTCGCCGGGGAGGTGGCCCGCTGGGAGCGCGTGGCTCCCGCGCTGCGAGAGGTGGATGGAGCGGCGTGGATCGACGCCGCCGCGGGGCGCGCCGCCACCTACGGGCGGGCCGCCCGGGCGGAGGCCGGCGGCCTGCGCGACTGCCTCTTCGTGGAGTACGGCGCGGTCCTCTTGGAGGGCTCGGAGCGAGACGCCGGGGAGCGCCTGCGCGCCCAGGACCTGGGCCGCCTGGTGGAGCGCGCGGCGGAGGTCTTCGCGGCGGTGGGCGTGGGCTCGGTTCGGGTGGGCTACGCCTCGCCCCGGGGGGAGGTCGTGGCGCGCTGGCTGGCGGCCACCTTGGGCGGCGTGGCAAGCCCGCTGTCGGCGCGCGTCCCCGGGCAGCCCTGGGCCGTGATCGCCGTGGACGACGAGGAGGCGCTCCGCGTCGTGGACACGCCCGAGTTCGACCACGCGCCCACGCTGCTGGTCCAGGTGACCAAGGATCCAGACGCCGCCGGGACGCCCATGGCCGACGTCGTCGGCGTCATGGGGCACGATCTGTCGTTGCCCATGGAGGGTCTGCTGGACGCGCGCGCCGCGGACCGCGTGCCGCCGTCGCTCCTGGTGGCGCGGCTCCGTGAGGAGGCGCGCCAGGGGGGCGCCGAGGACGCGGGGATGGAGGCGCTGGTCCTGTGGGCCCGGGAGCGAGCGGCGGACCTCAGCGCGGCGGCGCCGGCCATGCTGGCAGAGCGCTTGGCCTACCTGGGCGACACGCCGCGTTGGGCCCGGCGCGCCTGAAGCCGGCGCCAGCGGGCCACTGGCGCCGGCGCTCAGTCGAGCTTGGGGCCGGGCTCAGAGCCCCATGACGAGCTGGCGCTCGGCGTCTCGGAACAGGACGCGAGCGCGCTTGGGCTGCGTGACCTCCAGGACCAGCCCCAGGCCGAACTTGGGGTGGAGGATGACGTCGTCCTCGGCGTAGGTCTCGTGGACGTCGTAGGGTCGGGAGTTCCCCTTGTCTCGGGCCTCCATGGCGGCCTCCCAGCGGGCGGTGAGCTCGGCCTGGGAGCGCTCCTTGGCGCGCTGGGCGCGGGTGGCGGCGGCCTTGGTCGCGGAGCTGCTGCGGGTGGTGGTGCGCGCGGTGGTCTTCTTGGCCGCCTTGGCGGCGGCGCGGGCGGCCGCCGTGGGGCGGTACTTGTGGAAGCCGCCGCAGGTGTTGCACTTCACCTGCACCGGCTCGCCGCCCACCATGGCGACGATGGTGTGCGCCAGGTCCATCTTGCACTTTGTGCAGTAGGCGTCGCAGTCGCCGCCGGTCTTGTAGGTCTGGGCCATGGGAGAGGACACTCCTGGGGTCCCGGGCGGGGCGCCCGGTCTCGGGGGTTCGGGCCGCGGTCAGAAAGGCGACGGCGGCGGCGGGAAGCCGTGGGGTGACACGGCGCCGGCGGAGGGTGCCCTACTGATCGCGGAAGGTCCAGACGTTGTTCACGACGTAGTTCACGACGGTGCCCAGGGCGATGCCCACGAGCTGGGCGAGGTAGAGGTTCCAGTCGGCGGCCTGGGCGAGGACCATGGCAACGCCGTACTGGAGGGCGATGGCCGCGGCGCTGGCGAGGTAGTAGCGCCCCACGCGGGCCAGGAGGTCCCGGCGCCGGTCGCCCTTGCGCCGATCGGCCCAGGTCCATGCGTCGTTGAGCAGGAAGTTCGTGAACACCGACACGACGATGCCCAAGGCGCTCGCCAGGGCCTTGCGCGTACCCTCGGGGCTCCCGTTCCAGAGGGCGAGCCCCACCCACACGAAGGCGAGGTTCACGACGACGCCGCTGGCGCCCACGAGCCCGAACTTCACGAAGCGGAGCCAGGCGGGGGGGAGGAGCCGGTGGGCGAGCTGGCGCAGGCGCGCCACGAGGCCGGCGGGCTGCTCGGGGGCGGTGGGCGGGGGGGCGCTCACAGGGCCTCCTCGATGGCTAGGCGTCGCGTGGGGCCCAGGGTGAGACCCTGGGCGTCCACGCGCGCCAGGGCGTCATCGACGTCGCCCTGGCGCGCCGTGTGGGTGATGATGGCGATGTCCACCGGCTCGGCGCCGCCCCGCTGGATCATCTGGTGGATGCTCACGCCGTGCTCGCCGAGGACGCCGGCGAGGGCCGCCAGGACGCCGGGGCGGTCGGGCGCCGCGAAGCGCAGGTAGAAGGGCGCGCGGACGTCGCCGTGGGGGAGGGCGGGGAGGGTGCGCAGACGCCCGGGGTAGAAGGCCAGGGGGGGCAGGCGTCCGGCGCTGGGGCCGCCGCGCTCGGCATCTCGGCGGACCACGCGGCCCACCTCGATGACGTCGCTCACGACGCTGGCGGCGGTGGGCATCATGCCGGCGCCGCGTCCATAGAGGAGGCTCGGGCCCAGGGCTCGCGAGTGCAGGTGCACGGCGTTGAAGACGCCGTTCACGTGGCCCAGGAGGCCGGTGGCGGGCACCAACACGGGCTGGACCCGCGCCTCCACGCCCTGGGCGTGGCGCCGGGCCAGGGCCAGGGGCTTGATGCGGTAGCCGAAGTGGCGCGCGAAGGCGATGTCGGCCTGCTCCACCTGGTCCACGCCCTCGGTGTGGATGGCCTCGTAGGGGATGTGGGTCCCAAAGGCCAGTGCCACCAGGATGGAGAGCTTCTGGGCGGCGTCCGTGCCGCTCACGTCCATGGTGGGGTCCGCCTCGGCGAAGCCTCGCGCCTGGGCTTCGGCCAGGGCCTCGGGGAACTCGGCGCCGTCCAGGTCCATGGCGGACAGGAGGAAGTTCGAGGTCCCGTTGAGGATGGCCGCGACCTCCTCCACGCGGTCGGAGGCCAGGGCCTCGCGCAGCGTGCGGATGACGGGGACGCCGCCGCCCACGGCCGCCTCGAACATGAGATCGCGCCCGGCCGCCTGAGCGGCGCGGAAGAGTTCGCGGCCGTGGCGCGCCAGGAGGGCCTTGTTGGCGGTGACGACGTGCTTGCCGGCGCCGAGGGCGCGGAGCACGAGGGTGCGCGCGGGCTCGTAGCCCCCCATGACCTCCACCACGACGTCCACGTCGTCGGCCTGGACCACGGAGTCGGCGTCTTCCGTGAGCTCCACCCCGCGGGTAACCTCGTCGCGGGGGCGGGTGGCGTCGCGGACGGCCACGCGCCGCACCTCGACCGGGGCGCCCAGCCGGGCCTCCACGTCCTCGGCGTGCTCGGTGAGCACGCGGAGGACGCCGGTGCCCACCGTCCCGCAGCCCAGCATCCCCAACCGGATCACGTCGCGCGTCGTTCCCATGCGTGTCACTCCCACTCGATGGTCGCCGGGGGCTTGGAAGAGATGTCGTAGACCACGCGGTTGACCCCGGGGATCTCGTTGATGATGCGGTTGGAGATGCGCGCCAGCACTGCGCGGTCGAGGGGGGCCCAGTCCGCCGTCATGCCGTCCGTGGACGTCACCGCGCGCACGGCGACGACGTGCTCGTAGGTGCGGCGGTCGCCCATGACGCCCACCGTGCGCACGGGCAGCAGCACGGCGAAGTACTGCCAGATGTCCCGGGCCTCCGGCAGCGCGTCGATCTCCGCGCGGACGATGGCGTCGGCCCGTTGGAGGAGGGCCACCCGCGCCCGGGTCACCTCGCCCAAGATCCGCACGGCCATGCCGGGGCCGGGGAAGGGCTGGCGCCACACCATGGCCTCGGGGAGCCCCAGCTCCACGCCGAGCGCCCGGACCTCGTCCTTGAAGAGCTCGCGCAGGGGCTCGATGAGCCCGAGCTCCATGTCCGGGGGGAGCCCGCCGACGTTGTGGTGGGTCTTGATGGTGGCCGAGGGGCCGCGGAAGCTCACGCTCTCGATGACGTCCGGGTAGAGGGTCCCCTGGGCCAACCAGCGGGCCCCTTCCACCGTCTCGGCTTGGGCTTGGAAGACCTCCACGAAGGCGTGCCCGATGCGCCGGCGCTTCTCCTCGGGGTCTTCCACGCCGCGCAGGGCCTCGAAGAAGCGGTCGGCGGCGTCCACGGCCCGCAGCGGGATGTGGTAGTGGTCGCGGAAGGTGCGCACGACCTCCTGGGCCTCGTCCAGGCGGAGCAGGCCGTTGTCCACGAAGATGCACTGGAGGCGGTCGCCCAGGGCGCGGTGGAGGAGCAGGGCGGCCACGGACGAGTCCACGCCGCCGGAGAGGCCCAGGATGACGCGCTCGGCGGGGCCCACCTGGGCGGCGATGGCGGCCACGGCCTCGTCGGCGAAGCTGGCCATGGTCCAGGTCCCCTGGAGGCCGGCGATCGGGAACAGGAAGGCGCGGAGCAGGGCCACGCCGATCTCGGTGTGGACCACCTCGGGGTGGAACTGCACGCCGTACAGGGGCCGCTCGGTGTGCTCCACGGCGGCCGTGACCCCGTCCTCGGTGCGGGCGGTGACCCTGAACCCCGGCGCGGGTTGGGCGATGCGGTCCGAGTGGCTCATCCAGACCACGGGCGGGCTCGAGGCGTCTCCTCGCGCCTCGGCGACGGTGCGCAGGAGACCGACCGGGCGTCCTCGGTGCTCGGCCACGCCCGCGGCGTCGCCGGCCGGAGCCG
Organism: uncultured Myxococcales bacterium; assembly: GCA_964478315.1. Lineage (GTDB taxonomy): Bacteria > Myxococcota_A > UBA9042 > PHBI01 > JAAZYN01 > CAYZID01. The sequence goes on along the minus strand of CAYZID010000137.1, from coordinate 6,687 downwards.
CCGCGAGGTGGGCGCGGCCGAACTCGCGGGTGTCGCTGGCGGTGACCGTGCCCCCCAGGGCGGCGGTCATCCACTGGGCGCCGTAGCAGATCCCCAGGACGGGGACGCCCAGGTCCAGCACATCGCGCGGTGGCTGGGGGGCGTCGGGGTCGTGGACGCTCGCGGGACCGCCCGAGAGGATCACCGCGGCGGGCGCCCAGGCGCGGATCTCGTCGGCCGAGGCCGTGCAGGGGAGGATCTCGCAGTAGACGCGGGCTTCGCGGATGCGGCGCGCGATGAGCTGCGTGGTCTGGCTGCCGAAGTCCAGGACGAGGACACGGTTGGGGTCGTGCGGGTGGGCGTGGTCTAGGACCATGAGGCGGCCTCTCGGTGCGTCGTCGTCTGGTGGGCCGTGGGCATGGCGGTTCCTGTGGGCGGGGGGGGAGAGGCGGAGGGCGGAGAGAGGCTGGAGAGCGGGTCAGCGCGGGTCGTAGTTGGGGGCGCGGTGGGTGATGGCCACGTCGTGGGGGTGGCTCTCGTGGAGGCCCGCGCCGGTGACCCGGATGAAGCGGTCGGTGTGGCGCAGGGCCTCGATGTCCGGGGCGCCCACGTAGCCCATGCCGGCGCGGAGCCCGCCCAGGAGCTGGTGGAGCACGTCGGCCACCGGGCCCTTGGCTGGGACGCGGCCCTCGATGCCCTCGGGGACGAGCTTGCGGGCGTTGGCGACGTCTCCCTGGAAGTAGCGGTCCTTGGAGCCGCGCTCCATGGCGGTGAGGGAGCCCATGCCGCGGTAGGTCTTGTAGGCCCTCGCGCCGTCCCGGACGAGCTCGCCGGGGGCCTCGTCCGTACCGGCGAGGGCGCCGCCCAGCATGACCGTGTGGGCGCCGGCCGCGAGGGCCTTGACGATGTCTCCCGAGGAGCGGACGCCGCCGTCGGCGATGACCGGCACGTCGTGCTCTTGGGCCACGGCCACGGCGCTGGCGATGGCCGTCACCTGGGGGACGCCCACGCCAGCGACCACGCGCGTGGTGCAGATGGAGCCCGGACCGATGCCCACCTTGAGGGCGTCGGCGCCCGCCTCGATGAGGGCGGCGGCGGCCTCGCCCGTGGCGATGTTGCCGGCCACGAGGTCCACGTCCGGGTAGCGCCGGCGGAGCTTGCGCACGGCGTCGAGGACGCCGCGGCTGTGGCCGTGGGCGGTGTCGATGACGAGGACGTCCACGCCGGCGGCCACGAGGGCCTGGGCGCGCTCGTCGGCGTCGCCGCCCACGCCCACCGCGGCGGCGGCCAGGAGCCGGGCACCGTGGGGGGAGCGGGCCTCCTTCACCTGGCGCACGGCCTGGGCCTGCTCTGCGGGGGAGAGGTTCTTGTGGAGGACGCCCAGGCCGCCGGCGCGCGCCATGGCGATAGCCATGGGGGCCTCGCAGACGGTGTCCATGGCGGCGGCGAGGAGCGGGGCGTCGAGGGTGACGCGGCGCGAGAGGCGGGTGCGGAGGGACACCTGGGCGGGGAGGACGTCGCTGTAGGCCGGGACGAGCAGGACGTCGTCGTAGGTGAGGGCGGTGGGGATGTGGTCGGGGAGCATGGCGTGGGATCCTAGGGGACCGGGGGCGGGGCGGGGCGGCAACCTACTGGATGCGGCCCCTGGGGACAAGGCAGAGCCCGGGCCAGAATCTCGGTAATCGCCCCAAACCAAGGGGGATATGGCGTCCATGACGGCGCCTGGCGAGGACGGGCGAGAGGGGGGCGCCCAGACCGCCGGGGGCGAGGACGGCGTGACAGAAGTTGACATGCGCCGCGCGGGCGTGAAAGGGCTCGGCCATGAGCACGAAGACGTCGCGGCGATGGATGGTGGCCCTGGGGGTGGCGGTGGCCGTGGGCCTTGGCGGCGTGGGGGCGCCCGGTGGGAGCGCCCGCGCGGACGGGGGGACGGTCAAGCGGATCGTGGTGCGCCCGGGTGACACGCTGCTCCGGCTGGCGAACCGGCACGGGGTCACGGTGGAGCAGCTCCGCCGGTGGAACCCTCGGCGCGTGCGCAAGGGGGACGTGATCCGCCTGGGGGACACGCTGGTCATCCGCGTGCCGGGCCCGCCCGGGGGAGGCGCCCCCAGCGCGGGCGGGGAGGGCTCGGGGGCCAAGGACCAGCCTTCGGGCCCCAAGTGGGAAGGGCACTACGCCGTGCAGGCCGGGGACACGCTCGGGGGCATCGCGCTCAAGCTGCACGTGCCCTTCTACGAGCTGCTCCAGTGGAACCATCTCAAGAAGGACTCCACCATCCGCGTAGGGCAGGTGCTGCGCTACCAGAAGCAGGGGGCGCGACCCAAGCCTCAGACCGTGGGGCGCCCCTCGGCCGGGCGCCTCATCAACGGGGAGCATCTGGGGCGCGGGCCAGGCTACCGGCTCCGCTTCCCGCGCAACGCCTACGCCATCACCTACGTGAACAAGATCCTCCGGCGCTGTGCGGCCCACGTCGCCAAGCGGTTCCCGGGGACCGCCGATCTCCTCTACGGGGATCTGTCTTACCCCACGGGGGGACCGTTCCCACCTCACGCGAGCCACCAGTCCGGGCGCGACGCGGACGTGGGCTACTACCTGAAGGGCAACATCCAGAACAAGACCCTGCACCGCGTGGCCCCTTACGAGGTGGACTACGCCAAGAGCTGGGCCTATTTGCGCTGCACGCTCCGCACGCGCTCCGTGGTTCGGGTGTTCATGGACGCCCACATCCAGCGCGGCTACGTTCGCTACTTGCGCAAGCACAAGCTGGCCAGCGAGGGGCTCATCAAGCGGCTGTTCGAGGTGGCGGCCGACGATCCCAAGGCGGCCTTGGTGCGGGACGTGCCGGGGCACGACACGCACCTGCACCTGCGCTTCGCGTGCCCCGAGGACGCCCCCAAGTGCGAGGATGATCGGGGCGATCACCTCTTCGTGTCCGACGAGCTGTGAGCCCGCCCGGCGCTGCTCCCCGAGGGGGGCGCGCCGCGCCTGAACGGGCTCAGGGGGTGCGCGCCGAGGGCGGGGTGGGGTCCCGGGGGCAGGTGGTCGAGGCGCCGCCGCAGCAGCGGGTGGGGGGCTCGCTGCACGCGTTCTGGGGCCCCGAGCGGGGCCAGGCCGAGTGCTCTTCGAGGAGGCAGACCACCTCGTCGTGCCAGGCGTCCACGACGGCGCCGTCTCGGATCATGTCGTGGAAGCATCCCCACTCGCAGCAGGGGAGGGCGGCGTCGGGGGAGAGCTCCAGGCAGGTTTCCAGGTAGGCGCAGTAGGCGCGGCAGAGGTTCGCCTCGTTGGCGAACTGAGGGTCGACGGCCTTGTCCCAATCGCACAGGGCGGGGTCCACGGGGTCCTTGCCGTGGTAGCTGGGGGCCATGCAGACGCCCACGTTGCCCAGCGACGGGTAGAGCGGGGCGCCTACCCAGGCGGGGGGCTCGCACGTCTCCCAGCTCGGGTTGAGGGTCTCACACGAGGAGGCGGAGCCGTCGCACCGGGGCGCGCAGAAGGTGTCCAAGGTGCCCTCGAAGGGGGGCACGCCGTCGCCGCCGACCCCCGCGTAGGAGACGCACAGGGCGGCGCCCACGTCGCTGTCGGGGCCCGCGGGGCACGCCTCGCCCGGCGTGTCGCAGGCGCGCGTGCAGAAGGGCGGGCCATAGGAGCTGGTGAGGCAGGTTCCAGCGAGGCAGTCGCCGTCTTCGCGGCACGGCGCGCCGAGCGGGGCCCTCGCGGCGGCCGCGTCGGTGTTGGCGGTGGCGTCGGTCGTCCCCGGCGCCGACGAGCCCGGCGTGCCGCAGGCTCCCAAGGGGACGAGGGGCAGGCCGAGGGCGAGGGCGAGGCCCGCGAGCGCGGGGCGGTGGCCCCGGGAGCGGGGAGCGCCCGGCGCGGGCGTCTCCCGCCCGCCGCGCTCTCGTGTCGTCCGTCCCGTTGTCGTCCGTCCCGTGGTCGTCCGCCCCATGGAGGCTCCCTTGTCCGTGTCGTTCGGGCTCGTGGCGCGCCTGGAAGCATGATGCAAAGGCGCAGAACGAGCCAGGCGCCGTGTGGTGTCGCTGGGCACGCCCCATCGTTGACCGGGCGGGGGGGCGGGGCCAAGACTGCGCGCCTTGGCGGAGCGTGCGCTCGTGGCGCGCTGTTTGTGGCTCGTGGGACCGGTGTGGTGAGGAGGGTGTGGTGCGCGAAGCAGCTCGGCAGTTCGTGGAGGATCTCCAGGATCGGATCTGCGCCATGTTGGAGGCGGTGGACGGGGGGCAGACGTTCCGCGAGGAGCGATGGGAGCGTCCTGGCGGCGGGGGGGGGCGCACGCGCGTCCTATCGGGGGGAGCGGTCGTCGAGAAGGCGGGGGTGAACACGTCCGTGGTCGAGGGGGTATTGCCCGAGGCGCTGCGCGCCGAGCTTCCGGGGGAGGGCGACGCCTTCTTCGCCACGGGGATCTCCCTCATCGTGCACCCGCGCAACCCCCACGCCCCCACGACTCACATGAACGCGCGGTACTTGGAGCGCGGGGACGTGGGCTGGTTCGGCGGGGGCTCGGATCTCACGCCCTTCTTGCTCTACGAGGAGGACGCGCGGTCCTTTCACGAGGCGCTCGCGGGCGCGTGCGCGCCCCACGGGGCGGGCGTGTACCCGGTCATGAAGGGGGCCTGTGACGACTACTTCTACCTGCCGCATCGCGGGGAGCACCGCGGGGTGGGGGGCGTCTTCTTCGACGGACTGCGCCCGGGGGCAGGGTTGGGGGAGGGGCGCGACGAGGCGGGCTGCTCGGCCCTGTGGCGGGACGTGGCGGAGGCCTTCGCGCCGGCCTACGAGGCGATCCTGCGGCGTCGCATGGAGAGGCCCTACGACGAGCGAGATCGCGCCTGGCAGCTCAGCCGACGAGGGCGCTACGTGGAGTTCAACCTGCTCTATGACCGGGGGACGCGGTTCGGGCTGCTCACGGGTGGGCGGAGCGAGTCGATCCTGGTGTCCATGCCGCCGCTGGTGCGCTGGGACGAGCCCGAGCTGGTGCCCCACCGGCCCGAGGCGGCCGCGCTGCTGGAGGTGGTGCGGGCGCCGCGGGGCTGGGTGGGGGCCGGCGAGGGCTGAGCGGGTGGGTCAGGGGATCTGGAGCGTGAAGTCGGCGGGGGTGGGCTTGTCCTGGCCTCCGGAGGCGGCCAGGGCGGTGGCGGTGGCGCCGCCCGCGACGGCGACGCCGACGACGGTCCAGAACCACCAGGTCTGGTAGAAGGCGGGAGCGCCGCCTGGGCCGGCGCCGGCGGGGAGGGGTTCGAGCTGGATCTTGAGGTCGTAGCGCTTGCCGCCCATGACCTCCAGGACCTCCTTGTGCTCCTTGAAGCCGGGCTTGAAGACGGTGAGGTCGGCCTTGCCGGCGGGGACGTCTTGGTCGAAGGGGGTGACGCCGAGGACCTTGCCGTTGACCTTGACGGTGGCGCCGGGTTCGGAGGCGTCGATCTTGACGATGCCGGCGACGGGGATGAGATCGATCTCGAGCTCGGTCTCCTCGCCGGGCTTGATCGTGAAGGTGTCGATGTACTCGGTCCAGCCGCGCATGGAGACGCGGATGGCGTGCTGGCCGGCGGGGAGCTTGAGGCCGTCTTCGAGGGGGAGGTTGCCCACGGCCTTGCCGTCGATCTGGACCATGGCGCCGTTGGTGGTGGAGAAGATCGTCAGCGTCCCCTCCTGGGCGATGGGCGCCGTGGCGGCGGGCTTGGGCTTGCGCTTCTTCTTGCGCCGCGCGGAGGCGTCGCCGGGGGCGGTGGTGAAGGCGAGGGCTGCGATGAGCAGGGCCACGCTCCAGCGTGAGCGCCGGCGTGAGCGGTCGGTCGGGCGCGCGGTGAGGGTTCGCATCGGGCACTCCCTGGTTGAGCTTGGGCGAAAGTATCGCACCGACGCCCACCTCGCGGCAAGGGACGCCCTGGCGCCCGGTCCGTCCCCTGTGCCAAGGCCCCAGGCGCGCTGCGGTCCGCGCGGCGGCGCTTGACGCCTCCGCGGGTGGCGGCGAAAGCTGGCGAGGGCGCGTCGGGGGGCGGCGTGGCCCGGCGTGCAGGGCGGGTGAGGCTGGAGGAGGTGTCACGTGTTGAGGCTGCGACCCGAAGGGTTGGCGCTGCGCCTGCGAGCCGAGGCCGTCCGGCGCGGGCTCATCCCCGCCCAGGGGCTCGACGAAGATCCGGTGCTCGCCCTGTGCCGCCTCGTGCGCGCCATCCCCTACGGCCCCCCGTCCGTGCGCCGCCCCGAGGCCGTCCTGGAAGCCTGGCAGGGGACCTCCGCCGGCAAGCACGCCCTGCTCCTCACCGCCCTCCGAGAGATCGGCATCGAAGCACGAGCCTTCCTCCGCACACACCGCATCGACACCGCCCAAGCCCGCGCCTTCGGCCCCACCGTCGAGGACCGCCTCCCCCAAGGCGGCCTCGTGGACGTCCACACCTGGCTCGCCGTGGCGTGGCGGGGACGCCTCCGCGCCGTGGACGTCACCTTCCCCCACCCACCCCCACAGCTCGTCCAGAGCCCAGACACTGCAGCGATACACATCTTCCAGCCCACGAGACAGGCAAAAAACTCGCACGCCGTCTTCTGCGTGAAAAAAAAAAAAAAAAAATAACACAACCACAACAAACAAAAAACAAAAACCAAAACAACAACACACAAACAAACACACAACACATAGAAAACAAAAACAACTACGACACCACAATGAAAACAAGACTGACGACAGCAGACAGAGGA
>CAYZID010000136.1:4476-15387 GCA_964478315.1 uncultured Myxococcales bacterium | reverse complement strand
GCCCACACGCGGGATCCAAAGCCGAATCCCAGAGTAGGTGGCGGATCTGGGGCCGGTCGGGTGTGGTCATCGGCTGCCGTCCGCTCGGCGGGAGGGGCAGCGGGATTGGATCACCCCCCACCGCGCGGGCTCGAGCGAGGCCTGAGCACGTGTGAGCGAGGTGCAAGTCGCTCCGAGACCAGAGATCACGCTGGGAGCGCCGCAGCCGCTACCAGCGCATCCCGGGCGATGAGCCGCCTTGGCACGTCAGGGGCCAGCGCCTCCAAGCAGCCCGCAAGCCAGGCTGTCCGCCGCACGAATCTCGCGGCGCCGCGGATCCCGTCTTCGACGGCTCCCCCGTCGTGGATCCCCGCGTGCTGCACGCGGAGCGCCAGCGCCAGGCCCAGTGAGGGCCCGTGGGCGGCGACCGACGCGGCCAACTCCGGGGCCGAAGGCGTAGCGGTGACCGTTCGCGCGAGGTCCCGCCGAGACGCCTTCCAGCGAGCCCCCGAGCGGGGCACGCGCGAGAGCGCGTCCAGGAGGTGCCGGACGCCCCGCGAGTCGAAGGCGACGGAGGTCCTCTCCGCGGGTCGGCCAGAGAGAGGCCCAGCGTCCGGGTCGAGCGGCGCCGCGAGCATGGCGTTCAGGACCTCGCCGAGTGGCGTCCCCGACGCGATGCGCTCCCACCAACGCCCTCGCAGCGTGTCCAAGGCTGCCAGGGGCTTCCGGTCCCCTCGGGACGTCCATCGCACCACCCGCCCTACCTCGCGCGTGGCCGGGTAGGGCCACGCCTCGGGCCGCGTCTCCGCTAGGGCACAGCGCTCTGGGCTCGCGTGGATCGCGGTGGTCGCCACGGTGGGACAGGCCAGCGTGAATGCCACCTCCAGCCCCCGCGGGCGGGCCACCACCGAACGAGGGAAGGTGCGACACGCCGCGGGCATCGCCCGGAGCCCTCCGGCTGCCTGGATGGAACACACGGGGAGCGCCGCGCCTCCCCGTTCGTCCAACATCACGCACCGTCCTCCGGGCTGTCGCGGGACGCGGAGCGCGCCTCTGCGGACCAACGCGGTTCGCCAACGCTCCGCGGTCTCCGCGCCGTGCGGCGCTTCACGCAGGCGCGTCGCCACCAGCGCGTCTTCGTCGTCTTCGATCGGCGGGCGCCAAGGACGCTGGCAGCAGCACAGGGTTCGCTGGCACTCGTAGTCCACGAGGGGCCCGGGAACCCGGACGACGCGGGCGCTCAGCGCTCGACCTCGTGTAGCTCCCCACGGGCATCCAGCGCGAAACCCAGGGCGTACATGGCCCGCACCATGGCGAAATGCCGCTCTGTGTCGCCGAGCGCCGTCTCCAGGGAGTCCGCGAGGCGCTTGGACGCCTTCTTCCCCTGCTCACGCTGGGCCCGTGAGAAGGCCTCCGCGCAAACATCCGGCGACGTAGCCGCGCCCTCGGCGAGCGCGCCCTCCGGGGTGACGTGCACCTCCGCGACCTCGCACGCGGCCCGCGCGAGCGCGACCAGGGCCTCGTCGTCGCGGAACACCCGCATGCTCATGCGGGCCCGCGCACCGCGAGGCAGCGTTGGATACAGGGACATGGCCTCGTCGATCGTGAGCATCCGTACCTCTCGCGTCCGTGGTGGAACCAACTCGCCGTCGTCCGTGGCGGGCTGCCCCCCACGAAACACGCCATGCCGTACGTGCCCAGGGAGGGGCAGCCCGCCCTAGCCGGTTCAAGGTTCCGTGCGCGGATGGTAGCCTCGCTCATGATGCAAAGCGACCCCTCGCTCACCGCTTCCGCGTGCGCGCCTTCGGCCTGGCTCCGCCGCTTGGGTGCGCACGCGTCCGCATTGCTTCGCCGCTACGCGTTTGCCTGGCCGTCTCGTCCCCCTGCGCCCGTCTCTGGCGTGGAGGTCCTCCCGCCCGAGCTCGCGCAGTGGCTCACCGGGGAGGGCCCGGCGGGCTCGCGGAGAGCTCGGGCCCTGGCCGCGTCCACGGAGGTCGAGGCGGCCAGGGAGGCCCTGGCGTCGATCGAGTTTCCACGGTGGCACCGCCTCGTGGGGTTGATCGGGGAAGAGCCCTTGGGGATCGACCTCCTGTCCCTCCTCGCCTCGGCGGCCCTCCATCCCCAGGTCATGTCGGCCGTTCGCCGCCTGTCGTCCTGGTCGTCCGCGACGGGGGTGGAGGCCGTGTTCGTGCGGCACGTCTTGGACCCCTTCCACGAGCACCTCGACGAGACGGCTCGCCTCTTGGCCGCCTCCCACCCCGTGGCGAGGACGGGGCTCGTCCTCGGCGGGCCCAGCGCGGGTCCTGATCACCCGGTCTTCTTGGCTCTTCACGAGGTCGCGCTGGCCTGGTTGCTGCGGGGTGTTGCCCACGCCGCGGCACACAGCGGTTGGCTTCAGCTGGAGCGAACCGCAGAGCGGGACGCCCGCTGGTTGGATGGCGATGCGTTGGAGACGCTCCGATCCGTGCTGGAAGCGCACCCGGAAGGGGCGCGGGTGAGGCTCGTCTCCACCGGCGGGGTGGAAGTCCGGAGGATGTTTCGGGCCTCCGTGCACCAGTCAGGGACGGCCGGGACGACGACGCTCGTGGCGAGCCTGGACGGGACCGAACCGCCGCCCCCGCTGCGTCTCCAGCAGGCGCTGCTGCTGGCGTCCCTCGCGGACACTCCGTTGCTGCTGGAAGGGTTGTGCTTGCCCGTCGGCGACGACGCGAGGACGGTCGCGGACTCCCTGGTCGACCGCTTTGTCCCCTTGGACCGTGCGCGCTCCCCCCACGTGTTTCTGGCCGACCCCACCGCGGACAGCCGCGTCCGCCCCATCGCCCAGTTGGGCGAGCGGCTGCGTTTCGAGTCCGTCGCCGTGCCCTTCCCCTCTCGCGCGCGCCGCCGTCGCGCGTGGGGCGGGCTGTTGCGCCGCATCCCCACGGCGACGTTGGACCGGCTTGCGGCCTTCCCGTTGGGTGTGGACGAGATCGAGCGCCTGGCGTCCACGGGTCGCCCGACCCGCGCGGCTGGAGACCCCCTGGAAGCGTTGGTTCGGCGTTGCCGAGAGGCCGTATCCCATCGGGTCGGTGAGCTGGCCCAGCGCGTCGAGACGACCCTGCGATGGGATGACGTCGTCCTCCCCGACGACGTGCGGCGCGTGGCGGACGAGATGATCGCCTTCGCGGCGAACCGCGACACCGTCTTCCAGGCGTGGGGCTTCCGCGCGAAGTTCTCCTACGGGACGGGGCTCTCCGCGCTGTTCTCGGGTCCCCCCGGGACCGGCAAGACCATGCTCGCCGGGCTGGTGGCCCGGGAGCTCGGTCTGGACCTGTACCAGATCGACCTGTCGCGCATCGTGTCGAAGTACATCGGTGAGACCGAAGAGCGCCTCGCGCGCCTGTTCGAAGAGGCCGAGCGAGGCGGCGTGGCCCTGCTGTTCGACGAGGCCGATGCGCTTTTCGCGCGGCGCACCAACGTCAAGTCCAGCGTCGATCGCTACGCCAACCTGGAGGTCAACTTCCTCCTCCAGCGGGTGGAGGCGTTCGACGGCGTGGTCATCCTCACCACCAACTTCGCGCAGAGCATCGATGAGGCCTTCCTCCGGCGTATCCGCTTCCACGCCAAGTTTCCCATGCCCAATCGGTCCGAGAGGGAACGCCTCTGGGCCGCGATGCTGCCCGCCTCCGCGCCCGTGGAGGACGGACTCCCCTTGGGAGCGCTCGCCCAGGCGTATGAGATGTCGGGCGCGGAGATCAAGAACGCCGTCCTTCGGGCCGCTTTCCTTGCGGCGGAGGAGGGGGCCCCGCTCAACCTCCGAGCCCTGGATCGAGCCGCGGCCGCCGAGTGCCGCGACAAGGGTCGACTCGTACGTCACACGGCGATGGACTTCTTGAACAGACCGTGAACGGGGGCCGGTCCACAGCGGCTCGCCACCGAGGACCCGAGCCTCCGGCGCGTCCTTGGAGTGAGCGCGCCCGTGGGCCGGATCTCGGGCCGCCGCTGCCCAGTGGGAGGACGCCGTGCGGGGAGAGACCGTAGCCTCGTGGGTCGCCGGCCAGATTGGCGGGGACCCCAGCCATTGGAGAGGGCTCTTGCGTCTCCGAGGGTTGCGCCCGGACGCGCCGTGGTCGCGTCTATCGGGTCATGAGCGGCGGACCGTCGCGCGATGGATCGAGGCCATGAGGCATCACGAGATCCAGGCCCGTGCTGGTGCCATCTGGGAGGAAGACCCCTTGGTTCGCTGGACGCGCGAGGCTCTCCTGGGCTTCGTGCGGCATGCGGAGCCGTGGCTGTTGGCCGACCCGGTCGCCGCGGCGGACGCGTGGCCGACGCCGCCCACCGTCGTGGCTGCTTGGGACGCGCCCCCCGATGTCCCGAGAGGTGCCCCCTTGTGGGCGTGGCTGTCCCCGCCTCCCGCCGCGTTGCAGGGTTGGCCCGAGCCCGTGGCGCGCTGCATGGGGCTGCTGGTCGCGGTGACGGCGGTGCCTCCCCTCGCCGCCGTCGCGCACCACGCCGTGCCGTCGCTGCCCCCGGGCACGCTCTCGGCGATCTGGGCCACCGCCGTGGCCTCGGGTGGCCGAGGAGCGGCCCCTCCCAAGCTCCCTGCCCAGTGGGTGCGCGAGCGCCGTGTGGGCACGGGCCTCACCTGGCGCTTGGCACGTTGGCCTCACGGCAGGGAAGGGCTCGGCGGGCCGGGCGGGCTCGCTTCCGCGGGCCCGCGAGACCCCGAGGTCGGTGGACAGCTGCCGCATCCCTCGGCTCAGCCCCTTCGCGCCCCGGAGTCTCCCAACCCTCCGGGGACCCTGGAGCCTGTGCCCCTCGGCCACGCCGACGATCCGCCTCGGGTGTACGAACAGGCAACACACCAGGCGCTGGCAGAGGTTGCAGCCCATTGGCATCAGCGCGACAAGATGGGCGGCCCTGAGTCTACGGCGCTGGTCGTGTTGCTCACCGGACGCCGCGGCGAAGGGCAGCTCCAGGCCGCGATGGGTTTGACGGCCGGGTTGGGGCTGGAGCTTCAGCGGCTTCACCCGGGCCGCCTGGCGGCTCGCTACGTGGGTGAGACGGAAAAGCGCCTCACGGCCTTGTTCCGTTCCCTGGATCCCACCCGCACGGCTCTTTTCCTAGAGGACGGCCAAGACCTCATGGCGCCGCGCGTGGAGGTGGACTCGGCGAACGCGCGCTACGCCAACATGGCGTCGAACCACTTGCTGGGGCTCCTGGACACGTGGCCCGGGCTCTGTCTCGTCTGCGTGCCCAGCAGCACCGCGCTCGACCCAGCCTTCGCACGCCGCGCGCGGGTACACGTCCCCTTCCCAGACCTTCGCGCGGAGCGCCGCGAACTCCTGCTGGACCTCCTCGCGGGCTGGTTTCGAGCGCGGATGCCCATCTCCCATGGACCGGTGGGCGCGCCCCTCCCGGCGGTCGCGGACGCGCTCACCCAGGACGACTGGATCCAGGTCTTTCTGGACGCGGCCTTCGAGGCCGAGCGCCGCGGCGCCCCGTTGACCCGTGCGGCGGTACGAGAGCGCGCCGCGCTGCTGCTTCAGCGCCGGGGCCACGCCGTGCGTCAGGCGTGACGCTCACCGCAGACCCAGGACCCGCGTGAAGCCGCCGCGGGCCTGGAGCCAATCGAGCTGCCCCACGAGCACGGCGAGAGACTCGCGCGGCCGTTGGTAGCCGCGCGGTCCCTGACCGCCATGGGCGGCGTGCGCCGCCTGGGCCATCTGCAGGTAGTACTGGACCCGGACGGCGGCGCCGAGCGTGTCGAGCGCGTCGGGACTGGGAACCCCGCCACCCGCCTCCTGGTAGCCTTCCAGCAGGGCGTGTGCCACCACGGGGCGAGTCGTGGGGCGTCCAGCCCGGATGAGCCCTTTCCAATCGAACGCACACCGATGGACGCCGTTGACGAGGTCGGCCACGAGCCAGTCGCGCGCCGCATAGTCGAAGTCGATGAGACCCACCACGTGCGCGCCTTCCCACAGCGCGTTGTGCCAGCCGAAGTCCCCGTGGATGATCCCGCTCTGAGCGTCTGCGAGCGTCTCGGCGACACGCGGCAGCAGCGCGTCCACGTGCCGCCTCAGCCGACGGGCCAGCGGTTCGTCCTCGGACCACTCGATCGTCGCCCAGTAGCGCGAGAGGCTCCCTCGCCCCCGCGCCCAGGCTTCGAGCCACCGCAGTCCGTTGCCCATCCCCGGCGCATCCGGGGGAGCTCGCCAAGCGTCCATCTTGGCCGTCACCGCGTGAAAGGCCGCCAGCGCCGCGCCCAAGGCCCGCGCGTGGCTGGCGGCGAGGCTGCTCCTCGGGTCGTCGCCGACCTGGCGCCGCAGGGAACTCCCGGGACACGCCGTCATGGCCGTCACCCAGCCACCGGCGCAGGCGACGGTCCAGCCTCCCTGGGGGGTACGCCAAGGTCTCGGGACCTGGAAGGGGAGTTCCGCCTCGCTGAGCGCCCGCTGGAGGGACGTGGTCGCCTCGATTCGGGCGCGGTCGCGCGCTCCGGGGAAGAAGGCCTTGACGAAGCCGAGAGGGGGGCCGCCCGCCGCCTCAACCCGGAGCAACAAGGCGTTGTGGCCCCACCGGTGGGGGCGTACTCGGCTTCCCGGCGGGAGATCGAAGGCCGCCACGAGCTGCGGCCAACGGCGCGTCACCTCGGCGACGAACGCCCCGGCCCGGGTGGCCTCGGCTCTCGCCTCCGAGTCCAACTGGAGCCCGCGGGCCAAGGCGTCGCGCGCGCCGTGTTCGTCCTCCAGCGCTTGGGAGCACAAGGCGAGCTCGAACCAGGGGCCGGCGTCGTCTGGGTCGGCCTCCGTCGCCTCTCGGGCGACGCGCAGCGCGTCTGCAACCTGCCCCGCGGCGCGGAGCCCCTGCGCCAGCGCAAGGCGGAGCTGCGTGGGCGGAGACGGGACGCCCGCGACCGCGTCGCTCGCCTCATCCCATTCGCCCGCGAGAACGAGCAGCTCGGCCTCCAGCCGCCGCGCCTGCCCCCACCGAGGCCGTCGCGCGCGCAGCTCGCTCACGATGGCACGAGCCTTCGTCAGGTCGCCGCCCTGACGCGCCGCGTAGGCCCGCAGCAGAGCGTGCCTGTCCGCGGACGATGCGTCCAGCCCCACAGCCGCGGCCCGCGCCAGCGCGCGCTCCACGTCCCGGCACCCGGTCACCTCGTCGAACCGGGCGACGAGGACGGCCTCCGCCAACGCGAGCCACGCCGCCGCGACGCCCGCTTCCGTCCGGGCCAGCGCGCGGCTCAGAAATCGCTCGGCGCCTTCGGCATCTCCCACCTCCGCCGCTGCCCAGGCTCCTTCGACGGCCGCGATCAAGGCCAGCTCGGCCGTCTGGGCGCCCTCCGCTGCGGTCGCCCACGCGTCTAGCGCTTCCCCACTCTGCCCGGTGGCGTGGGCCGCTCGTCCCAGCGCGATCCACATCCACGGCGCTCGCCTCTCGGGGGGGATGGCCCCCGCGAGCTCCCACGCCTCCGCCGGGTCGTCGGCCAGCCGATACTCCGACAGCCTCGCGCGGATCTCGGGGTCGGACACGCCCAAGTCCAGCGCGCGTCGGAAGTGGGCCTCCGCCTCCTCTGGGTTCCCGGCCGCTCCCGCGATTCGGCCCAGCAGGGCGTGAACCTGGCCGTGGTCGGCGCGCGCGTCTCCCAGCACCCGCAGCCCGAGCTGCCGGGCCCGCTCCCACTCCTGGCGCTCTACGGCGTCGCGGAGCTTCTCCGAGAGCGCCTCGCTCACGCCCGTCCCTCCGGGGGCAGCAGGCCGTCGATCCCCGCGCCCCCCGCGGCCGTCGCGAGGCGCCGGGCCGCCGCGCGGTGTCCGGCGGCCCGCGCCTCGTCGCCAGCCTCCCGAGCCATGTGGGCCAAGGCTGCATGGGCGAGCGCGGCCAGGCGGAGGTCCATCCCCCGGGAGGCCCGCTCCAGGGGCTCCTCTTCCACGAACGCACCGAACTCGGGCCACTGCGCCACCTGCAGCCCACCCCAGACCGCGAGGCTGTCCGCCCGCTCGCGTGCGTCGAGCCGCGCGAGGGCGCGGCGCGCTTCCTCCAGGGCCCCGGCGGCCTCCTCGGCTTGATCCTCGTCCAGGTGGGAGGCGGCCGCCAACGCTCCCGCCGCGACGATCGCCGCCGGGTCCCCCTGGGCCCGACCTTGGGCCGCCAGCCTCGCCGCCGCCGCCCGGGCCGACTCGTGGAGGCCGAGCCCGAGCGCGGCGCGTCCCCGAAGCGACAGGGCGACGCGCCGGATGGGGTCGGGAACCGGCCGCTCCTCCGCCTCCAGCTCGTCGAGCGTCTGGAGGGCGCCAGCGTCGTCCCCGACCTCCAGCCTCGCCGCCGCCACGAGGACCCACGCGCCGGGCTCGCCGCCCGTAGCCGCACGCAGCGCGCGTGCCCTACGCAGCGCCTCCTCTGGGTCCCCTGCGGCCCACGCCATATGCACGCCGAGCGCGTCCATCCGCGCCCGCAGCGTTTCTCTCCCCGAGCCCAGCGCCGCCGCTTCGACCTCCTCCCAGCGGGCGCTCACGGACGCCGCGCGACCGCTCCAGACGGACCGCTCCGCCCAGGCGACGAGGGCTTCCGCCCTCACTTCGGTGTCCTCGGAGGCGAGCGCGAGGAGGCCCTCCAAGAGGTCGTCGCTGGGGCCGTACCACGCGATCCGCGCCAGAAACGACGCGAGCCGGGCCGGTCCGGGCAGGGGCCCCGACGACGCGAGGGTGGCTTCCTCGAAGGCCTCCACGGCTTCGAGCACCAACCCTCGTCGCCGCGCGGCCACGCCGTGGGCCGCAGCGGCTCGCGGGAGCCACGCTGCCCGGGTCGCGCCGCTCAAAGCGCCCGCGTGGGTGTGCGCCTCGCGCGCCGTCCCCAGCGCCTCTTCGTCGGCACCTAGGCGCAACGCGGCCTCGGCCCGGAGCACGCTGGCCTCGATGGCCACGTCCCGAGCGCCGACCAGGGCTGCCACGTCGCGGAGGACCGCCGCCACCGTGACCGCCGCGCCGTCTTCTCCGGCGTCTACGGCGGCGCCCAGGAGGGCCGCGAGGGTTCGAACCCGCCCCGGTGACTGGGCCGAGGTTGCCGCTATCAAGCGGCGGTCCGCGTCGGCGGCCAACACGACGGCCTCACTGGCAGGCGCGAGCGTGGCACGGGCCAGGGCCAACTCCACGGCGGCCGGGGCCAAGGGCTCGCCGCCCGGGCCGGCCTCCTCACGCGCTCGGGGAGCGGATTCTCTCTGGATGGCGAGGAGGGCTCGTCGCAGCCTGGGCTCTCGGGCAGCGGCCGCGGTGAGAGCCTCCAAAGCGGCGTCGCGGTTCCCAGCGTCCAGGGCGGCGGCCGCACGCTCCGCTGCTCGCTGTACGTTCACGTCGATCCCCTCCCTCCCATCTCGTCGCTGTCCGTCTCGTCGCCGCCCATTTCGTCGTGATTGGTGGAACTTGGCCAGCAGGGCACGCCCACGGCTGGGTCGTCCGCCAGGTAGAGTACGACGAGGTCAGCCCCGGGGCGTCGTAGCTGCGGGGGGAGTCGACTGGACCAGACCCGCCCTGTGTAGGTACGGCCCCGAATCGTGTACTGATACCGTATCACCCATGGACTCCGACCGTCCATGTCGGCGAGCTCGATGGAACGGTCGATGAACCGGTCCACGAGGGTTCCGTGCGTGGCCCGGCCCGTCTGGTATGCTCGGGGAGCTCCACGCAGGACGCGTTGCTGGGAGCGCCACAGTGCGGCTCCCATCGTGGTGGAGAGCACCCCGTCGAGCACGAGCGCTACCGTGCCCACGGTGCCCACTGGAGCAGCGAGGCCTGCGAGGAACGCGGCAGATCCGGTGACGAAGAGCACCGCGCCGACGACCCGCAGGCGGCGCGCTCGGGGGGAACTCCAGAGGAGGCGGTCCGCGGGCAGCGGGCGTGGTGGGGGTGGAACGGAAGGGGGCGGGGAGACCGGCCGAGGAGCGCTCGCTTCTCCTGGCTCGCTTGTGCGCTCGCCGGTCATCGAGCGGCCACGATGAGCTGGCGGGGCGCGTCGCCCAGGGGGCGGCCGTCGAAGTCGCCGTAGAGGGTCACCTCCGAGAAGCCGGCGCGGGCCAGGAGATGCTCCAGCTCGTAGCGGAAGGTGTAGCGGACCGAGTAGCCGTCTCGCTCGTCGGCGAGCACGCGGCCTCGGGCGTCGCGCTCCACCCAGCGCATGGAGACGTCCACGCGCTGAGCCATGCGGTCGTGGGTCTGGCCGTCGTAGCGCGTCACGGTCGTGCCTCGGGGCGTCTCGTAGGTCACCATCTCGGCCGGCTCGTGGTCGCGGAGGAACTCGAAGCGCGGGTCGAACAGATCCATGACCAGCAGCCCGCCGGGCTGGAGGACGCGTCGGACCTCGCGGAGCCCGGCGAGCTGGGCGTCGGGCGTGAGGAGGTGCTGGAAGGTGCGAAAGGCGCTGAAGACGTAGCCTTGGCTCGCGTCCGGCGCTGGGATGGCGCCGAAGTGCCCGTCCACGACGGTGAGGAGCTGGCGCACGAGTGCCGGCTCGCGCTCCAGGGCGCTGAGAAACGCCCGCCGCATCCCGGCCGAGGGCTCCACGGCCAGGACGGGACGCGGGTCGTCCTCTCCCCGCGCCAGCTCGCGCGCCAACGGCAAGGCCACCCGCCCCGTCCCGGCGCCCACCTCGCAGACGGGCCCGCGGGTTCGTGAGGCCTGGGAGACGAAGAAGGCGACGTCCTGGCGGGGCATGGCGATGCCGGCCCAGTCCTCGTCGTATCGGGCGGCCATCGTGGTGGCGTAGGCGTTGGGGATGGGCAAGGGGGACCTGCCGGGGCGGAGCGGGGATCGAAGCGCCGGAGCGCCTTTCCCGTCCGGTGGTAGCGCCGTCCGGGTGTGGGCGCAACCGAAGCGCCTCCGTGAGCGCCTCCGCACCGCCTCCGCACCCGCCTCCGCGACCGCTTCCGCAACCGCCCCCGCACCCGCAGCCGCA
>CAYZID010000136.1:0-4376 GCA_964478315.1 uncultured Myxococcales bacterium | reverse complement strand
CCGCACCCGCCTCCGCGACCGCTTCCGCAACCGCCCCCGCACCCGCAGCCGCAACCGCGCCCGCCTCCGCTGCCACGACCGCGCCCGCCTCCGCTGCCACGACCGCGCCCGCCTCCACTGCCGCGCCCGCCTCCGCGCCCGCCTCCGCTGCCGCGCCCGCCTCCGCTGCCGCGCCCGCCTCCGCCCCCGCACCCGCGCCCGCTTCCGCGCCCGCTTCCGCGCCCGCCTCCGCTGCCACGACCGCGCCCGCCTCCGCTGCCGCGACCGCCTCCGCCCCCGCACCCGCAACCGCTTCCGCGCCCGCTTCCGCGCCCGCTTCCGCTGCCACGACCGCGCCCGCCTCCGCTGCCGCGACCGCGACCGCCTCCGCACCCGCCTCCGCCTCCGCCTCCGCGCCCGCCTCCGCTGCCACGACCGCGCCCGCCTCCGTATCCGCCCCGTTGCCCCTCCACGTCGAGGCCGGTAGCGTGGGGCCCCCTGGCAGGGCGGCCGGCGCCCGCCATCCCATCCCGAGCCCCAGGAGGACGCCCCGTGTCTCTCATCACGTCCGATGATGCCATCCGCCGCATCTTGGAGACGGTCCGCACCCTCGCCGTCGTCGGCGCTCACCCCGCGCCCTCGCGGCCCGCCCACTACGTTCCCGCCTACCTCGTCGAGCAGGGCTACCAGGTCACCCCCGTGAACCCCAAGTACGCCGGCGAGATCCTGTTTGAGGCACCGGTCGTCGCCACTCTCGGGGACGTGCCTGGGCCCGTGGACATGGTCGTGTTCTTCCGGCGGTCGGAGGCCCTGCCCGATTACCTGGACGCGCTCCTCGCCATGACCCCGCGGCCTTCCGTGGTGTGGTTCCAGTCCGGTATTCGGCACGACGAGGTGGCCGCGACCCTCTCCGACGCCGGGATCGACGTCGTCCAGGACCGCTGCACGTATGCCACCCACCGGGCCATGGGGCTCGGTCCGCGGTAGCCTCCCGCCGCCTCAGCCCGACAGGATGGAGTCCACCTTTTCGCGCAGCTCGTCGGGCATGAAGGGCTTCTGCAAGAGCCCGGCGTCTCCACTCAGGGCCCCTCGCCGCTGGAGCTCCGCGCGCGGGTAGCCAGAAGTGTAGAGGATCTTCGCCTCGGGGTGCCGCCCACGGACGAGCTTGGCGACGTCCACCCCCGAGCCGCCCGGCATGACCACGTCGGCGATGAGGAGCGTCACCGGGGCGCCGTCCCGCAGGGCCGCCGCTGCCTCGCGGAGCCCCCTCGCGTCCCGCACCCGGTAGCCCGCGTCCTTGAGGACCCGGCGGATGACCCCCCGGATCTTGTCGTCGTCCTCCACGACCAGGATAGACACTCCCTCCGCGGCGAGCTCCCGTCCCCGCCGTGGGGGCGGCGCTGCCCCGCGGCCCTTGGCAGCGTCCCACTGGGGCTCGTCTTCCTCCTCCACGCCTCCCAGCGGGATGTGCAGGGCGACGCGGGTGCCTACCCCGGGCCGGGAGTACACGGTGACGAAGCCGCCACTCTGGTGGACGATGCCCTCCACCATGGACAGCCCCAGCCCCGTTCCTTCCCCTACCTCTCGGGTCGTGAAGAACGGCTCGAAGATCCGGCGCAGGTTCTCGCGCTCGATGCCGTGCCCCGTGTCGGCGACCACCAGCGCCGCGAAGCGGCCCGGCTTGGCGGCGCTGGAGACGACGCACATGGGGTCCTCTTGGAGGGCCCGGAGATCCTCCTCGCTCAGCTCCGCCTGGCTGAGCGTGAGAAGCAGCCGCCCCCCCTCGGGCATGGCCGCGCGGGCGTTGGTGACCAGGTTCATGACCGCCCGCTCCACCTCCCGGGCGTCCGCGAAGACGGGCAGGGGGGTGGGGCTCCCTTCCACCCGGAAGTCGATGTCCTCGCCCACGAGCCGCTCGATGAGCTCGCGCAGGGCTTCGAGCCGCTCGTTGCAGTCGAAGACGGTCCGGCGCATGGGCTGGCGTCTCCCGTACGCCAGGAGCTTGGACGTGAGGGCCGCCGCGCGGTTGCCGGCGTCGCGGATGGAGTGGAGGTCCTGGAGCTGCTCGCTCGTGAGCGCGGCCGTGCGCTCCAGAAAGCGCGCGGACCCCAAGATGACGGTCAGGAGGTTGTTGAAGTCGTGGGCCACGCCGCCCGCCAGGCGCCCCAGCGCCTCCAGGCGCTCGGCCTCGCGCGCGCGGGTCTCCGCCACCCGCTCGCGGCGCCTCGCGCGCTGCGTCCGCGCCGCGTGCTGGAGGGCATCCACCGCCACGCGCAGGACGTGCTCGAACCCCGCGTCGTCCACGTCGGCCCAGGGGTGCTGGATCCCCAGCGCGCCCACGAGATCCTCTCCGTCCCACACGAGCCGCACGAGGGAGGCGAAGCGCGCCGAGGGCTTGGCAGGGCAGGTGGCGCAGAAGGGGAGCTGGCCGCCCTGGAGCGTCTCGCCCGCCTCGCCATCTCGCAGCGCGCCCACGCAGGGGGGCGGGTTGGCGCCGCGCATGCGGGGCGCGAGGCGCGCGGTTCGCGGGTCCCCCCACGCTACGCTGCGCGCGGGATCTTGCGCGTCGAACCACCACACCGCCCGGGCGTTCATGGCCTCCGCGAAGCGGCGGATGGCGCCTTCGCCCAAGGCGAACTCGTCGGCTTGCAGCAGCTCGGCCGTGAGGGTGTGGACGCCGGCCAGCGCGCGTGTCTGGAAGGCGCGCGCTGAGACGTCTCGGGCGGCCAGCAGCACGGCCTCGCGCTCCCCCCAGGGGAGGGAGGCCCGCTCCACCGAATAGGTGCGCGGGAACCTCTCGCTCGTCTTCTCGGTCCACTCGACGGGGTTCCCAGGACTCTCGGCGGTCGCGTCGCCCGTGGCCTGGAGCCAGTCGCGCAGGACGTCGTCTCCCAGCTCTCCCCGCAAGCGATGGCCCGCCGGGTTCGCGAACAGCACCGCACGCGTCGGCTCGGGGGCGTGGGCGTCCAGCACGAGGACGGCGTCGGGGTGGGACTCGATGAGCCCGCGTAGCGCGCGCAGCGCACGCTCCCGAGCCGTGACGTCCAGGGTCACGGAGACGAGGTAGGGCTCGCCGTAGATGTCCTGGACGCGGGCCGAGAGGGAGCCCATGAGCACCCGCCCGCGCGCGTCCACGAAGGGCGCCACGTAGTCGGTGATCTTTCCGTCCCGCTGGAGGCGCGCCACCATCTCGTCTCGGTCGCTGGGATCCTGCCAGATCCCCAACTCCAGGGACGTGCGCCCCAGGATCTGCTCCCGCGTGTACCCCGTGATGTCCAGGAACCCCTGGCTCACCTCCGCGTAGCGTCCGTCGTGCACTCGGTTGAGGTTGATGGCCGCGGGCGCCACGTCCAGCACGGCCTGGAGGCGCTCGCTGCGTTCTCGGAGCCGCGCGCGCTCGGCCGCGTCCCGCTCGTCTTCGGCCGCGCGCACCAGCGCGACGGCCAGATCCTCCGTGAGCTCCCCCAGCGCTCCGCGCCACCCGTTGCTCGGCCAGGGGGCGCGGGAGAGGACGCCAAGGCGTCCCCATCCGCCATCGTGGGCGGGCACCGGGAGCACCCCGAGCCACGCGAAGCCTTGCCGCTCCACGGCTGGCGGGATGGGGCTCCCGCAGTCCGAGCCCGCGCACCCTTTCGTCGCGAGCCGATCGTCCGCCAGCGCCTCGCACACCAACAACATCAGGGCCTGCCCTTCGACCCCCACGGCGGCCATGGGCAGGGTCAGACCGTGTTCATCCGTCCACGCCAGGACGGCTGCGTCGAAGGGACCGTCTGGACCCGCCAGCGCTTCGCACACCGCCTCCGCGTAGGTCTCACCCCGCTCGCGCGGGATCAACCGACGGCGCGCCCGGGTGATCGCCGCGCGCACGGCGACCTCGTGAGGCTTCGCGAGAGGGCTGTCTGCCTGAGTCATGACGCACCGCGCTTTGTCGGGGGACGCCCTCTCCACGGGCGCGGACCGCACGGCCGCGCCCGTATGCGACCGCACGCCGTGCCACGGTCTCCACGGCCGGCGTCCAAGCTTTTCCTCTAAGCCCTCATGATACGTGTTGGGCACGGTCTGTCGACCGCAAACGCGCCCGCGCCCGCATCCACGTCCTCATCCGCATCCGCTTCCGCATCCGCTTCCGCATCCGCTTCCTCATCCGCATCCGCATCCGCATCCGCTTCCGCATCCGCTTCCTCATCCGCATCCGCTTCCTCATCCGCTTCCTCATCCGCTTCCTCATCCGCATCCGCTTCCTCATCCGCATCCGCATCCGCTTCCTCATCCGCATTCGCTTCCTCATCCGCATCCGCTTCCTCATCCGCATCCGCTTCCGCATCCGCATCCGCATTCGCGCCCGCACCCGCAGCCGCAGCCGCACCCGCACCCCCACCCGCACCCGCACCCCCACC
>CAYZID010000135.1:0-15404 GCA_964478315.1 uncultured Myxococcales bacterium | reverse complement strand
CCGGCGACGTTCACGGTGGCCCCCCGCGCCCTCCCCGTCCTCGTCCCCCCGCCCACCACGGCGTGAGCAGGCGCGCGCGCCGCACCGGAGGAGGCCGCCCGGCGGCCGCGGGGTCGGACGAGGCGCGGGCCGACGACCCGCGCGCCGACGCCCCCCCGGCCACGGAAGCCGGCGCGCCCGGCACCTACGGCCTGCGCGGGACCGTGGCCCAGCTCTGGTGGGGGGCCCTCGCGGGGACGCTCATCTTCCTGTCCTTCCCCTTCCGCACGGTGCCGGCGTCGAACCTCTGGCCCCTGGCCTGGGTGGCTCTGGTCCCCTGGCTGTGGGCCCAGGAGGGCGTGAGCGGGCGCCGGGGCTTCTGGCTGGGCTGGTGGGTGGGCTTCGTCACGAACTTCGGCGGGTTCCACTGGATCGCCCAGCTCCTCATGGAGTTCGGCGAGCTGCCCCCCTGGGCCGCCTGGCCCGTGGCCGGGCTCAACGCCGCCTACCAGGGCCTCGTCTTCGGGCTCATCGGCTGGGCCTGGGCGCGCCTGCGCCCCCGGGGCGGCCGCCCCATGAGCGCCTTCCGCGTCGCCATGATCTTCACGGCGTTGGAGTTCCTGTTCCCCATGATCTTCCCGTGGTTCCTGGGCAACAGCCAGTACCGCTTCCTGGCCGCCGAGCAGATCGCCGACGTCACGGGCGTGGGCGGCGTGACCTTCACGCTCGTGCTCTTCAACGCGGCGCTGTGGCGCCTCGCGCGGGGGCTGGCGGGGCGCGAGCCGGTGCCCCTGCGGCACCTGGCCGTGGCTGGGGCGGTCGTGGGCGGCGTGCTGGTCTACGGGGTCGTGCGGCTGGGGCAGGTGGAGGACGCCATGGCCCAGGCCGAGAAGCTCAAGGTGGGGGTGGTCGAGGCGGACGTGGGCATCTGGCAGACCGAGCGCAAGGCCCACCCGGACGTGGACCCGCGCGCCCTCCGACGGGCCCACCTCCTGCGCCACCAGCGCCTCTCGGCCGACCTCCAGGCGCGGGGCGCCGAGCTCATCGTCTGGCCCGAGTCCAGCTACCTGCCCACGTCGGCGGCCTACGTCAAGCGCCTGGACGACTTCGCCCTGGGGGTGAGCGCGCGAGGCCAGATCGTCGCCTGGCGCGACGGCGCCCCGCCCGGCTCCGCCACGCCCACCATGCGCTGGGTGGTCCTCGACGAGCACCCCGACCGGCGCCTGCGGGCGGTGGCGGCGGCGCGCGAGGACGCGGTGGCGGCGGTGGGCGACGGGGGCCTCGCGGTGGTGGGGGATGGGCGGCGCTTCGTGCCGGCGGCGACCTCCACGTCGGAGGACCTCCACGCGGTGGCGGCGGTGACGGCGGACGGGACGCCGCGCTCGGACGGTGGGGCCGTGTCCATCTGGGCGGCGGGGGCGCGGGGGACGCTCCTGCGCGGGGTCCTGGGGAACGGCCACGGGGCGCCGGACGTGCGCCTGGACCGCGTGTCCAGCGGGACGACGCGGGATCTGCACGGGCTCGCCATGGTCACGGCCAGCGAGGGCGTGGCGGTGGGGGACGCGGGGACCATCGTGTCCATCGGCGGGGGCGAGGCCACCGTGCTGCGGGCACCCACGTCCGAGAACCTGTACGCCGCCTGGACGGCCGAGCGCGGGGCGGACCTGTGGATCGTGGGCGCCGGGGGGACCATCCTCCACGCGGACGGGCGCGGCTTCACTCCCGAGGACTCCCACACCGAGCGGTCCCTGCGCGCGGTGACGGGGGTGGCGCCGGGGGGCGACGACGGGCGCGGGGACGGGCTGGTGCTGGCCGTGGGGGACGGCGGGACCATCGTGCGGCGGGTACCGCCGGGCCCAGGGCGGGCGGCGCGCTGGCAACCCGAGGCCATCGACACGACCGAGGACCTGGTGGCCGTGACCGTGGACGCGAGGGGACAAGCGCTGGTGAGCACGCGCGGCGGGGCAGTGTGGCGCCGCGAGACGCCGACCACGCGGCCCGGAGGCCCCGGGCTGGCGCCGGACACGCCCGTGACGTGGCGGCGGGTGGAGACCGCGGGCATCGAGCCGCTGGGGGGCCTGGCGCGCTCGCCCTACACGCGGACCTTCGCCCTGCCCCGGGACACGCGCTACGTCTACCAGAGCCCCGCGCCACTGCCGCCGAATGAGGCGAGCTACTGGAAGAACCCGGCGCCAGAGCTCGCCCTGCCCGACCGGGACCGCACGGCGGCCCAGCGGGGCTTCGACGCGCCCGTGCTCTTCGGGGCGGTGACCTGGGCGCTGAACCCCAAGCGCGACGCCACCCACCCGCTGCTCCAGTACAACACGGCGGTCATGCTGGACCGGCGCGGGGCCGTGGTGGGGACCTACGACAAGGTCTACCTGCTGGTGTTCGGGGAGTATATCCCGCTGGGGGAGCGGTTCCCCGTGTTCTACGAGTGGATCCGCAACGCCGGGCGGTTCGAGGCGGGCCGGGACGTCAAGGTCTTCGAGTGGCCGCGTCCCGGCGGGAACGCGACGCGGCTGGGGGTGATGATCTGCTACGAGGACATCCTGCCCAAGTTCACGCGCCGGCTGGCAGCGCAGGAGCCCAACCTGATCTTGAACGTGACGAACGACGCCTGGTTCGGCAAGACGGCCGAGCCCTATCTGCACATGGCCCTGGCGACCATGCGGGCGGTGGAGAACCGCAAGGCCCTCATCCGGTCGACCAACACGGGGGTGAGCGTGGTGGTGGAGCCCACGGGGGAGATCGTCGCGCGCACGTCGCTGGAGGACTCGGAGACGCTGCTGGAGGACGTGCCCCTCATGGACGGCGCGCCGACGGTCTACGGGCAGCTCGGAGACGCCTTCCAGTACGCGCTGCTGGTCTGGCTGGGGGCCCTCCTGGTGGGGCTCGTGTTGGGCCGCGAGCGCGCCCCGACCGGGAACCACCGCGTGGCCTGACGAACCCTCGGACCGGCCAAGGGCGCGCGAGACAGAACGAACCACGGGAGGGCGGGATGTTGACGCTGGTGTCGGAGGCGGTGGAGCGATACGCGGTGGCGAACACGTCGCCACCCAGCGACCTGTATGAGCGGCTGCGCGACGAGACATACGGGTCGATGAAGTTACCGCAGATGCAAGTGGGGCCATTGGAGGGTGCGTTCCTGCGGCTGCTGGCGCAGCTCATGGGGGCGCGCCGGGCGGTGGAGGTGGGGACCTTCACGGGGTACTCGGGGCTGTGCATCGCGGAGGGGTTGGCCGAGGGGGGAGAGCTCCACACGTGCGACAGGGATCCCGTCGCCCTGAGCGTGGCGCGGCGGTACTTCGCGGAGGCGCCTTGGGGCCAGCGCATACACGTGCACGAAGGGCCGGCGCTGTCATCCTTGGAGGCGATCGAGGGGCCCCTGGACCTGGTGTTCATCGACGCAGACAAGCCATCCTACGTGGACTACTGGGAGGCGCTGGTGCCCAAGGTGCGCGCGGGGGGCCTCTTGGTGGCCGATAACGTCTTGTGGAGCGGGCGAGTCGTGGAGCTGGACCAAGGTGGCGCCCGGGCGGCCGCAGACGCGGACGAAGACACCCGTGCGCTGTGGAGCTTCAACGCCCACGTGGCGGCCGACGCGCGCGTGGAGCGCGTGATGCTGACCGTCCGCGACGGCCTCCTGTTGGCCCGCAAGCGCTGACGCCAGGGCCGACGTCCTCCCGACGCGCCCGGGACCGCGACCGCGACCGCGACCGCGACCGCCTCCGCTGCAGCGACCGCCTCCGCTGCAGCTCCCGCCTCCGCCTCCGCTTCCGCTTCCGCATCGGGGGCCCCCGCCCCCGCCCACGAGGCGGCGTGTTTGCGCGGGCGGGGGGGCGGTGATAGGGCTCCTGCCCATGAGCGCGCTCGTGGAACAGACCGTCCCTTACGCCCGCCGGATCTTCTGCAACCGCAACCTGCGGCTCGACAAGATCGGCTTCGTGGGCTTCGACATGGACTACACGCTGGCCCTCTACGGCCAGGAGATGGAGGAGCTCCAGGCCCGCCTGGGCCTCGCCCGCCTCGTGGAGCGCTTCGGCTACCCCCCCGAGGCCCTCCTCCTCCGCTACGACCCCACCTTCGCCATCCGCGGCCTCACCGTGGACCTCGTCCACGGCAACATCTTCAAGATGGACGCCCACCGCTTCGTGGGCCGCGTCTGGCACGGGACGCAGCCCCTGGACAAGGCGGTCCGCCGGGCGACCTACAAGAACCGCCGCGTCGCCCCCAGCGACCCCGACTTCGTCATGGTGGACACGCTGTTCTCCCTGCCCGAGATCAGCCTCTACGCCCAGCTCGTGGACCTCCTCGACGCCCGCGCGGCCCAAGCGCCGGCCCACGAGGCGCCGAGCGGCACGAGCGCCCCCGACTACGAGCGCCTGTGGCACGACCTGCGCGCCTCCATGGACTCCATCCACCGCGACGGCAGCCTCAAGGCCCACATCCTCGCCGACATCGGGCGCTACGTCCTGCCCTGCCCCGAGCTCGCCGACACCCTCCACCGCTTCCGCTCCGCCGGCAAGAAGCTCTTCCTCCTCACCAACAGCGAGCCGTCCTACACCCGCGCCGTCATGTCCTACCTCCTGGACGGCGCCCACGACGACTACCCCCACTGGCAGGACTACTTCCAATACGTCATCACCTCCGCCCGCAAGCCCGTCTTCTTCGACTCCCAGGCCCCCTTCTTCGAGGTCGACGAGGCCAACCAGCCCCACGCCGAGCCCGCCACGGAGCTCCGCCGGGGGCGCATCTACACGGGCGGCAACGTCGAGGAGCTCGGACGCCTCACCGGGATGGTGGGCGACGACGTCCTCTACGTGGGCGACCACATCTACGGCGACATCCTGCGCTCCAAGCGCCGCGCCTCCTGGCGCACGGCCCTCGTCATCCAGGAGATGGAGGACGAGCTCGCCCAGCTCCAGGCCCACGCCGACGAGGTGGAGCGCGTGAACCAGCTCGACGAGGAGCGCTTCCAGCTCAACCTGGAGCGCGCCGCCCTGCGCGTCCGCCACGAGGAGGACCGCGCCCTCCGCGACCGCGCCCGGGAGCTCACGCACGAGCTCCGCACCCTGGAAGACCGCCTGGCCCAGGCCTTCAACCCCCGCTGGGGCATGATCTTCCGCGACCGCGCCGAGCACAGCGCCTTCGGCGAGCAGGTGGAGGACTACGCCTGCGTCTACACGGCCAAGGTCTCCAACTTCCGCCTCTACTCCCCCCAGTGGTACTTCCGCTCGCCGCGGGACCGCATGGCCCACGAGATCCGCCTTTGAAGCCCCACCCGATGCCCCCACCCACGGCCAGGCGCGCCACCCCGCTGGCCGCCGCAGCCCTCGCCCTCTTCCTCGCGGCCTGCGGCCCGCCCCTCACCTGGCGTGCCGCCGCCGACCGCGCCACCCAGAGCGCCCAGGCCCCCCAAGCGCCCCCCGCGTCCCTGGTCCGCGCCGCCGCCCTCGCCGTCCTCGTAGACGGCGACCACGCCGCCGCCACCCGCCTCCTCGACCGCGCCCGCGCCGCGCTCGAAGCCCCCACGCCCACAGCGTCCGACGCCGTGGGCGACGCCGCCCTCCTCTACGCCCACCTGGGCCGCGCCCTGGACCGCCCCGACCTCCTCGCCCGCGCCGTCACCCTGGGCGCCCGCGCGCGCGACGTCGCCGCCGCCACGCTCGCCGTCCAGGCCGCGTCCAGCCTCTGGGGCCACGCTCGCGGCCCCCAGGCCGCCCCGCCCGCCGTCCTGGACGCCCTCCGCCGCGCCGCCGCCCGCCCGGGCCCCGCCGCCGAACCCCTGCGCGCCGCCGCCACCTACCAGCGCTATCGCGCCGCCGCCCTCACGGGCACCGACGCCCAGGCCGCCGCCGCCCTGCGCGCCGCCGGGGTCATCACCCGCTGGCGCACCTCCGCGCCCTGGGGCCACGACGCCCTGCTGGATCTGGACCGCCCGCTGGGCCCCGAAACGCGCCCCCTGCGCTCCCGGGAGCCCGTGGGTCCAGGCTTCGCCCCAGCCCCCCGCGCCCCCACCACCCACCGTTGGTCCGACGGCGAGGTCTTCTTCCCCGACGTGGGCCGCGCCGGCGGCGTGGGCTTCGCCGAGGCCTGGGTCGCCGCCCCCTCGCCAGCCGGCCAGTCCCCCCGCGTCGTCCTGCGCGTGGAGAGCAACCTGCCCCTGCGCGTCTTCGCCGACGGCGTCCAGGTCGCCGCCCTGGACCCCCGGGAAGGCGGCCCCTGGTTCACGCGCGTGGGGCTCGCCCTCCCCGCGCCGGGCCAGGACGGCGCCCCGCGCCCCGTGCGCCTCACCGTCAAGGCCGCCAACCTCGTGGGTCGCGGCTTCTTCCGCGTGCGCCTCACGCCGCTCGACCCCACCCCGGGCGCCCCGCCCTTGGACCTGGCCGCGGCGCCGGCTCGGTCCACCGCCACCGCGGCGCCCGCCGTCGCCCTGTTCACGCCGCCCCCCGCCCCCCTCACGGCCGCCCTGGGCGCGCCCGCCGCCACCCCCGCCTCCCCGCCGCGCCCGGGCCAGGTCCACCGCGCCCTGCGCGCTCTGGCCGTGGCCGAGGCCCTCCTCTACCGCCCCACGCGCGCCCTGGACGCCGCCCAGCGCCACCTCGCCGCGCTGGAGGAGGCCCTCCCCGGCTACCCCGGCCTGGCCCTGGACCGCGAACGCCTGGCCGCCGCCGACCCCGTGCTGCCCGCGGCTCCCACGGCGGCGGCCCGCCGCGCGGCCCTGGAGGCGGCCCTCGGGGCGTGGCCCCAGAACGTCCGCGCCCTCTCCCTCCTGGGCGCCGTGGCCGAGGGGGAGGACCGCCACGACGAGGCCCTGGCGCTGTGGAAGAAGGCCCTGGAGGTGCGTCCGGACCACGCGGACACGCTCGTCCGCCTGGCGAGCTTCTACCGCCAACGCGGCTGGGAGGCCGAGGCCCTGGACGTGGCGCGCCGCCTCGTGGCCCTCCCCGGCCGCGGGCCGCGCCCCCTCCAGGCCGCCGTGGACGTCCTGCGCGCCTTCCGCCACCAGGCCGAGGCCCTGGCGGCGGTGGAGCGCCTACGGGCGGCCTTCCCGCGCTTCGGCCGCCCGCGTGCCGCACGCCTGCGCTGGGATGCCGGACACCCCGCCGACGCCGCGGCCCTGCTGGTGGCTGCCTGGCGGGCGCGGCCCGAGCAGACGGCCCTGGCGCGCGATGCCGTGGGGGCCTTCCGCGCCGCGGGAGAACTCCCCGGCGCCCGGCGCGTCCTGGACGAGCTCCTCACCGCCCGCCCGGCCGACCCCTGGGCCCTGGAGACGCGCGTGGCGCTGGCGTTGGAGGCACACCCGGCCACGCCCCCGGCGCCCGTGGACGACGCCGTGTCCAAGGCCCTGGCCGTCGCCCACGCGGCGCGACCCGGCGGCCCCCAGGAGGGCGCCCTCGGGCGCCTGGAGGGCTGGCTCGCCGGCCGCGAGGAGGCCCTGGGGCTGCCGCTCGCCGACGCGGCG
This sequence comes from uncultured Myxococcales bacterium, assembly GCA_964478315.1. Classification (GTDB taxonomy): domain Bacteria; phylum Myxococcota_A; class UBA9042; order PHBI01; family JAAZYN01; genus CAYZID01. Next base: position 7,957 of record CAYZID010000135.1, on the reverse strand, counting down.
GCGCTGGCGCGCGCCTACCGCGCCGCCACCGACGAAGCCGCTCGGCGCGCCGAGGCCAACGCGCGCTACCCCTTCGTGACGCTGCTGGACCGCACGGCCCACGTCGTGGACGCCCGAGGCGAGGTGCGCGCGCTCACGCACGTCGTGCGCCTCATCCAGTCCAAGGCCGCCGCCGACCGCCTGGGGGACATCGCCGTGCCCCACGGCGCCGACGTGCTGGTCGTGCGGACGATCAAGCGAGACGGGCGCATCCTGTGGCCCGAGCGCGTGCCGGGCAAGCCCGACCTGTCGCTGTCGGGCCTGGAGCCGGGCGACGTCATCGAGTACGCCTGGGAGACGCGCGACACCGTGCGGCCCGCGGAGGGCGGCTACGTCACGGGCCTGACCTTCGCCTACTGGAGCGCCCCCACGGTGCGGAAGGAGGCCGTCGTGTCCGTGGCGTCCCCCTTCCGGGTGAAGCTGTACCGGCGCCACGGGGCGCCCGAGCCCGTGTGGGCCCGCCGCCCCGACGGGGGCCGCGTGGCGCGCTGGGCGGTGGACGACCTGCCCGCCGTGCCGAGCGAGCCCCTGGGTGTGGGCGCCCGCGGCTTCTTCCCCTTCGTGGACGTGGCCGTGTGGCCCCGGGCAGGGCGCCCAGCAGAGACGACGCCCGCGGGGAGACCCACGGAGGGCTCGGTGCGACCGGAGGGAGGCCTCACGCGCGCCTCGGAAGCGCCGCGCCCGGCGCCAGCGACCCTGGATGAGGGCCCGGACGCCCCCGCGTGGGAGGCCATCGCGCGGAGCTACGCCGAGCGCCTGGCGCGCCTGGGGCGCGTGGGGTGGCGGGCGCGCGCCGAGGCGGAGGCGCTGCGGCGGCCCGTGCGGGCGGTGCGGGGGAGCACGCGCGCGCCGGGCCCGTGGGCGCTGGCGTGGCGGGTGTTCTCCTACGTGAAGACGGAGCTGGACGCCACGGAGCGCTTCAACACCTTCGAGAGCTCGGCGGAGATGGCCCTGGCGCTGGGGAAGGGCAACCGCGCCGTGGTGCTGTGGACGCTGGCGCGGGCCCTGGGGCTGCGGGCGCGGCTGCTTCTGTGCGCGCCGAGGCAACACGGGCCGCTGGACGACGCGGGGCGGCCCGTGCCCAACGCGAACCGCTTCTGGTACTCCCTGGTGGCCTTGAGGCTGCCGGTGGGGGACGCGGGGGAGGCGCCCGCGGCGGCGGGGCGGGGGCCCTTCGCGTGGGTGTACGCGGACCCCACGCGCCCCTACACGCCGCTGGGGCTGCTGCCGCCGGCCCTGTATGGGGCGCGGTGCATGGACCCGGCGGCGGTGCTGGTGGCCGGGGAGGACGCGAGGACAGCCCGGGAGAGGGAGGCGTGGGTGGGCGACGGGGTGGCGAGCCCCTTTCGGGCCCTCCCCGTCGGGCCGCCGTCTTGGCTGGGGGCGCGGCTCGCGGCAGTGAGCGACGGGGCGGGAGCCGCGGCGGGCGAGGCGCCCGTGGACGTGGCGGGGCCCACGTGGCGGTTCACGGTGCGCCTGCGGGTGGGCGAGGACGGGAAGGCCTGGGGCACGGTGGAGGGCGCGGGGTTCGGACCCGACGCGAGCGGGTTGCGCCGGGTGTACCTCAAGGCCACGGAGGGGCAGCAGAAGATGCTGTGGCAGCAGTGGGCGGCCACGCTGTGGCCGGGGGTGGAGGTGACGAGCCACCAGGTCTGGGACGCGGACGCCTCGGAGCGGCCCATGCGGTGGCGGCTGCGGGTGGAGCTGCCCGGATACTTCGCCGCGGACGGGGAGGTGCGGCGGGCGCGGCGCTTGGCGCCGGACGTGCTCGGCGTGCAGCTCGCCGGGGTGGCGCCGCCGGCGGCGTGGGTGCGGTTGGGGGGGCGCAAGACGCCGCTGGGCCTCACGGGCTACAGCGAGCGGTTGGACCTGTGGGTGACGCCGCCCAGGGGGCGCGAGCTGGAGAGCGCGCTGGGGGATCTTCCGGCCGAGGTGGGGGGCGATGCGTCGGACGCCGTGCGGGCCACCCAGCGCGTGGCGGTGGAGGAAGCCACGGGAGCGCTGCACGTGACGCGCACGCTGCGCGTGGAACCGGCCCGGGTGGAACCCGGGGACTACCCGGCCTTCCGCGAGCGGATCCGAAAGCTCCTGGACGCCTACGACGCGGGCGCGACGCTGCGCTGAGCCCCCAAGCCCAGGCGGGCCACGCCGCCCGCCGAACGACCGGGCGGGCGGCGTGGGACAATGGCGCCGGCCTCAGATGAAGAGGATCTGAGCCCCCTCGGACTTCTCGATGAAGTCCATGGCCGTGATGATGTCGCGCACCTCGGGCAGGAGGTCCTCCTTGGTGAGGTCCATCATGTCGGCGGCCATCTTGCAGCCGTAGAGCTCGGCGCCCGCGGCGTCGACGATCTCGATGAGCTCGCGGATGCTGGGGAGGTCGAGCTTCTCGATCTTCTTGCGCATCATGGTCGTCGCCATGTGCTGCATCCCGGGGAGCCCGCCCACCATGTCGGGCATGTGCATGGCGGGGTTGCCCACGGGGCTGACCTTGAGGTGGTCCACGCGGCTCTTGGTGACGATGTCCATGCCCCAGAAGGTGAAGAAGATCATGGCATCCACGCCGCTCATGCGGGCGGCGTTGGCGAGGATGAGGCCCGGGTAGGCCATGTCGAGGCTGCCCTTGGAGCAGATGACGGCGAGCTTCCGGGGCTTGTCTTGTTGGTCCTGATTGTTGGTGGACATGCGGGTGCTCCTGCGTGCGGGGGGGGGGACAGAGGGCGGAGGAGAGAAGGGGAGCGGCTCAGACGCAGCCCACGGGCTTCTTGAGGCCAGCGAGGCGCGCGGCGAGCTTGCCCGGGCCCTTGGGGAAGAGCTTGTAGAGGTCCTTCATGGACACGCCCTCGCACCGCTTGGAGATGCGGCGCAGACCTGGAGCGGCGCCGGTCTCGCCCGCGTCGGCGCGGCAGAACTCGAGCACCTTCCAGTGGGCGTCCGTGAGCGTGATCCCCTCCTCGGCGGCGAGGGCCTCGGCCACCTCCCGCGTCCACTGCGAGGGGTCGGTCATGTAGCCGTCGTCGTCCAGGTCGATGGTCTTTCCGGCGTAGGTGGCTTGGGGCATGGTCGGCTTCCTTGTTCCTGGCCCGGCGGGGGCGCCGGGGTGGGGTGGGGGGTTGAGAGACTCTGGTGGTGGTTCAGGCGCCGCCGTCGGCGCGGTGGCTGGGTGCTTCCAGGGCCGCGGGCTTGTCGGGAGCTTGTGCGGCGGCAGCTTCGTTGGCGCGCGGGAGTTCTCGGAGCATGGCGATAGCCACACCCAACCCGCGGCGCACGTCCTCGTCGCGCATCATGCGCAGGAGCCCAAAGAGGCCCTTGGGGACCTGGACGTCCTGGCTCCGCACGGCCAGCGGGATGCGGTTGAGCAGGCGCATCATGTCCGGTTGGGTGAGGTTCCGCACCGTCTGGAGGATGAAGACGATGTTGTCGCCCAGGGCGTGCACGTCCTCGGGCGAGAAGGCCTCGACGATGCGATCCACGACGAGGAGGGCCTCCTTCAGGAAGCTGAAGTAGCCCCGTCGCTCCAGGGCATCGAGCCGCTCGGTGGAGGCGGCGAGGAACTCCTTGCTCAACGGACCCAGGTCCTCGGCGAGCTGGGCCATGCTGGAGAGCTGATCGAAGAGGCCGGAGAGGGTGCGAGCGTTTCGCACGAGCTTGAGGGCGAGGCCCAGGAGGTCCTCCAGGGTGACCTGCCCGTCCAGCGAGGCGAGCTCGGTCACGAGGGCGTCATAGGCCTCGTTGGCGATGGGCACGAGGTCGGCCCGGAGGTCGTCCCAGCGGCGCTGGCGGTCGGCGAGCACCGCGAGATCCGAGGAGATACGGTCCAGCTTCGCGTGCAGCGCGTCCAGCTCGGCGCGCGGGAGGGTGACGGTGGTGTCGGTGCCGACCATGTCACACCTGCTTGCCGGCCATGGCCATCTGCGACTGGAAGGGCATTTCCGCTCCGCGCAGCAGCAGGTTCCAGTAGACCCACCGGAAGGTCATCTTCCCCCAGTGGTTGATGCGGCTCTCCTGGAGCAGCGAGAAGGGGCCCACGCCGGGGAGCGGGAACTTCCCGGGGAGAGGCTCCACGTCGTAGTTGAAGTCGATGAGGATGCCCTTGCCGAAGCCCGACTCGATGAAGCAGTTGGCGTGGCCGTCGAACGTGGGCAGGGGTTCGTGGCCGTCGATGACGCGGACGATGTTCTCGGTGAGGACGTCCGCCTCGAAGTGGGCCACACTGCCCGCCTTGGAGGCCGGCACGTCCGTGGCGTCGCCCACGACGAAGATGTCCTCGTGGGCCTTGGCGCGCAGCGTGTGCTTGTCGGTGGGAACGAAGTTCAGCTCGTCGCCCATCCCCGAGCGCGCGATGAGGTCCGAGCCCATGTTCGTGGGGATGGTCACGAGCAGGTCGTAGTCGACCGTTCGCTCGTCGTAGGAGGCGATCTTCTTCGCCGCCCCGTCCACGCTCGCCAGGTTGAAGTCCGGCGTCACGTGGACGTTCTTGCGCTTGAGGATGTCTCCCAGGACCGCGGACGCCCGGGGCTTCGTGAAGGCGCCGCCCAAGGGCGTCACGTACTCGATCTCGACCTTGTCGCGAATCCCCCGCTCGTGGAAGAACCAGTCGGCGAGCATGAGGAACTCGAGGGGCGCCACCGGGCACTTGATGGGCATCTCAGCCACGTTGAGCACGAGCTTGCCGCCCTCCCAGTGGCGGAGGAAGCGCGCCAGGGCGGTCGTACCCTCGTAGGTATAGAAGTCGAAGACGCTCTCGCGCCAACCCTCGCCCGTCATCCCCTCGATCTCCTCGGGGCGAGGGGTCGTCCCCGTGGCGATGATGAGCAGGTCGTAGTCCAGCGCCACGCCGCCCACGAGCTTCACGCGCTTGTGGTCGGGCTCGATGACGTCGATCTTGGACACGATGAGCTCGACCCCGGGCGGGATGAAGTCGCGGCGGGGCTTCACCACGTCGCCAGGACCGTAGATGCCAAAGGGGATGAACAGGAAACCGGGCTGGTAGTAGTGGGTCTCGTGCTCGTCCACGATGGTGATCGCCCACTCGCGCTCGGGCAGCACCTTCCGCAGCTTGTTCACCATCATGGTCCCGGCCGTACCAGCGCCGAGCACCAGCAGCTTCTTCACGTCTCGCCTCCTGGGCCACGCCCCGCCATCGGGGCGCCGAGACCCAGTTCAAAGCCCGATCCAACCCACGAGAGGTAAGCAAAACCAGGCAGTTGCACACGGACCTGCGAGCGAGAGCAGGGCCTCCAAGCAACATGGTGCACCCGTGCGTTGCAACATCATGGTGCAACATGTGGGTAGCGAGGGGGCGGCGGGAGGCGGTCGCTAGAAGCTTGATTCACAGGGGCGGACCGAGCCAGGCGCCGCGTCGTGATTCCAGGTGGTTTCGCGAGGAGGGAGCGTGATGGTGGCACGTGACCGATGAGCGGAAGTGGCTGAAACCACATGAGCCAGGCGACGGGAGACGATTCCGACACCCTCCTAGTTCCCATCCTGAAAAGGCGGACCGAGCCACGGCGAGTCGATGTGCGTGCCAGGTGCGTTCACGCAACCCGCCGGAGTAGCAGCGCTACTTCAAGTGGTTGCGGGGACGCGCATGGTGCGTGCAGCGGCCGTCGCGGCGACGGGAGGCTTTTCAGGATGGGAACCTCCTAGTCGATGCCGTGCTCTTTCATCTTGCGCCACAGGGTCCAGCGGCTCATGCCCAGGCGGGCGGCGGCGCGCTGGCGGTGGTAGCGCTCGGCCTCCAGGGCGGCCCGGATGCGCGCGGCCTCGTCTGGGTCGGCGGTGCGCGTGGGGGGAGGGAGTGGGGGTGTGTCGGGGTGTTGGATGGTGGGGCGCGCGGGGTTCGCGGCGGGGCGGTGGGGAGGGGTGGAGGCGAGCCGGAGCTCGTCGGGGAGGTCGGTGGCGTGGATGGTCTGCCCTTCACACACGGCGGTGGCGTATTCGAGGGCGTTCTCCAGCTCGCGGACGTTGCCGGGCCAGCCGTAGGACAGCATGGCGCGCATGGCGGTGGGGGCGAGGCGCAGGGCGCGGCCGCGGCGTTGGCCGATGCGCTCCAGCAGGTACAGGATGAGGGGCTCTAGGTCTTCGCGGCGCTCGCGCAGGGGAGGGAGCTCGATGGGGACGACGCGTAGGCGGTAGTAGAGGTCGTCGCGGAAGCGGCGCTCGGCCACGGCGGCGGCGAGGTCCACGTGGGTGGCGGCGATGATGCGGACGTCGGCGGCTCGGGTGCGGCTGTCGCCCACGCGCTCGAACGTGCGCTCTTGGAGGACGCGGAGGAGCTTGACTTGGAGGACGAGGGGGAGGTCGCCGATCTCGTCGAGGAACAGGGTGCCGTGTTCGGCGAGCTCGAAGCGGCCGAGCTTGTCGCGCACGGCGCCGGTGAAGGCGCCGCGGACGTGTCCGAAGAGCTCGCTCTCCAGGAGGTCGGAAGGCAGCGCGCCGCAGTTCACGGCGACGAAGGGCCCGTGGGCGCGGTGGGAGCGGGCGTGGACGGCGCGGGCCACGAGCTCCTTGCCGGTCCCGCTGGCGCCGGTGATGAGCACGGTGGCGTCGCTCTCGCGGAGCTGCTCGATGAGGCGAAAGATGTGCAGCATCTTGGGCGAGCGGGCGAGCATCCCCTCGAACAGCACGGTCCCGCCGGCCTCGGTGCCGCTGTTCGCGCGGGTCAGGTCGGTCAAGGCGTCCGGGCGGGAATCGGGGCGGATCACGATGAGGACGGCGGCGGCCGGGTGACACCCGGTGCCCGGCGAGGCGCCGGGCGTGTGCCCCACGGGGGCGGCGGACACCGAGACGGGCAGCGGCTCGGCTCCTCGCCGCCGCAGGGAGGCGCGCCAGCCCTCGCGGCGCGCACCGGCGAGGACGTGCTCCAGAAACGAGCTGCCCGGCCCGAAGAGCTGCTCGCCCAGGAGCTCCGCGACGGGGCTCCCTTGGAGCTCGACGGCCGGGACGCCCACGAGCTCTGGCAAGGCGCTGGAGAAGCGCACGACGCGGAGATGGAGGTCCACCGCGACGAACAGGCGCCCCAGCGCGCGGAGCAGGGCCTCGAAGTTGCGCATCCCGGCGTCCTCGGCGGCCCCTAACGACAGCGCGGTGGGGGCTCCCTCGGCCCCGCGGTCGCCCGCCGCGGGCTCGGAAGCCAAGCGCACGCGCTCGATGCCCAGGCGTCGTTCCCCGCCCTCGCCGGGGACGGCGGCGCCGCGCTTCACGACGCGGATGGCGCGGCCGTCTTTCCGATACAGGGTCAAGGTCGTGGGCCCCACCTCGCCGTCCTCGAAGACCCCGCATCGCCGGAGGCAGGCTTCGCACCGGAGCGCCGTGAGGCAGTGGCGCCCCAAGACCTCCTCGGCCCGAAACCCCGTGATGCGCTCCATCTCGGGACCAAAGGCCACGATGTTCTGCTGCGCGTCCACGAAGAACACGCCGCCGTCCTCCAGGCGCTCCAGCGCGCGCACCTGGGCGGCGAGGTCCGACGCGGGCGAGGAGGCCGAGGAGTCCATGCCCCCAACCCTACCCCACGCCACGATGTTGCACCAACCCGTAGCACCGTCCCACCATCCGGCGTCGCCCCCCGAGAGCGCCGTGCGGAGTGAGACGGTGGGGGTGCGCGTCTGGTATAAGCGGTCGTCTCGGACGACATCTGGTGAAGGAGCGGCGGGCAGGCGGCTGACTGGGGGCAGAGGGCCTCGGTCGACGCACGCCGGCGGTCCACGGACGAGTGAGGGCGCGATGGCGACGCGGATGGGGATGTTCACGGCGGCGGTGGTAGCGGCTGCGTGGCTGGGGGGCCCGGGGTGCTCGTCCAGTGGGCTGCGAGGGGGAGACGGGGGCGCGGGGGCCTGCGCGGCTCGGCGCGTCGCGCGCTGGGGGGCGCCGCTTCGCACGTGAGCAGCGCCTGCGGCAGGTGCGCGCACGGGCGGCG
>CAYZID010000134.1:0-15579 GCA_964478315.1 uncultured Myxococcales bacterium | reverse complement strand
CCGCCGCCCGCGCCCTCCTCGCCGCGCTGGGGCTGGCCGCCTCAGCCATCCTCACCCCATCGGGTCTCCTCCCCCTCGCCCGCGCCATGACCGTCGCCCCCGCGCCTGTGACCACGCTCGCGAGCGAGGCCCACCTCATCGTCGTGGGGCGCGTCCTGTGGACCCGCGTGGAGCCCGTCCCGCGTCGCCCGTGGACGAGCCAGACGCGGGCCACGGTGGTCATCTGGCACACCTACAAGGACGCCCTCGCGCCGCCCCCGCCCGAGACGCGCGACCTCGTGGAGGTGGTGCTCCCCGGCGGCACCCGAGGGGGCCTCACCACGCGCGTCCCCGGGGTCCCCACGCTCCACCCTGGCGAAGACGTCCTGCTCCTGCTCCAGGCCGTGCAAGGCGGCTTCGTGCCCATCGGCTACCGCTTGGGCGTGCGCCGCCTCCCACGCCTGGGCCAGCGCCCACCGCGCCTGCCCGCCGCCCTGGCCGCGACGCTGGCGGGGCGCCCGTGACCGGCCGCCCAACCGTCCTCATCCCGGGCCTCTGGGTCGCCGCCGCCCTCCTCGCCTGGGCCCCCCAGGCCCACCCCTACGCCCTGCTCACGACGGTGGACGGCGCCCCCGCCCGCTGGGCGAGCGCCTGCGTGCCCTGGTGGCTCCAGGCGGACGGCTCGCGCGACGTGCCGCTGGGGGAAGCCTACGAGGCCATCGCCCGCGCCTTCGACACCTGGAGCGCCGTCCCCACCACCTACCCCGACCTCCCCGGGCGCGGCACGACCTGCTTCCGCGCCGTGGGGCTCGCGTCGTGGCCGGGCCCCCAGAACGTCGTCTTGTTCGACGAGGGCCCCGGGGCCTGGCCTCACCCCGACCGCGTCGTGGCCCTCACGACGGTCACCATCGACGACGGGAGCGGCGCCATCGTCGACGCCGACATCGAGCTCAACGGGGAGGACTTCCACTTCGCCACCGACGGATCGCCGGCCGCCTTCGATCTCCAGCAGGTGGTGACGCACGAGGCCGGGCACGTCCTGGGGCTCGACCACACGGACGTAAAGGACGCCGTCATGTACCCTACGTCCGACCCCGGCCGCGACCCCAGGAGGCTCATGCTCCACCCGGACGACATCCAGGGCCTCGAAGCCAGCCACCCCCTGTCCCTGGCGCCCCCCGGCACGAGCTGCCCACCGGAGCTGGCGGTGGCGCCAGGGGACGAGGACGCCCTGGCCGCGCCCTGGTGCCCGTCGCCTCCCCAGCGCGACGGCTGCGGGGCCGCGCCCGGCGCCCACGACGGGGAGGGCCCCCCGCTGTGGGGCTGGCTCCTGGCGCTCGCGCTCGGACTGCGGCTCGCGCGCCGGGCGCGAGGCGCCGGGGGAGCCGCCGCCCTGGGGCTGGGGTTCATCGCCCTCCTCACCGCCGGCCCGGCGCGCGCCTACGTGCCCCTCATGACCCCCGACGGCACGCCCGCCTTCTGGGCGGAGGATCGCGTGCCCCTGGAGATGGGGCGCGACGTCCCCGCCGCCTGGGACGCGGACGACGTCTTCCAGCGCCTCCAGGCCGCGGCGAGCGCCTGGAGCGGGGTCCCATGTGCCCCGGTGGAGCTCGCCCCCGTGGGGCTGGTGGACGACGCGGTGGAGGACGTCGGAGACGGCCGCAACATGATCGTGTGGGTGCACGAGGGCTGGCCCTACAGCACCAAGCTCCTCGCCCTCACCAGCGTCCACTTCGACACCGACACCGGGGTCATCCTCGACGCCGACGTGGAGTTCAACGTGGCGGGCAAGGAGTTCGATCCGGGGGCCGAGTGCTCACCGGACGCCACCCGCTACGACCTGGAAGGGACCATGACCCACGAGCTGGGGCACGTGCTGGGGCTCGACCACACGCCCGTGGCGGACGCCACGATGAACGCCGTGACCTTCCCCGGCGACTGCAAGAAGCGCACGCTCGCCCGGGACGACGAGGACGGGCTGTGCGCCACGTACGCGAACCGGCCCGAGGTCGGGGGCGCGGACGGAGGCGCGGCGGGGGACGCGAGCGCCGAGGACGCCCCGGGGGCGGACGGCGCCGAGCCCAACGAGGGCGGCTGTCAGGGGGCGCCGCGGTCCCGGCTGACCCTGCTGGGCTTCCTGGCCCTCGTGGCGGCCGGCTGGCTCAGGCGTCGGCGAGCCGTGGCTTGAGCCACGCCACGAGATCCGCGAGGACGCGCGCGCGCTCGGTTTCGTTGAAGATCTCGTGGTAGAAGCCCGGGTACTCCTTGTACTCCTTGTCCTCCGAGCCCAGCCGTTCGAACAAGCTCCGGGTGGCGAGCGGGTCGACGATCTGGTCATCGCCGGCCTGGAGGACCAGCACGGGGAGCCGGATGTGGCTGGCCCGCTGGAGGACGTGCTGCTGGGCGTCGAGGCTCTCGGTGTACCAGCGCGCCGTGGCCTTCGTGGCTACCAGGGGGTCGGCCTTGTAGGCCTCGACGATGGCCGTATCGTGAGAGAGGAAGGCGGGATCGAGCCCCGAGGGGATGGCCAGCGAGGGCCACGCCTTGGACATGGCCCGCCCCAGGGCGTCCTTCCAGGCGGGCACCTGGACCTTGAACCGCACGCCAGGGCTCGACAGGACGAGGCCCGCCAGCTCGCAGCTCGCCTCGCAGCGCTCCACCGCGTAGGCGGCGACGACGAGGCCCCCCTGGCTGTGGCCCAGGAGAAACAGCGGGAGGCCCTCGGCCCGCTCGCGCGTCAAGCGCAGCGCCACGTCCACGTCGTCGATGTACTCGCCGAAGTTGTAGAGGAAGGCCCGACGCCCCTCGGACTGCCCGTGGCCGCGCACGTCCAGCCCCAAGACCGAGACGCCCGCCTCGTTGAGGGCCTCGAAGACGTGCCCGTAGCGCCCGATGTGCTCGCCGAAGCCGTGGATGAGGGTGAGCGCCCCGCGCGCGTCCGGGGCTGGGTGCCACTCGAAGTAGAGCTTCACCCCCAGCCGCCCCTCGACCTTGCCGCTCACCTGCTCGCCGTGTGTCGTCGCGTCGCTCATGGGCAGAAACCTACCCCGTCCTCGGGGCTCGCGCCAGCGCAACGAGGCGCTGCCCGTGGGGCGCGGCGCGCCGGACGGGGGACGGCGCGCGCGACGCGCCGCGGGAGGGCCTTTACCCGACGCGGGGCCCGTGGTTTGTTGGGGTCGCTGGGCACGGCGGTCGGGGCCCCCGGGAGCCGAGAGGCCACCGGCGAGGCGTCCCGAGGAGGGAGCATGCGGTTCGACGACTTCACGCCCGCGGCGCGCCGCACGGTGGAGCAGGCCAACGCCGAGGCGCGCCGGGACGGGCACCCCCAGCTCGTGGCCGAGCAGGTGCTGCGGAAGCTCTTGGACCAGACCAGCTCCCACGCCATGCGGGTCTTCAGCTACCTGGGGACGCAGACAGCCACGTTGCGCCAGGCGCTGGACGACGAGCTGCGGGCCATGCCACGCGTGGACGGCCAGGAGCGCGTCATCATCGCGCCCCCCCTCATCCGCGTCTTCGAGCAGGCCCGTGCCAACGCCCGGGCGAGCGGCGCGCCTAGGACCAGCACGGCGCACCTCCTGGCGGCCCTCGCGGGAGTGGGGGACACGCGCGCCCGCAAGGCCCTGGTGGCGAGCGGCGTCACCCCCGAGCGCGTCACCCACGCCGCGCGGCGGACGGACAACCCCGAGCGCATGGAGGGGGGCGAGGGGGGAGATGGCTACGCCGGGGACGCCCACGCGGAGGGCGGGAGAGGCCGCGGGGCCCAAGGCCAAGAGGCCGCGGGGCCTGGCTCGGGTGGCGGAGCCCTGGCGCGCTACGCCGTGGACCTCACGCGGCGCGCGGCCGAGGGGCGGCTGGACCCGGTCATCGGGCGGGACGACGAGATCCGCCGCGTCATGGAGATCCTGGGCCGCCGACGCAAGAACAACCCAGTCCTCATCGGCGAGCCGGGCGTGGGCAAGACGGCCATCCTCGAAGGCCTCGCCCAGCGCATCGCCGCCGGAGACGTCCCTGACTCCCTGCGGGGCCGACGCCTCCTGGCGCTGGACCTGGGGAGCATGGTGGCGGGTGCCAAGCTGCGAGGCGACTTCGAGGGGCGCCTCAAGGCCGTGCTGGGTGAGGTCATGGCGAGCGACGGCCAGATCCTCCTGTTCATCGACGAGCTGCACACCATCGTGGGCGCGGGAGGCAGCGGCGGGGGGGGGATGGACGCCTCGGCCCTCCTCAAGCCGGCCCTGGCCCGCGGCGAGCTCCACTGTCTGGGGGCCACGACCGTGCGCGAGTACCGCCAGAGCATCGACCGGGATCCGGCGCTCGCGCGGCGGTTCCAGACCGTGCTCGTGGAGGAGCCCACGAAGGCCGAGGCGCTGTCGATCCTCCGCGGCGTCAAGGAGCGCTACGAGCTCCACCACGGCGTGAAGATCACCGACGCCGCCCTCGCCGCCGCCGTGCAGCTCGCCGACCGCTACGTGGCCGACCGGCAGCTCCCCGACAAGGCCCTGGACCTCATCGACGAGGCCGCGAGCCGCCTGCGCCTGGACACCGACGCCCTGCCCGCCGAGCTCGACGAGGCCCGTCGCCGCATCGCCCAGCTCGAGATGGAGCAGATCGCCCTGGAGCGAGAGGGCGCCCGCGGGACCCGCGAGGCGCTCGAGCGCGTGCGCGCCGAGCGGGAAGCCCTCCAAGGGGCGCTGGAGGAGAAGCTCGACCGCTGGAAGCGCGAGCGGGACGTCATGACCCGCATCCGTCAGGCCTCCGAGGAGATCGAGACCCTGGCGCGCGAGGAGGCGCGGGAGACGGCGCGCGGCAACCTCAACGGCGCGGCGGCCATCCGCTTTGGGAAGCTCCCGGAGGTGCGGCGGCGCCTCGCCGCCCTGGAGGGCGAGCTGGCCGTCGTCCAGCTCGGCGGCGGTGGCTGGGTCCGGGAGGCCGTGGAGCCCGAGGAGGTGGCTCAGGTGGTCGCCGCCTGGACGGGCATCCCGGTGACCCGCCTCGCCGAGAGCGAGGCCGACAAGCTCCTGGCCTTGGAGGAGCGCCTGGGCGAGCGCGTCATCGGGCAGTCCGAGGCCATCCGGCAGGTCGCCAACGTCATCCGGCGCTCGCGCTCGGGCATCCAGGACCCTCGCCGCCCCCTGGGCTCGTTTCTGTTCCTGGGCCCCACGGGCGTGGGGAAGACTGAGCTCGTCAAGGCCGTCGCGGAGTTCCTCTTCGACGACGAGCAGGCGCTGGTCCGCCTGGACATGTCCGAGTACATGGAGAAGCACGCCGTGGCGCGGCTCATCGGGGCGCCCCCGGGCTACGTGGGCTTCGAGGAGGGCGGCCAGCTCACCGAGGCTGTGCGCAGGCGGCCCTTCTCCGTGGTCCTCCTCGACGAGGTGGAGAAGGCCCACCGTGAGGTCTTCGACGTGCTCCTCCAAGTGCTGGACGACGGGCGCCTCACCGACTCCCTGGGGCGCACGGTCTCCTTCACCAACGCGCTCGTCATCATGACCTCGAACCTGGGCTCCACGGCCATCGCCGAAGCCGAGGACCAAAGCCCCGAGGCCATGCGGGAGACGGCGCGCCAGGCCCTGTTCGAGTTCTTCCGGCCCGAGCTGCTCAACCGCATCGACGAGATCGCCATCTTCAACCGCCTGGGCCGCCCGGAGATCCGCGCCATCGTCCGCCTCCACGTGCGCCAGCTCGCCCGCCGCCTGGAGGCCCAAGGGCTCGCCTTGGAGGTCACCGACGCGGCCACCGACGTCCTCGCGGACGCCGGCTACGACCCCGCCTTCGGCGCCCGCCCCGTGAAGCGCGCGCTCCGGCAGCTCGTGGAGGACCCGCTGTCGCTCCAGCTCATCGCCGGCGCCTATCGCGACGCCCACGGGGTGCGCGTGGACCGGAGCCCACCGGGCGCCCCGGCCCCCCTCACCCTCACCGCCACACCCGCTCCGCCCCGGGGCCGGCCGTGACGGCGCTCCGCCGGGAGCCCCGCCCCGCGCCCGTGCGCGCCCCCTGGCGCGGCCCGGACCGCGCCGGAGAGATCCTCGTCGTCCGGGAGGCCTCGGCCTCCGACGCCCGCTCCTTCCTCGCGCACATGCGGCGCATCACCAGCGAGACCCCGTACATGCTCCAGGGCGAGGAGGACACCCTCCCCACGGTCGGTGAGCAGCGCGAGCTGTTCCGCTACATGGCCCGGAGCCCCAACAGCGCCTACTTCGTCGCGGTGCGTCCCCACCGCCCCGAGGAGCTGCGCATCTGCGGGAGCGCCACGCTCCTAGGCGGGCGCACGGCGCGGACCATGCACGCGTGCTCGCTGGGCATGGGGGTGGACCGCGAGGACTGGGGGCGCGGCGTCGGCGGGCTCCTCCTGGACGTCGCCTTGACCTGGGCGCGCGGGCGCCCAATGCTGCGCCGCATGGGGTTGCAGGTCTACGAGGACAACGTGCGCGCGCTCCACCTCTACCGCTCGCGTGGCTTCACCGACGAGGGGCTGCTCCGCGACGAGGCCCGCGTGGACGGGAACCCCGTGAACCTCCTGGGTATGGGGGTGGACGTGGGCGCGCCGCCATGAACCGATGGTCCCCAGACGCCCTCCCGGGGCCCACCTCTACGGGGCTCGCCCGCGTCGGGCTCCACCACGCCGCGCCCTGGCTCACCGCGCTGTGGGCGGCCACGCTGTTGGTGCCCAGCGGGGGCTGCGAAGACGATGCCCCCCCGCCGCTCCAGGCCCCACGCTGCGAGCCCGACAACGAGGTCCAAGTCGAGCGCGACCTCAAGCGCGGCTATCGCGCCCTGTGGGAGCGACACCCCGCGGAGGCCCGGGCGGCCTTCCAGGCCGTCCTCGAGCGAGCCCCCGGCCACCCCCAAGCCCAGGCGGGGCTCGTGGCGGCCCAGCGGGGCGAGCCAAACACGCCGCGCCCGGCGGGTCACCAGGGAGGGCCCCTGTGGATCGGCGGACAGCCCATCTGGACGGGGGTGGACATCCACGGGGTGCGCTACCGCTTCGAGGACCGCGCCGCCGAGTCCGCCCTGGCCCACGAGCTGGGCCTGTGCCCCACGAGCCCGGCCGCCGCGCCCATCCTGCCGCGACGCGCCCCCGGCGGAGGGCCCCTCCCCACGGACGACCCCGTCCCCACCGTGCGGCGCGTAGACCTCCTGGTGCTCCGAGACGCCCCGGCGCTCACCACGCGGGCGGCCTTCTTGCACATGCTCGCCCAGGGGCGCAGCGTCCACCTCTCCATCGACTGGGACGGGACCATCTACCAACACCTGGACCTGGCGCGCGCGGCCACCCAGCCGGAGCTGAGCGACCTGCCCGGGGTGACCGCCAGGGCCGTGGTCATCGCCCTCGTCAACCCTGGAGATCCCAGCCGCCCCGCCTTGCCCCGCCCGTCCAGCGGCACCCGGGGGGCCCACCCGGGCCTCACGCGAGAGGTCGTGTCCGCGACCATCCAAGGCCACGCCGCGCGAGGCTGGGGCTACACGCAGGCCCAGCGAGCGAGCCTTCGCCGCCTCCTGGGGGCGCTGCGAGAGGCCCTCCCCGGCGTCCCCGCGCGGCTCCCCGAGGACGCGGGTGGGGAGATCCCGCGGGCGGCGCTCCCCGCCGCCGCGCGTGGCGCGGTGCGGGGGATCGCGGGCGCCCTGCACCTCAGCCCGGACGCGCAGGACCCGGGTCCCGGCCTGGACTGGGGAGAGATCCGCGACGCCTTGGCCCTGTAGCGGGCCGTCGCTGCACACCGAAGGCGGACGGCCGAAGCCGGAAAAAGGTGCTTGGTGGCCGCCCGCGGCTCAGATCTTGGTGTCGATCGTGTCCTCTTCCACGGAGAGGACCTCCACGTCATAGACCAAGCGCACGCCCGCGAGCGGGTGGTTGGAATCCACGACGATGGTGTCGTCGCGGACCTCCCGGATCGTGTACATCTCCGCGCCGCGCGGGGACCGATAGCTGAACCGCGCGCCCAGCTCCAGGTTCGCGTCCGCCGGGAACCCCGCGCGGGGCAGCTCCATCACACGGCTCTCGTCGCGAGCCCCGTAGGCGTCCTCCGGCTCCACCCAGAAGGTCTTGGTCTCGCCGGGCTCCAACCCCATGAGCTCGCGCTCGAACCCCGGCACGACCTCCTGGCGCCCGCACACGAACGTCAGCGGCTGGCCCTCGGGGGTGCGGTCCACCTCCTCGCCGTCCTCGGTACGAATCCGATAGTGCAACACGATCCGCGCGTTCTTCTTGACCTTCACTGCCCGATCTCCGTCCCCACGTGCTAGCGCGGTAGGCTGAGTGTTCTGGCTGCCCCCTCGGGGCGCTCCCGTCCACGCCGCGGCGCGGAGAGTCGGAGGGCCCCCGAAACCCCGAACATCACCAGCGCACCACGCTCGCTCCGGGGTCTGCATCACGCTTCTAGGTCCGCGCCCCCGACGGGGTCAACCCAATTCGTGTGCCCCGTGGCACCGACCGTGAGGCCGCGGCCCGCTGCCCCCAAGGGAGGCACAAGCGCAGAAGGCGTCCCCCGGAGGGGACGCCTTCGCGCCTCAGACCTTGACTGGTGGGGAACCGACTACTCGGTCTCGTTCTCCACATAGGGGGCGGCAGCGCCGGTGAGCGAGCACTCGGACGGGCGGGCCGTGGGGTCGCCGAAGCCCATGCGCTGGAAGGTGGAGGTGACCGTGTCGCAGTCCAGGTCGCCGTAGGCGCCGGCGGTGAAGGCCGCGGCGGCCAACGTACCGGCCGAGGCGAAGTCGTAGACGAAGTAGTGCTGATCGTTGATCTGGAATGAGAGCGCCGACCACACGGGCGTGGACCAGACGGTCGGATCGGCGTCACAGCGGTCGTCGTTGTCGGTGTCCGGACCCGCGCCGGAGCAGCACGTGCCCTGGATGGGGGTCACGCCCTGGTTGGCCGGGAACTGGCAGTCCACCTTGACGCCCAGGTTGTCGATCTTGGGCGTGGAGTAGTAGACGGCCGCGCCCTTGTAGACCTTGTCGAGCTGGTCGATGGCCTCGGTCGTCTTCGCGCGACGCATGTACTTGATGAAGGCCGGTACGGCGACCACGGACAGGATGGCCAGGATGGCCACCACGATCATGAGCTCGATGAGGGTAAAGCCCTTGTCGTTGCGGAGGCGGATGAGCATGTCGATTTCTCCCTTCGGGGTGCGTGTCCCAGTGCGAAACATTGAGGGGTCACCAGCGCACCCGCGCCGTCCCCCTGACGGCGGAGGTCAGTTGCAGGAACCGATCCAGAACGGTAACCCTGTAACAATCCCCAACGAGCGATCGAGGCATGGACGCATGAGCGCCGGCGGTGACCGCCTCGGCCCCCCTGCGCCGCCGCGAGAGAGAGCAGAACCACCTGTTCACAAAAGAGAACGCGGCATGGTGCCGTTTTTTGTCACCGCTGGGCGCGGAGGGGCACCCGGGTGGGTCCGAGGCCCCCAACGAGCCCCCCCCGCCTCGGCACCCGCGAGGGGCCCCGAGACGAGGGGGGTGCGCCGACGCGCCACGCGCCGACCGGGAGGACCTGGGAGCGGGTCAGGCGGCGTTGTCGTTGCGCCGGAGGGACCACTGGTGGAGCGAGTGCCAGTCCTGGTCGAAGGCGCGCACACAGGTCGTGAGGTAGCGGTCGTAGTCTTCGAAGACGACGTCGCCCCAGCCCTCACGGATGACGGGCTCATGGTCCCGGAGGCGCGTGCGCCAGTGCTCGATGGTGCGCTTGTAGTCCTGGCGCATGGAGCGCACGTCCATGATCTCCCAGTAGGGCTGGGAGGCGACGACGATGTCCTCGACGCGTGGGGTGATTCCGCCGGGGAAGATGATGTAGGTCGTGTGGCGCAGGTCGTCGAGGTCCTTCTTGGACCGCGGCACGCGGTTGCGCGTGATGGTCTGGAGGCCGAAGTAGGCGCCGGGCTTGGACCACTCCCAGGCGCGGCGGAAGTAGTCGCGGTACAGCCCGATGTGCTTGCCCGCGCGAGTCTCCTCCGGGGTGGCGACGTGCTCGATCATGCAGATGGACATGATGGCGTCGAACTTCCGGGGCGGCTCGTAGTCGCGGTAGTCGGTGAGGGTGACCGTCGTGTTGGGGATGTCGCGCTCCACCGCGTAGTCGCGCTGGGCCTGCGACAGCGTGATGCCGTGGCAGTCCTTCACGCCGTTGACCGTCGCCTGGTATTCGAGGTTCGCGCCCCAGCCACAGCCGATGTCCAGGACGCTCTCGGTCTCGGGGCCGATGTTCGCGAAACGGCTCAACCGCTCCAGCTTCTTGAGCTGCGCCTCCTCGAGGTCATCGGTCCCATCGAACAGGGCGCAGGTGTAGTTCATCTTCTCGTCAAGCCAGAGCTTGAAGAAGTCGTTGCCGACGTCGTACGAGACCTGGACCTCTTCCTGCGTGGACATGGCGCCTCCTTTGAGAGTGTGGGAGCCCGCCTCGGGGCTCGCGTGCGGGGTGGGGAGCTGAGCCGTGGGTTGTAGGAGAGGGCCCCGACAGAGTCAAAGGTGAGGCCGCGTAGCGCTGTCCGCCCCCGTGCGTCGCGCGCCCGAGCCCCGACAAGACGAGAGGCGCGCCCCGCTCCGTGGCGGGACGCGCCTCTGCTCGCGTGAACGCGCTCGTGGCGTGGGGCCTGGGCCCGGCTGGGCCCAGGCGACGCTCACTCGCCTGCTACTTGCGCAAGATGCGGAACTCGATGCGGCGGTTCTTCTTGCGCCCTTCCTCGTTGTCGTTCGTGGCCACGGGCCGGTCGGGGCCGAAGCCCTGGGTCTCGATCCGGGTCGGAGCGATGCCCTTGCTCACCAGCCAGCTCTTCACGGAGTCGGCGCGGCGCTGGGACAGGTCGAGGTTGGCGGAACGCTCGCCCTCGGAGGAGGTGTGGCCCTCGATGAGGATGCGGAGCTGCTTGTACTTCTTGAGCACCTCCACGGCCTCGTAGAGGACCTTGTAGGACTCGGGGCGGATGACGTCGGAGTTGTACTCGAAGGTGATGCCCTCGATGGTGCCGGAGAACTTCTTGACCACCTCGGCGGGCGGCGGCGGCGGGCAGCCCTGGTACTGGGCCTCGCCCGGGATGCGCGGGCAGCGGTCGTCGGCGTCCACGATCTTGTCGCCGTCGGTGTCCGGGCAGCCCTTCATGGCAGCCGGGCCCTTCACGTCCGGGCAGCGGTCGGCGCGGTCCGCCGTCCCGTCCCCGTCGCGGTCGGGGCAGCCGCCCAGCTTCTTGGGCCCAGCCTCGTCGGGGCACTCGTCGGTGGAGTCGGCGATGCTGTCGCCGTCGCGGTCAGGACAGCCACCTGCGCTGGCGGCACCGGGCACGGTGGGGCAGGCGTCGGCGGAGTCCAGGATCCCGTCGCCGTCCGTGTCCAAGAGGATCTCCCCCTCCCCCTCACTCCCGCCGAGCTGGACCACCAGCCCTACGGACGCCAGGAGGTCATGCGCCGTCATGGACTGGGCGCCCGCGCCAAAGCGCGTCATGTAGCGAGCCTGGGCCCGGAAGCCCACGCGCTCGAAGGGGTAGACGTCGAAGCCGGCCAGCACGTTGAGGCCCGGGTCGGTGTCGCCGCTGCCGTCGTTGGGCACCGCGAAGCTGAAGGAGGGGCCCACGCCTACGAAGGGCACGAACCAGTCATGCTCCAGGGGGTGTATCACGAGATCCAGGTGGAGCTGGTAGAAGCTCGTGGTGTTCACCTCGCTCGGCGCCGCGCCAAGCGCGAGCTGGAGGCCAAAGAGCGACGAGAAGTTCGCCGTGAGCCCCAGGTTGTAGTCGAACGTGTCGTCGAGCCCCGGCTCACTGTGGAGGAAGAAGTAGCCCCCGAGCCCCGCGTCCAGCTCGAACGAACCGGGGCGGACGCGCGGCCCCTCGGCGGAGGCCGGCGAGGCGAGTCCGCCCAGGACGAGCAGGGCGGCGAAGACGGACGAGCTGGCACGAAGGCGGAGCATGGGTGCCTCCACGAGTGGCGGGAGAGGCCGCTTATAGGAAGAAGGCCCCGGGAGGTCAATCGGCTTTGCGCCCGCGTTTCGCGAAACGAACGCGGGCCTCACCACGGGTCGCGCGGTGAGGCCCGGGGGACCGCTCAGCCCTTGGGCTTGGGCCGCGGGGTACGAGGAGCCGGCCCCTGAGCGGGGCGCTTGGGCTTCGCAGGCGGCTGGGGGGGGCGCCGCGCGGACACCGGCGGAGTCGTGGCGCGGACGCCCACGCCCACGCGCTGGGCGAGCTGGGTGAGGTCGATGTCGGCGCCGCTCCGGAGCTGCTCCACGAAGCTCGCCGCCTGACCCGCCAAGGAGCGCCCTGCACCGTCGGCGGCACCACCGCCCACGAAGGTGACCTGGTCGATGTAGACCTGGTCCACCGTGCCCA
The DNA here is from genome assembly GCA_964478315.1 of uncultured Myxococcales bacterium. Taxonomy (GTDB): domain Bacteria; phylum Myxococcota_A; class UBA9042; order PHBI01; family JAAZYN01; genus CAYZID01. The sequence continues at coordinate 3,283 of CAYZID010000134.1, read as the reverse complement.
CCATGATGCTCACGAGGGTGCGGAGCTTCTCCAACAGGAAGATCTCCCGAGCCTCGTCGCCCGCGCGAAGCCACTGCTCGGCCAAGGTCCGCAGCCCCTGGGCTGTGGCGCGCCCGTTCTCCTCGATGGGCGCCACGGCGGCGCGGGCGGCGGCCTCCCGCTGCTCCTTGAAGGCGCGCGCCGGAGCGACCACGTCGGCGTCGAGCTGGAGCTTGACCTGCTCGATGCGCGCCCGCTGGACGTTGAGCTCCGCCTCGGCTCGGGCGATCTGGGCCTCGATCTCGCTCCGCTCCTGGGCGACGCGCGCCGGGCGCAGGGTCTTGGCCTTGGTGATGCGCTGCTGGGCCTCGGCCCGGGCGACGTTCATCTCGGCCTCCACCTGGGAGATCCGCGTCTTCATGAGGTTGGCGGCCTCCTGGATGGTCGCCTCGCTCTTGCGCTCGGCCTCGGCGATGCGGGCCCGCCGGATGAGCTCCGCGCCCTTCTTCCGGCCAATGGAGTCCAGGTAGCCCACCTCGTCGGCCACGGTCTGAATCTTCAAGGTGTCCAGCACGAGCCCCAGGCGCCCCAGGTCCACCTCGGCCTCCTCGATGAGCTCGGCCGCGAACGCCTCCTTGTCCTCGTTGACCTCCTCGGGCGTGAGCCTCGCCAGCACGCCGCGGAGGTTCCCCTCCAGGGTCTCCCGCGCGATGCGGGCGATCTCCGCACGGGACTTGCCCAGCAGGCGCTCCACGGCGTTGGTGAGCCCGGGCGGATCTCCGTCGATCTTGATGTTGGCCACGCCCTGCACGTTGATGGGGACGCCGTCGCGCGTGTAGGCGCCGCGCACCGACACGTCCACGCTCATGGTCGTGAGATCGATGCGGTCGACCTTCTCCAGCAGGGGGATGCGTACGCCGCGCCCCCCGCGAATGTGGCGGTAGCCCACGCGCTGGTCAGGGCGAGGCAGGGGTCCGCTGAAGATGACCACCTCGCTGGGCTGGCAGATGATGATGAGGTGCTTGATGGCCAGGAACACGGCCACCACGCCCACGAGGCCGATGATGAGGAGGGTCAGGGCGACGTCCATCACGCACCTCCCTGGGGGTTGGGGGTCGAGCCGTCTGGGACCTCGGTCGCCTCACGCGCCCCCGAGGCCAGAATGGCGGCGATGTCCACGCCCACCGTGTCCTTGATGCGCCGCAGGATCTCCGCGACGATGCCGGGGTAGGCGCCCACGTAGGCGGCGAGCGCGGTCCCGTCGCCGTTGTCGATGACGTTCACGCGGTCCACGGCGAGCTTCTGGGTCACCTGGGCCACGTCGCTCAAGATCTCGTCGATCTGCTGGACGACGAAGATCTCGTTGGCCCGCCCACCGGCCACGCCCCACGCCTCATAGAGCGCGGCCAGGGCGGCCGCCTGGGCCCGCCCCGTCTCCGCCTTGATGGCGGCCTCGCCCGCGGCGCGCAGCGCGCTGGCCTCGGCCTCGCGCTGAGCCGGGATGACGCTCTCGGCCTCCAGACGGAGCTGCTCCAAGCTCCGACGCACGGCCTGAAGCTGCTGCTCGGCCGTGGCGCGGGCCTCCCGGGCGGCGGCCACGGTGCGCTCCTCCTCCCCGCGGATCTGGGCCCCCAGCTCGGCCTTGACGCGGGCGAGGTCGTTCTCGCGCTCGGCGATGACGGCGGCAGCCTTCTGCTTGGCCACGGAGCCGCGGGATTCCGCGGCGGCGATGGCCTGCTCGGCATCCCGGTGGGCGTCGCTCTCGGCGATCTCGGCGTCGCGCAGCACCTCGGCGATGCGCACGCGCGAGATGCTGTCGAGGTAGTTCACCTCGTCCGCGACGTGCTGGATCTTGAAGGTGTCCACCTCCAGCCCCAGCTTCCCCAGGTCGTCGGCGACCTCGGTGCGCAGGGTCTCCGAGAGCTTCTGACGGTCGTGGTTGATCTCCTCGGGGGTGAGCTGGGCGAGCACGCCGCGAAGGGTGCCCTCCAGGGTCTCCTTGGCGACCTGCCGGATCTCCGCCTGGGAGGTGCCCAAGAAGCGCTCTATGGCATGGTGGACGAAGGGCGGCGTGAGCGTGATCTTCGCGATGGCCACGGCGTCCACGTTCACCGGGATGTTGCCCTTGGCGTAAGCGCCTCGGATCTTGATGTCGATGGGCATGACCGTGAGGTCCATGCGGTCCACGCGCTCGATGATGGGCAACCGGATGGAACGCCCCCCGGCGACGATCCGCCAGCCCACGGTGGAGCCGTCTTCCAGGGCGTACTTGCGCCCCGAGAAGATGAGCAACTCGTTGGGTTTGCCGATGACCAGGAACGACTTGACGAACCCGATGATGCCGAAGAGCACCAGCAGGATCGTGCCGCTCCAAAGGGCGGCCGTGACCAAGGCCTCCTGTAGCTCGTTCACCCTCCCTCCTTCGCCCCCGCCGGGGCCACTAGCTGGAACCGTCCAGCAGATACAGCTCGCCCTCGGGCGCCACGTGCGCGCGCCCGCCCGAGTCGACCTCCAAGACGACGACCGGGGCCCCCTTGGGCAAGGTGCGGCTCTCCGCGGAGACACACAGCAGCTCCCGCTGGCGCCCCCGCACCTCGACCCGCACCTTGGACGTGCGCCCCGGCGCCAAGGGCAAGAGCAGCTCGCCCACCAGGCCCTGATAGTCGCTCACCGCGAGCGCCCCGCTCACGGGCCTCCGCAGAGCGCGCACGAGCCAGGCCGAGAGGGTCCCGATGGCGCCGCCCATCCCGGCGGAGAGGACCGCCGCGGCGGGCTCCCCGGCGAGACCGCCCAGGGTGAGCACGGTCCCCGTGAGGCCGAAGAAGGCGGCCCCGAACGTCCAGAACCGAAACGACAGGAAGGGCAGCCACCGCCGCCTCTTGCCCCGAGAGGCGCCGCCGCGGTCCGCGCCGTGGGCGGCGTCCGCCACGCTCGGGTGATGATCGGCCCCCAGGCCCCCGTCCGCGTCCCCAGCGTCCCCGTCCAGCTCCAGCCCACCGTCTACCTCGGCGCCCAGGTCGGCGTGGAGCTCTCCGAGGTCGCCGTCCACGTCCACGTCCATGTGCAGGGAGCCGCCATCCAGATCCCCGTCCGCGTCCGCGTCGCTGTCGGCGTCGCCCGCGGTCAGCGACAGCACGACGAACAACCCACCAGCGATGAGCGCAGCCAGGTAGACAGCCAGCATCGAACAGAAGCCTCCGTGTGGGAGCCAACCTACCAGGTCCCGCGGACGCTGCAACCCGACCGGGACGCCCCAGATCCGCCACCTGCTCTGCGGACCGAGGCGCAGGAGGCCGCGTTTGGG
>CAYZID010000133.1:0-15653 GCA_964478315.1 uncultured Myxococcales bacterium | reverse complement strand
CGCGGGATCCAAAGCCGAATCCCAGAGTAGGTGGCGGATCTGGGTGACGCCAAAAGCGTTGACACCTCCGCGGGGTCTCTGCTACCTGTCGCGGCCCGAATCGACGAGCGAGAGGTCCCAAAGATGCGCGTCTGTGAGCTCACCGGCAAGAGGCGGAACGTCGGCAACAACGTCTCGCACGCCCACAACAAGTCCAAGAAGGTCCAGCAGCCCAACCTGCAGACCAAGCGGATCTGGATCCCCGAGGAGGGGCGCTCCATCCGCATGCGCCTGTCCACGCGGGCCATCCGGTCCATCAACAAGCTGGGCTTCCTGCCCTATTGCCGCAAGCACGGCATCGACCCCACGCCGTTCCTCAAGCGCGGGTAGCGCTGTGCTCCAGCCCCCGCCCGTCGCAGACCGCGGCGCTGGGGGCGAGCCAGACGTGAGCCCGCCACGAGTGAACGGCCGCGCAGGCCTTTGGGGTCGGTGGCCTCCGGCCCTTGGATGGTGGGCGGCGACGACCACCCCGCCACCTCCGCTCGCGCGCGCCCAGCGTGCCCTTTGGCGCACGCTGCCGGGCGTCCTGGGCACGGCCAGCTTGGCCTGTGCGCTGGGGCTGGGTTGTGCCCATTCGCGCTTTCACCTGGCGTCGCCAGCGACGGCCACGAGGGTTGGTGGCCCGCACGCGGTCACCGCGGGACCCCGCACCTGGGCTCCGCGCCCGATCCCCTCGCCCGCGCTGGACGTGTACCCGGCGGGAGGGCTCCCCCACACGCCCTGGGTCGGGGTCGTTGACCGCCATGTGGCCGTGGGTCCCGGGCGGTACGAGCTCGCGGCACGCCTGAGCCCGGGGGACGAGGCCGGGCAGGGTTCGGCCCGCGCCGTGCGCGTGCGCTACACGGCCACCTGGGGCTCGCCCGTGCCCGTGGACGCGCCCAGCCGGGTCACGCTGTGGGACGCGCCGCTCGGAGGCGACGGGGGCCACGACGCCGAAGCGCTGTTGGGCCTCTCGGGCCCCGGGCTGCGATCGCGTGGGCTCCGTGGCCATGCCCTCGTCCTGCGGGACGCGAGAGGTGCGCTCCTGGCAGCTTTCCTCGAAGGCGCGGTGGCGGACGGCGATGGGGCCCCCTCGGCCGACCGAGCCGCGGGCCCCGGACCGCGGGAGCTCCGCGCGTCCCGAAGCTCCTCTCACACGACACTTCGGCTGCGCGTCTCCGACCGCATCGACTACACCGAGGTGTCGCGCGGAGACGACCTCTGCCTCGTGACCAGGGAGCATCGCTCCTTGGCCATGCGCTTGGGGGCGGGGGCCTGGCGGCTCATCCCGGTCGGTGGCTACCTCGACGTGAAGATCGCCCTGGGAGGGGTGCGGGACGCGGGCAACGCCCCCGACCTCGCCGAGGCCACCTTCCGCGTGATCGTGCTCGACGCGTGGCTGGCGACCACGCAGGTCTCCACGTGCCGCGAGGCAGACGCGGGCCGCCTGTCCATCATCGTCGTCCGCCGCACGCCGCGCTGAGACCCCGTGGGGTCAGCGCGCCCCGTCGGGCTCGAAGAGCCGACGGTAGTTGTCCCAGATGGCCTGCGCCATGGCCTCCTCGGAGATCCCTCGCGCGAGGGCCATGGCCTCCACGGCCAAGGGGACGTTCGCGGGCTCATTGCGTGTTCCGCGGGTGGGGCTCATGTACGGGGCGTCCGTCTCGGTGAGGAGCCGGTCCAGGGGCAGAACGGCGGCCATACGCTGAAACGACTCGGCTCGCACCACGACCGGGGGGATCGACAGGTAGTAGCCCGCCTCGGCCACGCGCTTGGCCACCTTGAGTCGCCCGCCGAAGCAGTGAAAGTCGGCGCGACGCACGCCCTCCTCCAAGAGGATCTCCAGCGTGCGCGCCTCGGCCTTGCGGGTGTGACAGATGAGGGGCAGGTCCAGGTCCAGCGCCACGCGGCACAGGCGGCGAAGGACCCGCTCTTGCTCCTCGATGGCGGCCGGGGTGGAGACCCAGTGGAAGTCGAGCCCCACCTCGCCCAACGCGAGGACCCCGCCGTGGGCGCTGGCCTCGGCGCTCTCAGCGATCTGAGCGATCTGGTCGATGGCCGCGTCCACGTCGAAGGGCTCCGGCGGTGGCCAGTCGTGCTCCCACTGCTGGTGGTCGATGCGCGCGGCGCAAGCGTCCACGGGGTAGAGGCCCAAGGTCGGTCGGAGGTGTTCATGCCTGGCGCACAGCTCCAAGACGGCCCGGTTGGACGCGGGATTGAGGCCGTTGACCAGGACTCGCTCCACGCCCGCGTCGGCGGCCCGGCGCGCGGCGGCGTCGGCGTCCCCGGCGAACCGGGCGTGCGTGAGGTGGGTGTGGACATCGACGTAGCGCATGGCCCTCCGTACCGCACGAGAGCGCCGTCGTCACGGCTCGCGCCCAAGCGCAGCGGCGAAGCGCGCGGTCACATCTCCGCCCCGCTCGAAACTGGCAGGCCCTCGCCGTCGGTGCTAAAGGGTTCGACCACTATGGCGAAAGAAAAGACGAATACACCGCGAGGCGGCAACGCCGCCGCGCGCATCCTGGACGCCGCCGACGAGCTCCTCGTGGAGGCCGGGTACGACGGCGTGAGCATCCGGGCGGTGGCCGAGCGCGCGGGCGTGACCAAGGGGCTCGTCTTCTATCACTTCGGGACCAAGCGCGCCTTGGTCGAGCGGGTCCTGGAGCGCTACTACGAGAACCACCTGGCGGCCCTCAAGCACGCGTTCGCGACCGCCACGCAGCCCGAGCTGTCCGACCGACTCCACAGCGTCGTGGACTCCTACCTGGACTTCATCGAGGAGAACATTCGCTACCCGCGCTTCGTGCAGCAGCAGATCGCGGGCGCCGACACGTTCCACGACCTCATCCGGCGGAACCTGGAGCCCATGTTCCGCTGGACCGAGAGCGCCCTGGAGGGCGTCGCACCCACCCGGGGCCCCCAGTCGGTCCGCCAGTTCTTCGTGACCTTCTCCGCCGTGGCCATGCACTACTACACCTACGCTCCCATCCTCCGCTCGGTGTGGGGCGACGACCCCATGGGCCCGGCCGCCCTCGCGGAGCGCCGCGCCCACGTGCACTGGCTGGTGGAGCTCATGGTCCGCGACACGGCGCCCTCCCGAGGCCAGGGCGAGACCTCGGCCCCAGACCGCTGAGCGCCCGACGTCCCCCCCGGAGCCGCCGGCTCAAGCCCCCCGGTGGAGCAGCATCCGCGCCGCCGCGAGGCGCTTGCGCGCTCCGTAGCGGGCGACCTCGCGGGCGACCCGCAGCACGCGGCGACCGTGAGCCACCTTGGACGTGCCAGCCGCGCGCTCCACGTAGGGCATGGTCGTCTGGACCAGCCGGAGCCCCCGGGCCAGGCCGCGGTCGATGAGCTCGAAGCTGAAGAAGAAGGTGTCGCTGGCGACCCCCTCCGCCAACAGCTCCCGCGCCACCGCCGTGGGGAAGACGTAGAGCCCCTCCAAGGGGAAGCGGATCCCGGCGGCCACGCGCATCCAGGCCCGGAGCCCCGCGGAGAGGGCGACGCGGAGCGGGCTCTTGTCCACCCCCGTGTAGGTCGTCACGACCAGGTCCGGGGGCCCCTCGGCCCGTGGCCCCGGTCCCTCCAGCGCGTCCAGCATGCGCTCCACCCCCACGAGGGGCGCCTGCCCGTCCGCGGACAGGATCGTGAAGCGCTCGCACCGGGCCGCCTCGATGCCCGTGCGCATCCCGCGGCCCATCCCGCGGTTTCGATCGTGCTGGAGCAGCCGAACGCCATCGTGGGCGGCCTCGAACCGGCGCGCGATGGCCGCACTCCCATCCGTCGAACCGTCATCCACGACGAGGATCTCCCAGGCGGGAGCGCCGCCCGCCGCTGGCGCCCCCCAGCGCCGCGTGCAGAACGCCACCGCATCCTCCAGGACCCGCGCCAGGGTCTCCTCCTCGTTGAACACCAGGAACACGAGCGTCAGCCCGCTCCCGCCACCCGTGGCCTGCTGCGTCATGCTCCTGGCACCCGCGCGCTCACCGCCCCTTACGGGCCCAGTACTGGACGAACCGCCGGTAGTCTGGGGACACGGACCGGGGCACCAGGACCACGCGCACGGTCGTGGCGCCCACCTCGCGGTCGAAGCTCGCGCGCTGAATGCGGCCTTCGAGGCTCACACCCCGATCCGCTACGGGGGCCAGCGGGATCCGCACCCGGACGGGGGCGCCCTCTGGGAGGGCGACGCGCCCCGTCAGCCGGAAGATGAGGCTCCCCTGCCCCACGCTCACGCACACCACCGGGCGCGCGCTGGTCCCCCACTCGACCTGCCCTTCCCGGGGGTCGCAAGGGAACTCGGGGGTCCGCGTGGACCACGCGGGGACGCCGCCCACGGCACCGGACGACGCGGTGACCGGCCTCGCGGGCCCCCGCGCCGCCGCCGACCGTGTCCCGGATGGAGGAGTTTGAGGGGGAGGGGTGCGTCGCGGAGAGCCGGAGCGCAGGGGCTCGGGTGCGCCGCGGCCGGGGACCTTCCCGGGAGGAGGCACCAGCACGGCCTCCGGGGGAGGAGCCCGCCGCGGCGTCGTGCGGTAGGCCCCCCCGAACTGCTCACGCCGAAACATGGGGTGCAGGGGCTGGTCCACCTTGGGGCGCGGCGTGGGCTTGGGCCGTGGCTCACCCGCGGGCTTCTCGAACCAGCGGCTGCCCTGGGGGAACAGGGCCTGGGTCTCCTGGACCGTCGGCCGCTTGCGAGGGCTACCGTCCGGCGCCTCGCGTCCGTCCCTGGCGCGGACCTGCACGGGCGGCTCGGTGACCGCGCGCCGGCGCTCCTCGGGCGCGACCGGGCTCCACGCGGGAGCCGTGGGGCCCCGACGCGCGGGCCGCTCGGCCCCGGCACGCGGCCCGCCCGCGGAGACCGTCGAGGCGCCCAGGGAGGGGCCCACCCCGGGCGCGGTTCCGGCGCGCGCGGGCGCCGCGGGGAGGCGCGCGGAGCTCGCCAGCCGCAGCCGCTTTCGCCACGAGGAGTCCCGGCGCCGGTGCGTCTCCACGAGCACGCCCGGCGGGGGCCCGGAAGCCAACTGGGCGTCAGCCACACCGTCTCCGAAATCCACGGTGGGCTGGCGATCCCGCCCAGGGCTCACGGACAGCAGGCGGACGCGCTGCGCGGCGGGCTCGTAGATGAGCTCCTGTCCCGGCTCCAACGCGTCGGGGAGGTCCACGGCGTGAATCTTCACCCCGATGAGGCGGAGGACGTCGATGAGGTAGCTGGCGCTCTCGAGCGCCGTGATGGCGACCCACTCGGTAGCGAAGAAGGGGCCCGGTGCCCCCCCAGGGATCCGCACGCGCCCCGCCGTCCTCCCGACGAAGCGCACGGGACCAAACCCCAGGCCCAAGGGGGAGAAGCTCACGAGCTCCCCTCGCTGCGGGGGGTCACCCCGGACGCATCGGATCACGCCGCCGGTGGGGTCCGCCGCCACGAGTTGGAACGTCCCAGGCCGATCCGACGCGGACAACCGCACGTCCTCGCGGATGAGGTGCGGCGCCAGGAGCTCGGCCGTCTGAGGCCGGTCCGTGTGGGCCGGGGGATCGGGCTCGGGGGGGGGCAAGGGGACGCTCCCATGGTCTGTGCGTCGCCCGCGCCGGGCGCGCCGCGGGCGAGGCGGTCGCTGCGTTCATCGTGGGTGCTGTGTGGGACCGAATCAAGGGTGAGGCGATTTCAACATGTCATTGTCTGCCCTGCCCCGCGCCTCGCGGGCGGGCTTGGGGCTGTCGGTGGCTTGACGACGTCCCCCGCCACGTCGAAGGTGAGCTTGCACGACCGCGTCGAGGGCGGAGCGAGACGGCGCGCTCGTCGGTCCGAATGGGGATCTTCTCAAGATGAAGTTCTGCAGGACATGCAGCGAGTTCTTCGAGGACGACCAAGAGGTGTGCCCCAACGACGGGAGCCCCTTGGCCTCCCTGACCACGCGTGAGGACTCGCTCGCCCAGCAGCTCGTCGGTCAGACCGTGGACAACCGGTTCCTGGTGCGGAGCCTCGTCGCCAGCGGGGGGATGGGAGCCATCTACCGCGCCGTGCAGACCAGCGTGAACCGCGATGTGGCCCTCAAGGTCGTGCTCGGGGATCCCACGGCAGACCTGGCACGCCGGTTTCTGCTAGAGGCGCGCACGACGTCCCAGCTCACGAGCGTCCACACGGTCACCACCCTGGACTTTGGGCTCGACACCGAGCGCTCGTTCCTGTTCCTGGCGCTGGAGTACCTCGAAGGGGAAGACCTCCGGGCTCGGATCGCCCGGAACGGCCCCCTCCCCTGGCGCCGGGCGCTGCACATCACCCGCCAGATCGCCATGAGCCTGGAGGAAGCCCACGGCAAGGGGATCGTCCACCGCGACCTCAAGAGCGCCAACGTATACCTGGTGCGCCAGGGCGCGGACGAGGACTTCGTCAAGGTCTTGGACTTCGGCATCGCCCTGCTGCGCGAGGGGGCCACGAGCAACATCACGCGCACCGGCGCCGTCGTGGGGACACCCGAGTACATGGCCCCCGAGCAGGCCATGGGCGAGCGGCTCGACGGGCGCGCGGACCTGTACGCCCTGGGCGTGACGCTCTACGAGATGCTCACCGGACGGCTGCCCTTCCAAGCCGACCTGCCCATGACGCTCATGCTCATGCACTGCCAAGACCTGCCCGCGCCCGTGGACCCCGACCTCGGGGTGCCGAGCGGCGTCCTGGACCTCGTCGCCGACCTCCTGCAGAAACGCCCCTCCGACCGTCCCCAGGACGCCCGCGCGGTCCAAGCGCGGTGCGCGGCCCTCTTGGAAAGCGGAGGGGAGCCGGTGCCGGCGACAGGCAAGACGAAGGCGTCCGCGACCGCCGTGTCGCCCCCCTCCGTCGACGATGTTTGGAGCGACACGGCCGCAGATCCCCGGCGCTCCCGACCGGACGCCTCCCACGACGCCCCATCCGAGGATGACCTGGCGACGGTGAACGTCAGCCTCCCACCCCGCACCGGGAGCCCGCCCCGCTCGAGGCTCCCGCGCATCGCCCTCCTGGGGGGCTTCATCGCGGTGGCGGCGGTGGTCCTGGTGGTCGCGCTCGTCCCTCCCTCGCGCGCACCGGCGAGCCGCGAGACCGCCCAGCCCAGCCCGGCGACCCAGCCCAGCCCGGTCTCGATGGCCGGTCCGCCCGCCCACGCCATGGCGCCCACAGACGGCCCTGCGCCACCTTCCGGCCCTGGGGACCACGCCCAGCCCCACGCTGCGACCGCGGCCGCCGCCTCCCCGGCGCCCACCGCAGACGGCCAGGCGCCGCCCTCGGGGGAGGCGAAGGACGCGTCGGCGGTGCGGACGGGGCGGGACGCGGGCCCCTCGGCCCCCGACCGAGGCGCGACGGCCGGGACCGCCTCCCCGGCGGACGCCCTACCGGGCGGGAGCGGGACCCGAGCGGCGACGTTGCGCCTGGAGAGCTCGCCCCGCGCCGGCGCCGCCGTCTACGGGCCCGGAGGACGACTGCTCGGGCGCACCCCCCTGGAGATCCCCGTCCCCCGCGACGCGCTCCGACTCACCGTCCGCCTGCGGGGGTTCCAGAGGAAGGTCCTGACCCTCCAGGCGGGCGCCGCGGGGGTGCACACCGTCCGACTCCGCAGAACGCCCAAGTCCCCCCCCGGGTTCCAGCCCGGGCCGCGTCTGCTGGACCGGTGAGCGAGACCACGGGGGCCTGAGGTGGCCGACTCGGGGAATTGACGCGCCCTGAGCCCGTGTCTACGGTGCCCGCCGCTCGCAGGCCAGGGCGGGGTGCACCCCCGCCCCGACGCCCGCACGCGCTCCCCTTGGACTGACGGCGCCCCCCAAGCGCCCCGCATGGAGGACCCCCATGACCGATCCCGAGAGCCCCGCCCAGGACCAGCCCAAGGACGACGTGACCGCGGCCGCCGCTGGGAGCGACGCCGCGGAAACCACACCGCCGCCCGCCGCCGGTGAAGACGCGGAGACGGTGGAGCTCCGTGGGGATGGCAGCGCGGAGGACACCGACGACCGCGCCACCGAGTCCGCCACCGAGAGCCAAGAGGCCGCCCAGGACGCCAGCCCCCAGGCGAGGGGTGAGGACAGCCCCCCCCATGAGGCGGAGGCCGAGGGGCAGACGGAGACCGCACCGGAGGCCCGCGACGGCGCCACGGACAGCGAGGGACAGGGTGAGGAGGCCCCTCCCCCGCCCCCTCCCCGCGAAGATCCCCGGCTGCGAGCCCTCCAGGCCGAGGTGGCGCGGAAGGACGAGCTCCTGCGGGAGTACATCCGCGCTCACAAGAAGGCCCAGGCCGAGTGGGACGCCTACCGAGCCCGGCTCAAGCGCGACGAAGAGGCGCACGTGCAAGCGGCGCGCGGCAAGGCCGTAGAGGTCTTGCTGGACGTGGGCGACGACATGGAGCGGAGCCTCGGGGCGGCCCGCCAGGGCGGCACGGTGGAGTCTCTACTCGAAGGGATGGAGCTCGTGCACCGACGCTTCTTCCGCGCCCTCGAGGAGCTTGGGCTGGAGAAGCACGACCCCACGGGCGAGCCCTTCGACCCGGAGACCATGGAGGCCATCGGCGTGGTCCCGGTCTCGGACGCGGCCCAGGACGGGAAAGTCGTCCACACGCTCCGGGTCGGCTACCGGCTGGGCGATCGGGAGCTCCGGCCCGCCGTGGTCCAGGTGGGCCGCAAGGCCTGAGACACGCCAAGGCGGGGCCTGGGAGACCCCGCCAGGGCGCCGTCAGGGACGGTGGCAGCTCAGCAGACGACCTCGCGCCAGGCGTCGAGGAGCTGCCCCGCGGCCGCAGGATCCCGCAACTTCTGGAGGGCTTTGGCCTCGATCTGCCGGACGCGCTCCCGCGTGAGGGAGAAGTCGCGCCCCACCTCTTCGAGCGTGTAGTGACGCCGCTCGCAGATGCCGAAGCGCTTGCGCAAGATCCGCGCCTCGCGGTCCGAGAGCTGCCCGAGCAGCTCCCGGGTCACGCGCCGCAGGCTCTGGCGCTCGGCGACCTCCGCCGGATCCACGCCGTCCTCGTCCGCGATGAGATCGCCCAGGTGCGTGTCGTCCTCCCCCACGGGCGTCTCCAAGCTCACGGGGGTCCGCGCGAGCCGCAGCGTCCGAGACACGGTCTCCACGGGGACCTCCAGCAGCTCGGCGATCTCCTCGTGGACCGGCGGCCGCCCGAGCTCTTGCTCCAGCTCCGCCCGAGCGCGCGTGATCCGGTTGAGCATCTCCACCAGGTGGATGGGGATCCGGATCGTGCGGCCCTGGTCGGCGATGGCGCGGGTGATACTCTGGCGAATCCACCAGGTGGCGTAGGTCGAGAACTTGTGACCGCGCCGATACTCGAACTTCTCCACGGCCTTCATCAAACCGATGTTCCCCTCTTGGATGAGGTCCAGCAGGGGCAGCGAGCGGTTCATGTAACGCTTGGCGATGGACACCACGAGGCGTAGGTTCGCCAAGATCATGATGCCACGGGCCTGCTCGGCGCGGTTCATCCCAGCCTCGAGCTCGGCCGCCACGGTCAGGAAGGTCTCCAGGTCGACGCCCATGAGCTCCCGCGTGGCGCGCAGGGGCTCCCGGAGCGTCCGGAAGCGCCGCCGGGTGCTCGCCGCGAGCCCACGCGGGGTCCGGCCGCGGAGCGCGGCGTGGGCCAAGGCGTCCCGCTCGAGCCCGGCGGCCACCGCCAACCGGCGCAGCTTGCGCACCGTGCGTCGAGTCTCCGTGGCGTGCTCGCGCACGACCTGCTGGGCCCGGCGGAGCACCCGGTAGCCCGCGCCGAACTCTCGGAACAGGCGGAACAGCTCCACCTGGGCGAGCCGGAGCGCCTCCGCCGCCTCGGGGTCCTCCGGGGCCTCCTCCGCGCGCCGCGTCGCCGCCTCCCACCCCGCGCGCGCCGCGCGGAGGTCGTCGCGGAACCTCTCGAGCGTGCGCTGCTGGCGAGCCGCGTCCTGGGTGGGAGCCGCGCCGCCGGACTGCAAGACCTCGCAGCGATAGGCGACGTCGTCCACCAGGCGCTCGCCCGCCTCGAGCAGCTCCCGTCGGCCGAAGGGGAGCGCAAGGAGCGCCCGGAACACCTCCTCCGTCCCCTCCTCGATCTGCCGCGCGACCGCCTGCTCCCCCTCACGGTTGAGCAGGTTCACGTCGCCGAGCCGCTGGAGATACATGACGATGGGGTTGGCCCCACCCGAGGCGCCACCGAAGAGCGCCTCCTCCACCGACGCCCGCCGTCGCCCTCCCCCGCCCGGTCCAGACGGCCCCGACGCGCGGGTACGAGGCTGGGACTGAGGGGGCGCTTGCGCCGGCTGCATCGCTAGGGGCTGGGTGGCCATGTTCCTCTCTCGGTGGCTGCGGAGCGATCGCTTTCGCTTGGGCCCGCCATGCAAGTTCGAATCCACGAACGAGGGGCCCATCCAGACGCCCCCCGCGGAGCGAACATTCCAACAACCATTCCCTCTAGTTATAAACCCGCACCGCCGTACCCCCCATCGCGACAGCGAGAGCCGGCCGCCTCGTTGTCTGGACACTCCCTGCCGGTGCTATGACATCGATGTCAGGGTCCGAGGCGGACGTCCCCACACCTCCAAGACGCCCACCGCGCGCCCCCAGCACCGCCCGTCGTCTCCTCGACGTCGGGGCGTCCACCCCACACGCGGATTCCACTCCTCGCTCGCGGTGCGTTGCGTCCGGCCCCGGGCCGTGTAGGATCGGCGGGACTGATCGGGCGGCGTGTGCCGCAGGGAGGGACGCGTGCTCTGGGTGGGTCTGATCCTGATCGTGCTGGCCGTCGTGATGTTCGTCTTCAGCGGGAAGGCCGCCGACAAGGCGCTGTTCATGAAGGCGACGGAGACCAAGAAGGTGGGCGACGTCCTATCCCTCATCCAAGAGGTGAGCGCGGACCTCGGAGGTGGGCCCACCGGCTACGCCGAGCTCGCCGAGTTCAAAGGCCACTTCGTCACGGACGAGCCCGTCATCGGTGCCTTCTCCAACAAGCCAGCGGCCATCGTCGTGACTCGGGTGGAGCGCCAATACGAGGAGCGCACCGAGGTGCGAGACTCCGACGGCAACTACCGCGTCGAGTGGCGTCGGGGAAGCGAGACGGTCGGTGGCGACCGACAGACCGCCCGCTTCTGGCTGGACGACGGGACCGGGCGCGTGCGGATCGACCCCAACGGCGCCTCGCTGGACTTGGTCCGGGTCGTGGACCGCTTCGAGCCACCGAACAACGTCGAGAGCCTCTCGGGGGGCCGCATGGCGCTGCGCCTGGGTGGCGTGTCCCTGAGCATCGGCGGGGTGGGCTCGACCCGACGAACGGTGGGCTACAAGTTCACCGAGGAGGCGCTCCCGCTGGACGTGCCGGCCTACGTGCTCGGGGAGGTCGCCGACACCGAGGAGGGGCTCGTGGTGCGCAAGCCCGCGGACGAAGACAAGAAGCGCCCCTTCGTGGTGTCCACGAAGAGCGAGGCGGAGCTGGTGCGGAGCGCCGAGTCCAGCGCCAAGTGGCTGCGGCTGGGATCCTACGCGGTGGGGGCTGGCGGGGTCGTGTTGGCGCTGATGGGGCTCGTTGGGTAGCCTGGCCGACGCCCGACGCGTGGAGGTCGACGCTTCGGGACAAGCCCCCACGCTCCCCACGCGAGGGGAGCGCGCCGGGGCGGGCTCGGCAGGCCACCGCCCAGGCGGAGACCCGCCGGTAGAGAGGGGCAGCGATGGGAGCAACGATGACGCATAACATGGAACCCGACCCCTGGCGTCGCGCGGGCCCTCGCGCGGGTCCCACGTCATCCGGGGCGTCTTGGGGGGCCCTCGCCGCCGCCGCGGGCCTGGCCCTCGCCCTCGCCGGGTGCCCTCCGCCACCGACCCAACCCGGACCGGAAGATGGTGGAGGCCCCCAAGACGTCACGACCGCCGAGGGCGACGGCGCGGAGGGGCCCGAGGTCCTGGGGGACGGAAGCGCCACCCCCGACGGCGGGCAGCCGGCGAGCTCCCTGGGCCCCTGTGACACCGACGCCTCGTGCGAAGCCCTGGCCGCCGCGCAGGGACTCACGAGCGCGGCAGCCTGCCTCTCCTTCCAGTGCGTGGAAGGGGCCTGCGTCCAGGTGGAGGTGGCCGACGGCGTCGCCTGCGATGTGGGGCTGTGCGTGGGCGCCGGCGTGTGCCAGACGGGGGTCTGCGCGTTGGGCTCAGCGCCGTGCGACGACGGCAACCCGTGCACCACCGACCAGTGCGACCCCACGAGCGGCTGCGTCCACACGTTCAACCAGCTCCCCTGTGACGACGGCGACGCGTGTACGACGGGCGACGCCTGCGCGCTGGGGACCTGCCAGGGCCAGCCCGTCGTGTGCGACGATGGCGAAGACTGCACCGACGACGCGTGCGACCCCGCCACGGGGGCGTGCACCTTCACGCCGCGATCCGGCCCCTGCGACGACGGCGACGCTTGCACGGCGGACGACACATGCGCCGGCGGCCAGTGCCAGCCCGGGGCGCCCGTGAACTGCGACGACGGGGAGGCCTGCACCGAGGAGCACTGCGAGCCCGACGTGGGCTGCGTCACGACCCTGCTCACCGGGCCGTGCGACGACGGGAACGCGTGTACGACGGACACGAACTGCAGCGAGGGCAAGTGCCTGGGCACCCTCATCACGTGTGACGACGGCGCGCTGTGCACCAGCGACTACTGCGACCCGGTGGCGGGCTGCGTGTTCGCGCCCAACGTCCTCCCGTGCGATGACGGCGACCCGTGTACGGTGGGCGACCAGTGCGCGGACGGGGTCTGTGTCCCGGGCGCCCCGGACCCGCTGTGCTGCGCCGCCGACGAGGAGTGTGATGACCAGGACCTCTGCACGACGGACGCCTGCGTGGACGGGTACTGCGCCTTCACGCCGCTGGACTGCGACGACGGGGCCGTGTGCACGGTGGATCTGTGCGAGGCCGGGGAGTGCACGCACGAGCCCCTGGGCGCCTGGGGCAGCGGGCCGCTCTGGAGCGACGGGTTCGAGGCGCCCGTGCTCGATGGCTGGGAGATCACGAGCGACAACGCGGACGTCACCTGGCAGCGCGACCCCGGGCGTGGGCACGGCGGCGGGGCCAGCCTCTATTGCGGCAACCTCGCCGCGCAGACCTACGACTTCGGCGTGACCCACGCCGAGGCCACGCACGCGCTCGTGCTGCCCGCCGTGGCCGATCTCACCCTGCACCTATGGGCCTGGCTGGACGTCGCCGAGCCGAGCTGCAGCTACGACTTCGTCACGGTCACGGTCAACGGCGAGGCGCTGGATCCCCCGCTGTGCGAGACGACCGGGGAGTGGGTCGAGCAGAGCTATGACCTCGCCGCCTGGGCCGGACAACCCGTGACGCTTGGGCTCGTGTTCGACACGACGGACAACATCGCGAACGACGGTCAGGGCGTGTGGATCGATGACGTCACCGTGGAGGGGCAGGCGCCCACGGGCTGCTGCACCCAGGACGAGGACTGCCAAGGTGGCGTGGGGTGCCTCGCCGAGGTGTGCTTGCCCACGGTGTGGGCCTGCGGCGTGCCCGACGCGGCCGACGCCTGCCAGGACGATGACCCCTGCACCGAGGACCTGTGTGACGACACGGGCGCGTGCCAGCACCCCACGAAGGCCGACTGCTGTGCGGACGCCAGCGACTGCCCCGGTGACCCGGCCAAACCCTGCGCCGTGCCCGCCTGCGGCCCCGACGGGCTCTGCGGCCTGGACGAGTCCCTGTGCTGCGCGGGGGACGCGTCCACGTGCCCACCGCACGCCCAGGGCGCCTGCGCCGTCGCCTCGTGTTCGATGGACGGGATCTGCGAGTACGACACGTCCGGCTGCCCCGCTGGGGGCTGAGACGCTGGATTACGGCCTCCTGCGCCTCGGCCCACAGAGGACGCAGCGGTTCTCGACTCCCTCGGCCCCGTTGTCAGCGAAGGTGGAACGCCGTACCGTGCGGACATCGCTCACCTCATGCGCAGGAGCGTCATGGCGTACTTTCAGATCTTGGGCACCGGCCCCTCCACCCCCATCACGGAGGGCACGGGGCGAAACGTCCGCCGCCGGTCGTCGGCGGTCTTTCAGAACATCGCCACCTACATCCTCATCGACGCCACGCACGACCTCGAGGAGCAGATCGAGCGCGCGCTGTCGGTCACCGCCGTCGTCCTATCGAACCCCACCCGCGACGCAGCGGGGGGGCTGGGCAAGCTGGATCGCTGGCTCGACAGGGACATCCCGCTCGTCGCTCCCCCCCGCCTCTACGAGCTGCTGGAGCAGCGCTACGGTCCCTTCGACCACCTCCACCACCAGCCCATGGAGCCCTTGGTGCCCACCGTCGTGGGCGACGTGACGGTGACCGCGCTGCCCCTCACCACGAGCGGCGGCTCCAACGCCCTACCCAACTACGGCTACCGCTTCGACACGGGGAAGAAGCGCGTGGCTTACGCCTCCGACGTGAAGATCATCCCGCCCGAGTCCGAGCCCTTCCTGCACGACAACGACCTGCTGGTCATCGACGGGGGCGGATGGGCCCGGGACCTCCCCACCCACCGCGGGGCCCTCAACCACCTCCACGTCTACGCCGGCTGGGGGAACCAGCAGCTCCTGTTCACCAACATCGGCCGGTCGGCCCCTCCGCACACCCAGGCATCCGCCGCGGTGCGGAGCGTGAGCCCACGGGCCGACGTGGCCTTCGACTTCATGAAGATCCCCCTGGGCCGCTGATCCCATGAGCACCCGCCCCGTGGACCTCACCAGGCCGGGCACGAGCACACGATGAGGCTCCCGTACGGCCGGAGGTGGGGGCGTGGCGGCCGCGAACCCAGGTCTCCAGGGCTTCTCGCCGCGGCGACGTGGCTCGACGGCACCGTGGCCCGGCTCACCCTCAGCGTGCTCATCGTCTCATCGTAGCGAGCCTCATCCCCGTCCGCGACGCCGAGCTCCGGCGGGCGCTGGACGCCGGCTTCCTCGCCCTGTTCGGTGCGGAGTTCGCCACGCTCGGCCAGGCCACTTCGCCACGCTCGCCCAGGCGCTGCTTGCCCAGGGGATGACGCTCATCGCGTGGGAGCTGGACTCGTCCCTGCCCCCGGGCGGGACCGAGGCCTCGGCCCCGGGCACGACGGACCTCTGGGTCTGCCCCCAGCCGGGTGGGGAGGGAGATCGAGCCGAGCGAGGCTCCCTGCGGCGCGCATGGGTCGTGGCGACGGAGGCACCCGTGGCCGACGAAGGCGTTCATGGTTGGGTTGATGAGGAGTGAAGCCGCCAGGGCATCGGTGGACGAGCTCTCGGCGCGCGCGCCTGCACCCTGCGACCGGGGAGCGACCCGCCCCTACCTCCGCCCGCGCGGCTGGGGCAGGTCCAGGGGGACGGAAGGCAGTCGCAAGAGCGCGGTCTTGCCGATCCGCTGCACCAAGTAGGCCCCCGTGGCCGCGGCCAGGGCCGAGGCCGCCTCCTGCTTGTCCAGGGAGGCCTGGGGGGTGAGCTTGGTCTTCACGAGGCCGTGGCGCTCCAGCGCCCGGCGCGTGGCAGACACCACGGCCTCGGTGAGCCCCCCGCGGCCCACGAGCACGGTGGCCTCCAGCGCGTGTCCCAGGCCGCGAAGACGCTTCACCTCGGCGCGAGACAGGTCGGGGCGCCGGAGCCCCCCCACGATCCAGCGCTCCCCCACCGCGAGGCCCACGGCCTCCCCG
>CAYZID010000132.1:0-15679 GCA_964478315.1 uncultured Myxococcales bacterium | reverse complement strand
TCGACGGCTTCGGCACCACCGAGGCCTGTGTCTGCCCGGGCACGCCCGGCTACGCCCCGGTCGCCGGCGACTGCGACGACGCGGACCCGCTCGTCAGCCCGGGTGTCTCCGAGCGGTGCGACACGGACTATGACGACAACTGCAACGGCCTGCTGGACGAGGAGGGCGCCGCCGGGTGCCAGTTCTTCTACTTCGACGCCGACGGCGACGCCTACGGGGTCTACGGCGACAAGCAGTGCCGCTGTGAAGCGACGGCGGCGTACCCCGCGGACCACGGTGGGGACTGCAACGACTTCAACGATCAGATTCACCCCGACGCCGCCGAGGTCTGCAACGACATCGACGACGACTGCGACGGCAAGATCGACGACGGCCTCCAGACCCAGACCATCTACCGCGACAACGACGGCGACGGCTTCGCCGCCCCCAACGCGGCGAGCCAAGACAAGTGCGACGTGCCGGTGGGCTGGACGCCAGCCCAGGACCCCGACGGCGACGGCGTGAGCGACTGGGACTGCGACGACACGGACGTCACGAGCCACCCGGGAGGCGCCGAGCAGTGCGACGGGCGCGACAACAACTGTGACGGCGTCGTGGACACCCAGTGCCCCCAGACCTGCCCGGGAGCCTGGCCGGTGTCCATCCCGCTGAGCTCCCACCAGGACCTGTCCATGTTGGATCTGGGCGGCGACACCCTGCAGGAGATCTACCTCGTGGACGCCAACTCCAAGCTCCACGCCGTGGACCACAACGGCAACGACACCGTCCTGTGCCCCAGCCTCAACTTCCCGGGCGGCTACGGGTCGCGCCCGAGCTTCGTCGTGGAGCCGGCCCTGGGGAGCTGGGACTACCGGCTGCTCATCGGCACGCGGCTGTGGGACCTGGGGAGCTGCACCGAGGTCTTCCCCGCCGCGGGCGACCGCAACAACTTCGGCGTCGTGGGGGACTACGACGGCGACGGGGCGCTGGACTTCGCGGGGCACGACGGCGTGTCGGCGCGGGTGTGCATGAAGCTGTCCTCGCTAGGCTATGGGCTGACCTGCTGGGACAGCCCCAACGGCGTCGGCTACGACGGCTACATGACCTCGGCCGACGTGGACTTCGACGGGCGCAACGAGCTGGTCACCGTGCGGGGCCGCGGCTGGCCCACGGCGGCCCAGATCGACGGCTCGGTGGACGTCATCGGCTTCGACCCCACGGCCGGCGCGATGACGCTGGAGGGGACCATCGGCCCGGACGTGACGGAGATGAAGGGGCTCCACCTCAAGGGCGGGGCCATCGTGGACCTGAACGGGACGGGTGGTGACCCGGCGCTGTTCGCGGTGGACGGCAAGGTCTTCGACCTCACGACGCTCACATTGGCGGACACCTACACGTCACGCGGCACGGTGCCCACGCCGCGCTTCGCGCCCACGGCGCCGGACGGCGTCACCGAGAACACGCGGGGCGGAGTGCTCGTAGACCTGGACTTCGATGGCTACCCCGAGGTCATCCAGCGCACGAGTGGCGGCGTGGCAGCGGCCAACGCCCTTACCGGGGAGGTGCTGCCCGGCTGGCCCGTGCCCACGGGCACGGTGAGCTGGAGCATCAACCCGCTCGCGTCGGACGTGGACCGGGACGGGCGGCTGGAGGTCTTCGTCCCCTCGGTGAGCGACCAGCTCTACTGCTGGGAGCTGGCGGACGGCTCGTACCAGCCCGAGCGGCTCGTGAGCGAGGGGCCCCCGGCGCTCTACAACCGCACGCTGGCGGGCGACGAGATGGAGCCCAACGACACGCCGGCCACGGCCTGGCCCATGCACTTCCCCACGCGCGAGGTCCGCGCCGTGCTGCGCCAAGGGGACGTGGACTGGTACCGCTTCAAGATGAACTGCGGCCTCTACCTGCGCCTGCACTCGCCCCCAGGGTTGGACTACGACCTGACTTGGTTCGGGCCCGACGGGCAGACCGTGTACGCCGAGTCCACGAAGGGCGTGGGCAAGGTGGACGAGGCGCTCCGCTGCGTGTGCTGCACGGAGACGCTGCCCAGCGGCGACTGGCTGGTGCGCGTGTCCCCGAAGGATCCCGACGTCGACTACTCGGCCACCATGCCCTACGTCCTGGAGGCCAACCCCCTGCCCTGACACAGCCCGCGAACGCACCGCCCCCTACCCGCCCCATCGGGCCCCACTTCCGTGAGGATAGCCCCGGGGCGAGGGCGGGCTGGGTGGCGCGGGGCGGAGGTCGGTGGTATCCCATGGGGGACCGCAACGCGTGGGCGGGCCCGCCGTGGAGGCCCGCCCGAGGAGGTGCCTCGTGTCCACCGCCCAAGTCGTCGGCTCGGCCGCCATGCCCGCCGCTCAGGGGACCTTCCCACCGTCCACCCAGGAGGAGATGGACGCCGCCATCGCGGACGTCCGCGCCCAAAAGGACGCCTGGGTGGCCCAGGACTTGCCCCAGCGCATCTACCTCCTCAAGCGCCTCATCGACACGACGCTGGCCCAGAGCCAGCGCTGGGTGGAGGCCGCCTGCGAGGCCAAGGGCATCGAGCTGGGCACGCCCGGCGAAGGCGAGGAGTGGCTCGCGGGGCCCATGCTCACCGTGCGCAACCTCCGGCTGCTGCGCGACACGCTCTACCAGCTCTACCGCTACGGGCGCATCGCCCTACCCGGCCGTCTGACGACTCGCCCCAGCGGCCAGGTCGTCGCCCAGGTCTTCCCCACGAGCGGCTGGGACGCCCTCCTGTTCCAGGGGTTCACCGGCGAGGTCTGGATGGAGCCCGGGCTGCGCGACGCCGACGTGCTGGAGCACCAGGCCACGATCTACCGCCGCAAGCTAGCGGGCGCGCCCCCGGAGCCGGGGAAGGTGGCCCTGGTGCTGGGCGCCGGCAACGTGAGCTCCATCGGGCCCATGGACGCCCTCTACAAGCTCTTCGCCGAGGACCAGGTCGTGGTCCTCAAGATGAACCCCGTCAACGAGTACCTGGGGCCCATCTTCCTCGACGCCTTCAAGCCCCTCGCCGACGAGGGCTTCTTCCGCGTGGTCTACGGCGGTGGCGCCCAGGGGGCCTACCTCTGCCAGCACGACGGTGTGGACGAGATCCACATCACGGGCTCGGACAAGACCCACGACGCCATCGTCTACGGCGTGGGCGAGGAGGGGCGGCGCAACAAGGAGAACGACTGGCCCATCAACACCAAGCGCATCACCAGCGAGCTGGGCAACGTGAGCCCCGTCATCGTCATGCCCGGCGAGTGGGAGCCCGACGATCTCGCCTTCCAAGCCGAGAACCTGGCCTCCATGCTCGCCAACAACGCCGGGTTCAACTGCAACGCCACGCGCGTCATCATCACCCACCGCGCCTGGAAGCAGCGCGATGCCTTCTTGGACGCCCTGGAAGCCGCCTTCCAGCGCATTCCCACGCGCCAGGCCTACTACCCCGGCGCCGCGGACCGACACACCGCCTTCGTCCAAGCCCACCCGGACGCCCGCCTCATCGGCGACACCCAGGCCGGCACCCTGCCCTGGACGCTCATCCCCGACCTCGCCCCGGACGCCGCCAACGACATCTGCTTCACCACCGAAGCCTTCTGCAGCGTCTTCGGAGAGGTCTCCCTGCGCGGAGACGGCAGCGCGGACCCTGTGGCCTTCTTGGACGAAGCCGTGGACTTCTGCAACGACACCCTGTGGGGGACCCTCAACGCCTCGATCCTCTTGCCCCCATCCCTGGCCGCCCTCCCGCGCGTGGAGGCCGCCGTGGACCGCGCCATCGAGGCCCTACGCTACGGTTCCGTCGCCATCAACCATTGGCCGGCGCTGTCCTACGGCTTCGTCTCCACGACCTGGGGCGCCTTCCCCGGCCACACGCGGCAGGACATCGGCTCGGGGATCGGCGTCGTCCACAACACCTACCTGTTCGAGCGCCCCCAAAAGTCGGTCATCCGCGGCCCCTTCCACCCCCAACCCAAGCCGCCGTGGCTCGCCACCCACCGCACGAGCCACGTCGTGGGGCGGCTCCTCACCCAGTTCGAGGCCAAGCCCGGGCTCTGGAAGCTCCCGGCCATCCTCGCCGCGGTCATGAACGGATAGGGCGCCGCCACGCGGCGCTCCCCGGGGGCGCGTTGCCCACCGCGAAGCGCCACGCGGAGCGCCCCGGAGGGCTCAGCCCGCCGTGACCTGGATCTTCCGCGGCTTGGTCTCCTCGCGCCGCGGCAGGTGCAGGTCCAGCACGCCGTCGGTGAGCCGGGCCGTGATGTCTCGGACCTCCAGGTCCTCGGGCACGTTGAAGTGCCGCGTGTAGAGCATGTCGCCACCCTTCGTGTGGCGCTTGGCGTTCACGCTCAGCGTCCGCTGGTGGATCTGGATGTCCAGGTCCTTCTCCACGACCCCGGGCACGTCCATCCGCAGGAGCAGCCCGTCGTTCGACTCGTACACGTCCACCGGGGGACGGAAGGTGCTCACGTTCCCGTTCTGGGTTTGCATCGCGGTCGCCATCACTTCTTTCCCTCCTCCAGCCGCGCCTGGCTCGTCTCCGTGGTCACCTGAATGCGCTGGGGCTTCGCCTCGGGGCGCTTGGGCAGCGTCACCGTGAGCACGCCGTTGGCGAAGGACGCCGTAGCGTCGTCACCCACCACGTCGCGCCCCAGCACGAAGCGCCGCTCGAAGCTCGCCGCCGTGCGCTCCCGGCGCACCAGCTCGTAGCCCTCGGGGGCCTCGGCCTTGCGCTCGCCTCGGATGACGAGCTGGCCGTCTTCGATCTGCACGTCCACGTGGTCCAGGGTCACGCCCGGCAGATCCACCAAGACCTGCACGTTCTGGTCGCTCTCGCGCACTTCGTAGCCCGCCCAGGCCGGCTCGTGCGCCAGGTGGAAGTCGCCCACCCGGAAGGGGGGCGCGAAGGTCGGCAGATCGGCGAAGAACCGATCGATCTCAGCCCATGGGTTCAGCAGCATGACATAGCCCTCCTGTCTCGCGGAGCCCCACCGCGCGCGCACGGCGGGCTAGGCAGGGCCCCACTCCTGATGATCGTCTCTGTGGGCGGCCTCGGCTCCAACCCGCGCCCCGCCTCCGGGCCCTGCCCGGGGCGAGCTCGCGGCCTCTCTCACCGAGGGCCACCTCTCGAACGCGCCAATTGTAAGCACATCGAGCGACGGTCAACCCCACCCACGCAAAGATCTGTTCGCGACACATTCCGGCACCTTGCGATCGCCCTCCCCGCAGCGCGCGGCGGGAACGCCCGCCCCCCTTGCCTCGCCCCGCCCGCCCGCGGTAAGCACCTCGGTGGACGCGCCCCCCGCTTCTTGGAGGTCCCTGCTTGACACCGCTCGTCGCCCCCTACATCCAGCAGCTCATCCCCTACGCACCCGGCAAGCCCATCGACGAGGTGGAGCGCGAGCTGGGCATCCAAGGCGCCATCAAGGTCGCCTCCAACGAGAACCCCTTGGGCCCCTCCCCCAAGGCCGTGGAGGCCCTCCGAGCGGCGCTCTCCAAGGCCCACATCTACCCGGACGGGGGCGCCTTCCACCTGCGCCGCAAGCTGTCTGAGCGCTTCGGGCTGCCTCCCGAGCAGATCCTCGTGGGCAACGGCTCCAACGAGCTCCTGGAGCTCCTCGTCCGCGCCTTCATGAGCCCGGGCGGCCTCAACGGGGTCACCAGCGCCCAGACCTTCGCCATCTACAAGCTCCTGTTCCAGGCCATCGGCGCCGAGCTGCGCCAGGCACCGCTCACCGCCGAGTACCGCTACGACCTGGACGCCATGGCCGCCCTCGTGGACGAGCGCACGCGCCTCGTGCTCATCGCCAACCCCGACAACCCCACCGGGCACTACATCCCCCGCGACGCCCTGGAGCGGTTCGTCGCCCGCATCGACGCGGGGCGCGGCGACGACGTCCCCATCCTCGTGCTGGACGAGGCCTACTTCGAGTTCACCGACGCCGATGACTACCCCAACGGCCTGGACCTCCTGGCCCGCCGCCCCCGGACCATCGTCCTGCGGACCTTCTCCAAGGTCTACGGCCTCGCCTCGGTCCGCCTGGGCTACGGCTTCACCTCCCCCGAGCTGGCCGCCGACGTGAACCGCCTCCGCCAACCCTTCAACGTCAACGGGCTGGCTCAGGTCGCCGGTGTGGCCGCCCTCGACGACGACGAGCACGTGGCCCGCACGGTGGCCCTCACGCGCGAGGGCAAGGCCGTCCTCACCCAGGGCATGACCGCCCTGGGCCTGCGCGTGCTGCCCAGCCAGACCAACTTCGTCTTCGTGGACGTGGCCCGCGACGCCCAGGCCACCTTCCAGGCCCTCATGCGCCGCGGCGTCATCACCCGTCCCATGACCGGCTACGGCTTCCCCACGGCGCTCCGCGTCTCCGTGGGCACCCCCGAGCAGGACCGGCGCGTGCTGGAGGCCTTGGCCGAGGTCTTGGACGAGGTACCTCCCGCGCCCTCGGCCGCGGTGTAGACCCCCGTGCCTCCCACCCCGCTCAGCGGCACCTGCCGCGTCCCCGGCGACAAGTCCCTGAGCCACCGCGCCCTGCTCCTGGGCGCCCTCACCGACGGCGCCACCCAGGGGCCCGTGCGCGTCACCGGCCTGGGCTCGGGCGGCGACAACCGCTCTACGGCGCGCATCCTGCGCCGCGTGGGCGTGCGCGTGGAGCGCGAGACGCCCGAGGGAGACGGAGACGCCCCCGGTGACGCCGTCCTGGTCTACGGCGTGGGGCTCGACGGCCTCCGGGCCCCGTCCCCGGCCGGCGAGCCCCTGGACTGCGGCAACTCCGGCACGACCATGCGCCTGCTCCTGGGCGTCTTGGCGGGCCAGCCCTTCGAAGCGACGCTCGTGGGCGACGCCAGCCTGTCGCGCCGCCCCATGGGTCGCGTCCTGGACCCCCTCGCCGCCATGGGGATGGAGATCCTCTCGGCCGCCTCGTCTCGGGGCCTCCAACACGCCCCCCTCACCGTCCGGGGCCACCGCCCCCTCCGCGGCCTGGACTACCGCTCGCCCGTGGCCAGCGCCCAGGTCAAGAGCGCGCTGCTCCTGGCCGGCCTCTGGGCCGAGACCCCCACCACCGTCCGCGAGCCGGGCCCCAGCCGCGACCACACCGAGCGCATGCTCACCTACCTGGGCTGCCCCGTGGAGACCGGCCCGGACGGCGACGCCAGCCGCGGGCGCTGGGCGCGCCTACAGCCTCCTCCGGCCGACCGCCGCGCCCTGGACGTGCGCCCCCTGGACGTACCGGGTGACCTCTCCAGCGCGGCCTTCCTCCTGGCCGCCGCGGCGCTCGTCCCCGGCAGCCGCGTGACGGTCGAGGGGGTGGGGACCAACCCTACGCGCACCGGCGTGCTCGACGCCCTGGAGGCCATGGGCGTGGAGGTCCAGCGCGCCCGCGAGCGCGTCGTCGCAGGGGAGCCCCGCGCGGACCTCACCGTGTCCCACGCGGCGCTCGGGCCCTTCGAGATCGCCGGTGCCCTGAGCGTCCGCGCCATCGACGAGCTGCCGCTGCTGGCGACCATCGCCGCCCGCGCGGACGGCGTCTCACGCATTCGCGACGCCGCCGAGCTGCGGGTGAAGGAGTCCGACCGCGTCGCCAAGACCGCGGCGCTGCTGCGCTCGTTCGGCGTCCCCGTGGACGAGCACCCGGACGGGCTGACCATCTACGGAGACCCCGCGCGGCCGCTCCGCCCCGGCGACGTGGACGCCGACGGGGACCACCGGGTGGCCATGTGCGCCAGCATCCTCGGGCTGCTGGCGCCGCCGGGGACGCGCATCGCAGGCGCGGGGGCCATCGCCACGAGCTTCCCGACCTTCTTCGAGACGCTGGAGGGCCTGGGCGCGGGACCGGCGCTCCGGGGGCTGGACGTGTCGGCCTAGGCGGTCCCCTCGCCGTGATCGCCCGCGGGGATGAGGGGCGTGGTGCGGCAGAGCAGGAAGTAGTTGTTCGTGACGCGCCCCTTGCGCACGGCGCGGCCGATGAACACGCCGTCGGCCACGCGCCGCAGGTAGTCCACCATCTTGGCGAAGACGAAGCGCTGGAGGCCCGACTCGTTGGGCTTGACCTTGGGCCAGTGGTCGGGCAGGTGCTCGTCGCCCGGGGGCACCTCGTAGTAGTTCACCCCCACCTCGCCGCGCTCGCCGTCCTCGGCCGCCACGAAGTAGCCCGGGCCGATGAGCTTGCGCGTGGCGCCCTCGTTGTATCCGTGGAGCTTGCCGGGCTCGCCGGGCACGCGCGCGAAGCGCTTCTCGAAGGCGGTGAACAGCGGCAGCGAGTTGCGGCCCACGTGGATGACCTCCACGCCCTCGGGGACGCCCTCGGGGACGAGGTCCACGAGGCGCGTGGGACGACCCTCGGCGGCTGCCCACAGGCGCGCCTGGTCGCGAGCCTTGACGCGGCGCACGAAGGCCAGGGTTCGCCCCTCGTCCATGCGGTCGAGTTGGGCCGCCAGGGCGTCGATGTCCAGGGGCTCGGCCGCCAACAGCTCCAACGCCTTGCGGACGTCTGGGTCGGGTGGTGCCGCCACGGCTGCCTCCTTTGGCCCGGGGGACGCCCGGACCCTACGCGCTGGGCCCTACCAGCTCTGGAATCGGATCGCCACCGTCCCCACGAGGGCCGCCGAGGTCTGGGAGCTGCGCGAGGCTTCGTTGTAGAGGATGTTCTCGCTGGGGTCGAAGCTCCCGGCGGCCCCTTGGACGTCGGCGCTCACCCGCTCCTGGTTCATGACGGCCAGGTCGAGCTGGGTGGTGATGGCGATGGGGCCCAGGACCAAGTCCAAGCCCACGTGCGGGCGGAAGGTCCACTTGGCCGCGGGCGAGCTGAACCGGAAGGAGCGGTCCTCGAAGAAGACGGGCTGCTGGTTCACGTCTTGGCCTGCGACGTTGTCGATGGTCGCCTGGGCGCGCACCTGGGCCGAGCCCACGGCGTCCCCGAAGGTCATGCCCAGCCCGAGCCCCATGTACGGGCGGATGACGCCCAGCTTCCAGCCCGTGCGGAGCTCGACGTTCACCTGGGCGAGGTTCCACTCCACGCGGGGCGCCCCGGCGAAGCTGAAGGTGCCCGTGGCGGGCCCGGCCTGCGTGTCGTAGCTGTAGGGCCCCGCGTAGCCGCCGCCCGCGGCGAGGAAGCCCTGGTAGTAGCTCCCCCCCACGCCCAGGACGAAGGCGGGCACGACCCCGTTGGCGTCGTTCAAGCGCCAGCGCAGGGAGCCCCCAATCGAGAACAGCCCCACGGAGACGTCCACGTTGTCGCTAGCGGCCAGATCCATCTTGGGGAGGAACTGGAAGTCGGCCCCCAGCTCGAACCCGTTCCCGAGGCCGATGCCGAGCACGGCACCGAACTGGGGCCAGGGGAAGTTGCCGGGCAGGACCTTGTCGAACTCCACGAGCTGGGTGCCCTTGCCCACGTCGTTGAACTGGTTCATGAAGCCCAGGCGCAGGGGGATGAGCCCGATGGAGAAGCCCCCGGCGTCGTCGCTGAGGTTGATGCCGGCGCCGGTGCCCGTCTCGGCCATCATGGCGGGCAGGTGCTGGGACATCCAGATGGGCAGGCCCACGGTGACGGCCTGGACGTCGTTGGTGAGCTGGCCCAGGACGTCGTCCCGCGCCTCGGCGCGCGCCGAGGGCGCGCTGGCGATCGCGCCGAGGGCGCTCAGCGCGAGGGTCGAGGACAGCAGGACGGCGAGGAGCGGGGCGCGCATGGGACCTCCCTGGGGGTAGCTTGGTGGAGCCGCGGGGACGTGTTCTTGGCGCTGAGACTAGCGCCCCGGGCCGCTCGCCGCTAGGGTCCCGTGTCCCCGGGGGCGACCGCGCGGCGGGCCCAAGGGAAATCTCTCTTGCCCCGGGCGAGCCCTTCGCGTACAACCCCACGGCTCCGGCAGCCGACCTGTATCGAGACGAGGAACATCGTGGCCAACACCAAGAGCATCGTGGACCGCAGCGAGCGCAAGGCGAAGAAGCGCGCCCAGCGCAAGGCCCTCAAGAGCACGTTCAGCGCCCTGTCCCAGAAGGACAAGCGGGCCTTCCGCAAGGCCGAGCCCAAGATGGGCCTGCGCGCCTGGATCGCCGAGAACAAGTCCGAGTAGGCTCCCGCGAGGTCGCCCCGGGGCACGCCCCGGTCGCTCGCGCGACGACGGGGGGCTCTCTGCATGAGCACACGGCGCGTACGCAAGGCTGTCATCCCGGCGGCCGGTCTGGGGACCCGGCTGCTGCCGGCCACCAAGGCCGTGCCCAAGGAGATGCTGCCCATCCTGAACAAGCCCGCCCTCCAGCGGATCGTGGAGGAGTGCGTCGCCAGCGGCATCGAGCTGGTCGTGCTCATCACCGGCCGCTACAAGGGCGCGCTCGAAGACCACTTCGACGTCTCCTACGAGGTCGAGGACACCCTGCGCCTGGCGGGCAAGCAGGCGCTGCTGGACCGCATCGCGCCGCTGTCCTCCCTCATCGACATCGTGTCCGTGCGTCAGACGCGGCCCCTGGGCCTGGGCCACGCCGTGCACTGCGCCCACCCCGTCGTGGGGCGCGACGAGCCCTTCGCGGTCATCCTCCCCGACGACATCGTCAAGGCCGAGCGCCCCGCCGTGCAGCAGCTCATGGACGTCTACGACGAGACGGGCCACGGGTCCTTCGCGCTGGTGGAAGTCCCGCCGGGCCACGAATCCATGTACGGCATCATCTCGGGCGAGCCCGCGGGCCCAGGTCGGTTCCGGGCCACGGGCATGATCGAAAAGCCCCCGCCCGGCGAGGCCCCCAGCAACCTGGGCATCGTGGGGCGCTACGTCCTGCCCGGCGCGGTCTTCGACCACATCGAGGCCACGACGCCGGGCGCGGGCGGCGAGATCCAGCTCACCGACGCCCTGGTGCGCCTCATGGAGACGGACACCCTGTACGGCCAGCTCCTCCAGGGCGAGCGCTTCGACACGGGCGACGTGGGCGGCATGTTGGAGGCGAACATCGCCTACGCCATGGACGACCCCACCCTGCGCGAGCGCGTCCTGCGCTACGTGGAGCGCTACCGCCAAGGCTGACGCGCCGCGCGGGAGCCAGACGGCGCTACGGCTTGGCGGGCAAGGCCGGACAGGGGTAGGTGGGCTCCACGCCCTTCGCCCGCACGCGGGGCTTGGGCGCCACGGGCTTGTCCGCCGAGTTGATGAGGGGGTGGGTGGCCCGCACCCAGGCGGCGACCTGCTCGCGCATGGGGAGGTCGTCCTCGCGGATCTGCACGGCCCCCTCGCCCAGCTTCGCGAGCAGCGGCCCGAAGCCGTCCCCGCCCGAGGCCAAGAAGCTGGACGTGATGACGTGGTAGGTGGCCTCCGGGTCGATGGGGCTCCCGTCGGCCAGCGTGGCGCGCACGAGGCGGTCCCGGTCCTCCGCGTCGATGTGCCCGTCGCCGTTGCGGTCCACGGTGGGGCAGTGATCCTTGGCGCGGTCGTAGACCACGTCCAGGCCGCCCACCTGGACGACGCCGTGGGCGCCCGTGGTGCCCGCGCGGAGGATCTCCCGGAGAACGCGCCCGGGGACCTCGACGTAGGCGGCGCGGTTCCCGAAGGGCAGCGCGTCGTAGAGCTCGCCGTAGGTCAGGGGCCCCGCGGGGATGTTGGCGCGTAGCCCACCGGAGTTCAGCAGGCAGACGTTTCGCGACGGGTTCTTGGCGAGCAAGGCGTCGCACACAAACGCCCCCAGGTCCGAGCCCACGCCCCGCTCACGCGTGAGCGGGCGTGCCACGCGGCCGCCTAGATCTTCGGCGCGGATCTTGGCGACCTCGCCCTCGTAGGGGGCCAAGATCTGCGCGACGCGCCGCGCGAGGGGCCCATCCACCGGGCCCTTCACCGGCACGAAGGGCTGGATGGTGAGCACGGGCCGCCCCTCGGCGAGCTGGCGGATGTCCAGGGCGGCCACGGCGCGCTCCTTGGCGCCGGCCTGGAGGAGCGCGATGCCGTTCACGCGGTGCGCCACCTGCCGGTGGGTGTGGCCGCCGAAGATGGCGTCCACGCTACCCGCCGGGAGGGCCCGTGCCAGGGTGAACAGCTCGCTGTCCTCCTTGCAGCGAGAGAGGTCGTCGGGGTTGGAGAAGTCGCGACACTGGCCGCCCAAGTGGGCCAGGACCAGGACGAGGTCCACGTGCTCCTGGGCGCGGAGGCGGGCCGCCTCCTCGCGGATGACGGGGGCGGGGTCCAGAAACTCCAGGCGCTGGCCCACGTAGGGGAAGGTGATCTCGGGAGTCTCCGTCGTGATGACGCCGATGATCCCCACCTTGAAGCCCCCACGTTGGAGGACGACCGAGGCGTGGAGGTTGTCCCAGGCGGGGAGCTTGCCCGTCTCGCGGTCTCGGAGGTTCGCGGCCAGGAGCGGGAAGCGCGCCTCGCGCAGCCGCGCCTCCAGGGCGCCAAAGGGGTCGGCGCCCCGGCGGCTCGTGCCCACGGGCCCGTAGTCGAAGTCGTGGTTGCCCAGGGCCACGGCGTCGTAGCCCAGGGCGTTGTAGAGCTCGACGCCGGGCTTGCCCTCGTTGCGGTCGGCCAGCAGCGTACCGGACCACAGGTCGCCGGAGTCCACGAGGAGCACGGGGCCCTCGTCCCGCGCCCGGGACACGACGCTGGCGAGCTGGGCGGCGCCGCCGGGCAGGGGCTTGCCCTGGGCGTCCAAGCGGGTGGACCAGGCGCCGTGGACGTCCGTGGTCTGGAGGACGCGCACGTGGCGGACACCCGAAGCGCAGGCGCTGACGCCCAGCGCCAGGGAGGCGGCGAGGAGGAGGGAGGACAGGCGCTGGGCGAGGTTCTTCATGGGGGGACGAAAGCACCCGCGCGGGTTCATGTCCACCGCGGGACGCTCGGAGGGAGGCGTGCACAGCGGTGCGGACGGCGCTGGGGAGCTACAGAGACTCGGAGCTTGCCCGGCGGGCCCCGACGGGCGCATGCTCCCGCGCGCAACACGGAGGGGCTCCGAATGATCGTGCGCAAGTCCAAGGCCGAGATCGAGAAGATGCGCCGCGCCGGCCAGGTCGTGGCCGACGTCCACAAGGAGCTCCTGGACATCGTCCGGCCGGGGATGACCACCCGCGAGATCGACGCCATCGCCGAGGCGCGCATCCGCAAGGCGGGGGCCGTGCCGACGTTCAAGGGCTACCGCGTGGGGGACGCCGTGTTCCCGGCGACGCTGTGCCTGTCCATCAACGAGGAGATCGTCCACGGCATCCCCAGCGACCGCGTGGTGGAGGAGGGCGACGTCCTCAGCGTGGACTGCGGCGCCACCTTGAACGGCTACGTGGGCGACAGCGCGGTGACCATCGCCGTGGGGCGCGTGTCCCAGGAGCACGAGGACCTCATGGCGCGCACGCGCATGAGCCTCTACGCGGGCATCGCGGCGAGCATCCCGGGCAACCGCGTGGGCGACGTGGGCTACGCGGTGGAGTCCTACCTGGAGCCCTTCGGGTACGGCATCGTCGAGGACTTCTGCGGGCACGGGGTGGGGCGGAACCTGCATGAGGAGCCGCAGATCCCCAACTACGGCATCCCGGGCACGGGGCGGCGCCTCAAGGCGGGCTGGTGCATCGCCATCGAGCCCATGGTGAACCTGGGCACGCACAAGACGCGGACGCTGGGCGACGGCTGGACGGTCATCACGGCGGACCGCAGCGTGAGCGCCCACTTCGAGCACTCCATCGCCATCACCGACGACGGGCCCATCATCCTGACCTCGCGGGGGGACGACCCGCCCGGGGATTGGATCCCGGGGACGCAGCCCGTGTTCTGAGTTGCAGCCGGAGAGCCCACGGACGGGCCTCACGCAAGGAGCGCCATGAACGCGACGACGCCCCTCCTCGACGAGCTCCGCGGGCTCCTCGCGGACCGCAAGCTCACGCTGGACGAGGACCAGGCCGCCGCATCGGGCTGGGCGGTGACCTACGAGGGCGCGCGCCACGCCTTGAGCGAGTTGCCCCTGGACGGACTGGACGAGGCGGCGAGGCGCGCCGAACTGGTGGCGGTGGCGGCGGGCATCGAGGCGGCCGTGAAGCTACCCTACACGGTGGTCCCCCAGGAGCCCTTCCGCGTGGGGGCGGCCAAGCTGCTCGCCAGGGTGGAGCGCGCCCGCTACGCCCGCGCCTACGACGCGGTGGTGGGGGGCCGGGGGGGCGGGGCCAGCGCGAGCGAGGCCCAGCGCCTGGCCTTTCGGCCCCTGGGCGTGGACCTCATCGCCGTGTACGTGCGCGACGAGGGCTATCGGTTCCGCCCGTTCACGCGCGGGCAGCTCGACGTGTGGGGCGTGTCGGCGGGGACGGTCCACGCGGGGGCGCGCTCGAACCTGTACCACTACACGGGTTACACGGACGTGTCGCCGGCCGCCCAAGAGATCGCCGTGGGCGACGGCTACGACGCGGCGCGGGCGCTGTGCGTGGGGGATCTGTTCTACCACCGGGACCGCGGCGAGGGGATCGCCGTGGCCGTGCCCGGGCGCGACCTGCTGCTCATCGGCGACGAAGCCGCGACGCGGGCGGCGGAGAGCTACGCCGAGCAGGACTACCCCGTGTGCCCCTACCCGCTCATCTTCCAAGCCGACGCCCTGCGCCGCGCCTGAGCGCGTGCAGCGCGGCGCCTCAGCCGCCGCGGAGCTTGCGCAGCAGCCGGCGGTTGTTGGCGGCCAGGGCGAGGTTGAGGCCGCGGGCGGCGAGGGGGGCCAGGCGGCCCAGGCGGTCGGCCAGGTGGGCTTCGGGGGCCACGGGGACGACGGCCGGGTTGCGTTGGGCGGCGCGGACGATGGCCCGAGCCACGCGCTCGGGGGGCAGGGAGCGCGTGGCGAAGACGCGGTCCAGCATGTCGCCCAGGCCGGCGCGGCGGAGGTCCTCGTCCATCTCGCCGCGGCCCATGATGCCCGTGTCGATGAGGCTCGGGCAGATGGCGGTGACGCCCACGCCGTGGGCGCTCAGCTCGGCGCGGAGGGACAGGCTCAGCGACAGCACGGCGGCCTTGCTGGTCGTGTAGGCGATGGCGTGGGAGACGGGGAAGAAGGAGACGATGGAGGCCATGTTGACGATCTGCCGGGCGCGCCGCCGCCGGCCCTCATCCTGGCCCGCGCGCGCCATGGCCCGCCCGAAGTGGTGGCAGCCATGGAAGACGCCGTGGAGGTTGGTGCGCATGGCTCGCTCCCAGGACCCGAGGCTGGTCTCCAGCAGGCCGCCCGCTTGGCCGATGCCGGCGTCGTTGAGGAGCAGATCCACGGGGCCGCCGTCGGCGTGCACCTCGTCCGCCCAGGCGCCCATGGCCTGGGCGTCGCCCGTGTCCACGACGCGCGCGCCGGCCACGGCGTCGCCCAGCTCGCGCGCGGCCGCCCTGAGCGCCTCCTCGTCGATGTCGCCCAGGTACAGCCGCACGCCCCGCCGCGCCAGCTCGCGCGCCGTCGCCAGCCCGATGCCGTGCCCCGCGCCCGTGAGCGCCGCCCGTGTCCCCCCGTTCAACCGCAAGCCCATGGCCTCTTCCTCTGTCCCGCGAACCTGGTTCCAAGCAGGCTCCATATCGCCCCCAAGTCAACCTCGGGCCCTCACCATGCCCGCGCCCCCCCGCACGCGCAACCCATTCCCCTCCTCTCTCTTCTACACATCTCCCAGCCCACGCGACAGGCAGAACACTCCTATCCCCCCTTCTTCTTGAAAAAAAAACAACCAAAAAAACCAAACAAAAACCAACCACCATACCACCACAAACACCATACACCTATAACACCGATACATCC
>CAYZID010000131.1:0-15839 GCA_964478315.1 uncultured Myxococcales bacterium | reverse complement strand
TGGGCTAGCGCGGACCCGTGCGTGTCAGGGGGGGGGGGGGGGGAGCGGGCGGGGGGAGGGGGGGGGGGGGGGGCGGGTGCGGGAGCGGAGGCGGAAGCGGGAGCGGGTGCGGGTGCGGGTGCGGGTGCGGGTGCGGGTGCGGATGCGGGAGCAGGAGCGGTTGGAACGCCCGAACGGCGACGCCTCCCTTTCCCCGGGCCCTGGGGGATGGTATCAGCGGCCTGGGCGACCCACCGCGGGGGACGCGGGGGCGCTGCGGATCACCCCTCACACGGCGCAGAGGTGCGGGATGGGGCTGTTCGATAGGTTCGGGGGCTCGAAGACCGAGCGGCTGGTGAAGAAGGTGACGAACCCGTGGGTGCAGACCCAGGATCGTCAGCGCGCCATGGAGTTGCTGGCCGACATCGGGGACGACGAGGCCCTCTTCGGGCTCCTCAAGCGCTTCACCTTCCGCACCGAGGGGAGCATCGTCGACGACGACGAGAAGCGGCTCGCCCACGATCTCCTGGTGCACGCCGGGCCCAAGGCGATCGGCCCCATCGAGCGCTACTGCCGCCAGTTCCCCGAGGTCTACTGGCCCCTCCAGGCGCTCAAGAAGCTCGCTGGCCCCGACGCCGCCGTGGAGATCCTGCTCAAGGCCCTGGACGAGGCCGAGAAGGTGCAGACCCGCGTGAACGAGCACAAGCGCGAGCTCGTGGCGAACCTCCGCGA
This sequence comes from uncultured Myxococcales bacterium, assembly GCA_964478315.1. Classification (GTDB taxonomy): domain Bacteria; phylum Myxococcota_A; class UBA9042; order PHBI01; family JAAZYN01; genus CAYZID01. The sequence goes on along the minus strand of CAYZID010000131.1, from coordinate 15,128 downwards.
CTTCCCCCACGACCGGGTCCGCGACCGCTTGAAGGTCCTGTGCACGGACCCCGATGAGGAGGTGCGCGTGCGCGCCATCGACGCGCTGTGCACCTACGGGCCCGAGGTCGCGGTGGAGACGCTCGCCCAGCGGATCCTCGCGGAGGACGAGTCGCCTTCGGTGAAGGCCGTCATCTTCGAGCAGCTCGTGGAGTCGGGCTGGTCCCTCGCCCCGTGGCGCGACGAGATCCTCGACGCCGACGTCCTCCCGAGCTTCTACAGTCTGTCTCCGAAGGGTATCCTCCTCCGGGGGTGAGCTCCGGCTTGGGGGGGGGGCGCTGGCTTCCCCTGCACACCCAGGGGGGCGCCGCCAGCCCGAGCTGGGGCGTGGGCTATCCCGCGCCCGAGGCTCGACCGGCCCGTATGCGGTTCGCAGCCGCGGGCCTGGGGCGTGTTCGCGGCTCTCCCACCATCTGAACCCCTGCAGGCGGCCGGCCGACGTTCCGTTCCGCGCCGCCCAGCGACGAAGAGAGATCATGGCAAGCGACTACCCAATGACCATTCGGGGCCAGAAGGCGCTGCTGGCGCGCGTGAAGGAGATCAAGGAGGTCCTCCGCCCCCAGAACGTGCGCGACATCGAGGAGGCCCGCGCCCACGGCGACCTCAGCGAGAACGCCGAGTACCACGCGGCCAAGGAGAGGCAGGGCCTGCTCGACGCCGAGCTGCGGAACTTGGAGGACAAGCTGTCCCGCGCCCAGGTCATCGACCCCGCCAAGCTGGGCGGCGACCGCGTCGTCTTCGGGGCCCACGTCACCGTGTTGAACTTGGACACGGACGAGGAGATCACCTACCAGATCGTCGGTGTCGACGAGGCGGACGTGAAGCTGGGGCGCGTGTCTTACGAGTCGCCCATCGCCCGCGCCCTCATCGGCAAGGAGGAGGGCGACGAGGTCGTCGTGCGCGCCCCCGGCGGAGACAAGCACTATGAGATCGTCGAGGTCCAGTTCCGCTGAGGCGTCCTCCGGGTTCGAGCTGCGGTCGGAGGCGGAGACCGACGCGAGCCTCGCCCTGTGGCACCCCCGGGCGCGCCAGGGGGACACCGATCGGCTCGCGCGCGCCCTCGTGAGGCACCTGGAGCCCGGGGATCTCGTGGCCCTGGTGGGGACGCTGGGCGCGGGCAAGACGACCTTCGTGCGCGCCGCCTGCGCCGCCCTGGGGGTCCCCCGCGAGGCGGGCGTCAAGAGCCCCACGTTCGCGCTGATCCACCTCTACGAGGGCGGGGCCCTGCCCGTGGCGCACCTGGATCTCTATCGCCTGGGTGACGTGGACGAGTTGGAGGCGTTGGGCTTCCGAGACCTCCTGGAGGGTGAGCACGTGCTCTTCGTGGAGTGGCCCGAGCGGGCCGCCGAGGTCCTGGAGATGGCCGACGTCACCGTACACCTGGGCTGGTCCAAGGGGGACCCCGACGCGCGTTCGCTGCGCGTCACGGCGCCGGACGCGACGCTCCTGGAGGGCGTGGCCCGTTCCTTGGGGGCGGCGCCTGTGGGGGCGTCTGGGGCGCCTCCATCCGGGGAGCCTCGACGGTGACCGGTCCACGCCCCGAAGCCAGCGCCGAGACGACGCTGTAGACGATGCTGACGATGAGCCAGGCTGCGACCGTGAACCACAGCGCGAGCAGCGCCAGGCGCAGCGGGCTCCTCTTGCGAGCGTGGGGCGCGTCGGACATGCCCCCTGTCTACCGCCGCGGCCCCCGAATGGCAAAAGCTCGGGGGGCGAACGGGCGTGGCAGCGCGGCCGAACGGCGCCGCGGGGCGTGGCGCCGGTGGGCGCTCTTGCTCGCGTGGCTCCCCTGGGCTCTCGTCCTGGCCCCGGCGTCGGCTCGGGCCGCCTTCGACGTGGACGTCTACCGCGGGCCCCTCATGGCCTCCTCCCGCGTGACGGCCATGGGCGGGGCTTTCTCGGGCGTGGCCGAGGGGCTCGAAGGCGTCCTGCTGAACACCGCGTCCCTGGCGAGCCGCCTGTCTCACTCCACGTCCTGGTTCGACTACGACCTGGCCCTCGACTGGGATTTCTCCACGGAGCCCACCGACCTCGACGGCGACGGCCGCCGCACGGCGGGCGGCACGACCCTGGGGACGGTGCGCGCCGGGTTCGCCCTGAACTTCGGCCGCCTGGGGCTGGGGCTGCTCGTGGCGCCGTGGAGCTACGAGCTCCCCATCGACCCGGCCGATCCGGCCTCGGGGAGCCTGGAGGTCAGCGCCTTCGACTTCCTCCTCGGGGGCGCCTACGCCTGGGGGGACGGCGCCTGGGTGGCCGGCATGGCCCTGGGCGTCCGCGGGCTCACCGTGGCCGACGTGGATCCCTCCCGGGGGCGCACGGAGCTCTCCTACGGCGGCGCCGCGTTGGACCTGGGCCTCCTGTGGCGCCCGCCGGGGCGGGCCTGGCGGCTCGGGGCCTCGGCGCGGCTGCCCGTCTCCAGCGTGGCCGAGACCCCCGCGAGCGAGATCGCCGGGCGGGAGGCCCCGTCGCGCGCGGTCTTTCCGCCCCAGGTGCGCCTGGGCTTCTCGTGGTTTCACGGGGCGGACCCGGCGCGCCGCTACAACGTCGCTCTCCCCGAGGACGACTGGGGGCCCGCGCCCCGGTTCGACGATCGGCGCTACGTCGTCCTCGCCGCGGATCTCGGCCTCGTGGGCCGCGAGGACGGCGCCCGGAGCCTGGAGAGCTGGGTCGCCGGGGAGGACCGGCGGGCCGGGCACTTCGTGGGGCTCACCTGGAACCTGGGCGGCGAGGCCGAGGTCTGGCACGACCGCCTCAAGCTGCGGGCGGGCCTCTACGGCGAGCCCCTCCGGGTGGGAACGTGGGCGGACGGGCTGTGGGGGCGGCCGCACCTCACCGGGGGGTTCGAGGTGCGGCTGTTCGACCTGTGGATCTGGCGCCTCAAGTTCGGCGCCTCCTTCGACGTGGCCGCGCGCTACGACACCTTCACCCTGGGGTTCGGGCTGTGGCACTGATCGGGCCCCACGAGGCCCCACGAGGCCCCATGAGGCCCCGCGGTGCCACCGGGGGCAGGAGCTCTGGATGGCGAACCCACGCCTTGCTTCCATCGGAGCGGGGAGGAACACTGCCGCGGCGCTCCGCCTCTCCGCGCGCCAACCCCCTCCAGGCCGGCCTCGTGCCCGCCCCGACCGGCCCGCCTCGCCGGCTGGCTGCCTGCGCCCCGCGCCCAGGAGCTACGCACCATGACCCAATCCCGCCCCGCCCCGCCCCCCGCGGCCGCACGCTCGACCCGGCCGGCGCCGCGCCGCGCCCGGCGCCGCGTGGTCGTCGCCATGTCCGGGGGCGTGGACTCCTCGGTGGCGGCGGCCTTGCTCCAAGAGGCCGGCTACGACGTGCTGGGCGTCACCATGAAGCTCTACGACTCCATGGCGCTCGGGGGCGACGGGCGCACCTGCTGCTCCCTCCGGGACGTGGAGGACGCCCGGTCCGTGGCCCAGCACCTGGGCATCCCCTTCCGCGTCGTGAACCGCTCACGGGCGTTCCGCGCGGCGGTCATCGAGCCCTTCGTGGACGCCTACCTCGCCGGAGAGACCCCCAACCCCTGCGTGCGCTGCAACGACGTCATCAAGTTCGACGAGCTTCTCTCGTGGGCCTTGGAGCAGGGCGCGGACGCCCTCGCCACGGGCCACTACGCGCGGATCGAACGCGGCCCCGACGGCGCGCCCGCGCTGTGGGAGGCCCGCGAGGCGCGCAAGGACCAGTCGTACTTCCTGGCCGGCATGGGGCGCGACGCGCTCGAGAGGGTGCTGTTCCCCTTGGGGGACCTGGACAAGGAGGACGTGCGGGCCATGGCCGCCGCGCGGGGGCTCCCCGTGGCCTCCAAGCGCGACAGCCAGGAGATCTGCTTCGTGCCCGACGGCGACTACGCCGGGCTTGTGGAGCGCGTAGCCCGGAGCACGCCCGAGCGCCGCGCGGCCGCCGCACGCCGGCTGGTCCCCGGCCCCATCGTGGATCGCGACGGCCACCGACTGGGGACCCACGCCGGGCTCCACCGCTACACGGTGGGGCAGCGGCGGGGCCTGGGCGTGAGCGGCCCCCACCCGCGCTACGTCCTGGCCCTCCGCCCCCGAGACAACGCCCTCGTCGTCGGTCCGGTGGACGCGCTGCGAGCGCGCGGGTTGAGGGCGCGGGCGCCCCGGTGGCTGGGGCGGCCGCCGGCCGTGGGGGCCACGGTGCGGGCCCGCGTGCGCCACAACCACCGGGGCGTGGAGGCCGTCGTGCACCACGTGGACGAGGAGCGCCTGGTCCTGCGCTTCCCCGGAGACGGTGTGCGCGCCGTGGCCGCCGGGCAGCAGGTGGCCCTCTACGACGGCGCGCGCGTCCTGGGGGCGGCCACCATCCAGGGCCCGGTGGATCCGAACGGGGAGCTGGCCCCGGAGCCGCGAGCGGCACCCGATGAGGTCGCCGGAGGGGGCGCGGAGGGGGCGTCGGTGGGCCCAGACACCGCAGGAGGCGGCCATGAGTGAACGCCAGGGAGGGGGAGGACAGGGCGTGGTGGAGGCCCAGGCCAGGCGCGCCGGGCGCGACGATGCCCTGGAGGCGGTCCAGCGGGCCGTGGGGCACGCGTTCGGGGATCCCTCCTGGTTGGAGCAGGCCCTCACGCACACGTCCTACCGCAACGAGGTGCCGGGGGTGGACGTGGACAACGAGCGCTTGGAGTTTCTGGGGGACGCCGTGCTCGAGCTCACCGTGAGCGAGGCTCTGTTCCGGCGCTGGCCCGACTTCCCCGAGGGGCGCCTCACCCGCCTGCGCGCCAGCCTCGTGAACACCCGCACCCTGGCCGACGTGTCGCGCGCGCTGGGGCTGGGGCGCGCCCTCCGCCTGGGGCGGGGCGAGGAGGTCACCGGCGGCCGAGACCGGCGCTCGACCCTCGCCGACGCCTTCGAGGCCACGCTGGGGGCCGTGTATCTGGACGGTGGCCTGGAGGCCGCGCGGGCCTTCGTGGAGCGCGCGCTCATGCCGCGCATGGACGCCCTGGCCCGCCGCGACGGCCGGGACAGCAAGACGCTCCTGCAGGAGTGGGCCCAGGAGCACCACCGCGTGGTCCCGTCCTATGAGATCATCGGGCACCAGGGTCCGGACCACGACCTCGTGTTCACCGCGCGGGTCACGGTGGCCGGCGTGGGGGAGGCCGACGGCGAAGGGCGGACCAAGAAGGAAGCCCACCGCGCCGCCGCGGCGGCTCTGCTGGTCGCGGCAGGCGTGGAAGGCGCCCCGGTCGGGCGAGACGAAGCGGCGGGCGAGACGCGGGACGGGGCCCCGCAGGGGGGCGACCGCGACGAGACCCTCGACGGCGAGCCCCCCGCCGCGTAGGGTAGCCGCCGTGGAACCCATCCGTGTCAACGCCTCCCTTGTGCTGCCCCCCGAGGCGCTGAGCGTCGCGTACGTCCGCGACCTGGAAGACGGCGGCGCCGAGGCGGCGCGGCACATCCCCACCACGGTGGAGCTCCGCTGTGACCTCCGGGCCTGCGACGGCCTCACCCCGGCGGATCGGGCCCGCATCCTCGCCCACCCCGAGGCCCGCGCCGACCGGCGCGGGGTGCTGCGCGTGACGGCGCGGGAGCACAAGACCCGAGCGCGGAACCTGGAGGAGGCGCGGCGCCTCCTGGCGGGGCTCGTCTCGCGGGCTCTGCGGGGCGAGCACGAGGCCCAGACGCCGGAGCAGGGGCGGCCCAGGCGACGGCTACGGGACGCCGCGCGCACGGATCGGGGCGTCGTCCTCCGGGGGCGAGACCGGCGGTGAGCGTGGAGGCTCCGCGGCGTGGCCTCGGGGCGCGGGCGCGTGGAGCCTGGGACGCCGCGGGCCGCGCGGGGCGGCGGGTGGACACGGTCCTGCGCCGCTTCTGGTTGTGGCGCATGGCCCTGGCCGTGACCCGGGTCTATCGGGCCAAGAACGGGATGCAGCGGGCGGGCGAGATCGCCTTCTACGCCCTCCTGAGCCTCGTGCCCCTGGGGGCGCTCCTGGCGTGGCTCCTGGGACACGTGATCGAGCGCTGGGGCACGCGGCTCCACGTGGACGGCCCGTCTGTCGCCCTCGAGCGCCTGCTGCCCGCCCTCGTCCCCGCCCAGCGCGGGGCCCTGGACGTCGTGCTCCAGTCGGCCCTCCGAGACCGCGGCAGCTTGGGGCTGTTCGGCTTCGGCGTGCTGCTCGTAGCGGCGAGCCTCGTGTTCGGGGCCGTGAACCGAGCCCTGGCGGCCATCTTCGACGCGCCCCAGCGGGGACACCTCACGACGATCTTCCTGTTCTCCATCCTGGGGAGCGCCGGGGGGCTGCTGCTCATCGGCGGGCTGGGGGTGCTGGGGAGCGCCGAGGGGCTCATCGAGGACCAGCGCTGGCTGTCGTCCGTGCTCCTCATCCACGCCCTGGCGGACGCCCTCCTCGTCTTCGGCGTGGCCTTCCTCCTCGTGGCCGTGGTCAAGCGCGCCCTGCGGCCGCGCTACATCCTCGCGGGCGCCCTCCTGTTCACCGGCGGCTTCGAACTGGCGCGCTGGGTGTATGCGCTCTACCTGGACACGGTGGCGCAGTTCAGCCTGGTCTACGGCTCGCTGGCCGGGATCGTCGCCACGATCGTTTGGATCTACTACGTGTCCATCCTGCTGCTCGTCTCCATGGCGGTCGTGCGCGTGCTTCAAGACGGCCTGCACGATCGGCTCGACGCGTGGCGCGTGGGGGCCGGGACCCTGCCGCGGCGCTCGCCCTCTCGGGGCGAGTCGGATAGCGTCGCCCCATGACGCGATCCTCTCGTTGCGGCTTGTTCCTCCTGCTCGGGCTCGCGCTCGGCGCGCCCCCCGGGGCGCGCGCCGCCGCCTCGCGGGAGGCGGGCCGTCCGGTGACGGCGGTGATCCTCCTCGACAGCCTCCCCGCCGCGACCGCCGTGGCCCTGTGGCGGCGCGTCCTGGGGCCGGCGCCGGGGGCGGAGGCGCGCCCCACGCGGGAGGGGACGGGCCTCGTCGTGCGCGACGAGCCCGCGCGGCTCGCCGTGTTCCGCCGCGTGCTCGCCGCCGTGGACGTCCCCGGGGGCGCCTCCGACGAGGAGCGCCCGCACATCTACGTGCGGCCCGTCGTCCACCGCCCCCCCGCGGAGCTCGCGGCGCTCCTCGCGGCGGCGCTGAGCGCCCGACCCGAAGGTCGGCGCGCGCGCTTCGTGCCCGTCCCCTCTCACGGCGTGCTCGTCGTGTCCGCGCCGCCGCCGGTGTACCTGAAGCTCATCGACCCCCTGGCGCGGCGGCTGGACGTCGCGCCCCCGCGGCCCCCGCGCCGCACCCCACCAGCCGGAGGAGGCAGCCCATGAACCAGCACCTTGACTTGGCGCGTCCGGGGCGCCCCGCAGGGGGGAGCGCAGCGGTGGTCGTCCTGCTGCTGGCTGTCCTGCTGGGAGCCGCCCTGCTGACGGCGGGCGGCTGCGGGCCCTCGGTGCGCACGGCGGGGCTCGCGGACCTGGGGGGCCCCGGGGCGCGTGCCGCCGCGCCGCCGCCCACCGAGGCCTTCCTGGTGCAGGTGATGGAGCACCCGCCCACGCGCCCGGCGCGGCGGGTGAGCGTCTCCGTGGCGACACTCTCCCGGGCCGTCCCGGCGCCGCCGGCACCCGACGCCGCCACGCGCGAGGCCATGCGGGCCCAGGCCGGCGCGCGGGGCGCCCAGGTCCTGGTCCTGAGCCGCCTGGACACCCCGTGGCGCAAGGCGTTCTACGGGGTGGGCTACCGCTACCTCCCGGTGGGCGCCGGGCCAGGGGACGAGAGCGCGCCGCCGCCCCCGTGTGACGGGCCCGCCGCCGTGGTCGCCGTGAACGAGGCGCGCGCCGAGGCCTTGGCGTGTATGCGGGAGGCCCAGCGCGCGCGCCCCGCCCTGGCTGGGCGCGTGGAGATCGTGTTCGACGTGGACCCCTTCGGGGACGTCATGCGGGGGGCGGCGACGCCGGCGTCCAGCCGGGACGGGGTCCTCCAGCGGTGCGCCTTGCGCGCCGTCTTTCAGCAGGACTACGGGCGGCCCAGGGCGCCCGTGTGCCGGGGCGCCCTGCGCGTGGAGCTGGGTCCTGGAGGGCAGCCGTGAGGGACCCGGCGCGCTCCGGCGAGGACCTGGCTCGGGCGCTGGGCGTGAGCGTCGAGGCCGTGGAGCTCACGCGCTCCTGCGACGTCATCGACCTCCACGTGGACAGCTTCATCCCGCCTCGCCTGTGGGGCTACGACCTCCGGGAGGACCACCGGCGGGCGCCGGCGTGGGCCCTGAGTCGGCTGCTGCGCGGTCGGTTCTTCGGGCACCTGGATCTGCCGCGGATCGAGGACAACCACCTCACGGGGGGGCTCTGGTCCATCACGACGAACCCCGCGCGGCGCGCCTCCCGCCGCTGGCCGGTGTTTCTGGAGAACCTGGCGCGCCTTCGGCGGTTCGTGGAGACGGCCGGGGGCGAGGGGCGCCCCTCACCGATGCGGCTCGTGCGCACGGCGGCGGAATACGACGCCGCCCGCGCGGCGGGGCAGCACGCGGTGATGCCCGTCATCCAGGGGGGGAACGCCTTGGACGCGGCGCCGGAAGGGCCTGCTTCCATCCCCGACCGCGCCGTGATCCTCGTGACGCTCGTGCACCTCACGAGCTCGCGCTACGGCTCCACGTCCAGCCCCCTGCGCATGGGGCGCGCGCGGGGCCTCTCAGCGGCGGGCGTGGAGCTGGTGGAGCGCCTGGACGCCGAGCGCATCTTCGTGGACCTGGCGCACATCCACCCGCGGGGCTTTTGGGACGCGGTGCGGGCGCACGACGCGAGCCTGCCCCTCATCGACAGCCACACGGGCGTGGACGGTGTGCGTCCCCACTGGCGGAACCTGGACGACGCCCAGCTCAAGGCCATCGCGGACACGGGCGGGACGGTAGGCATCATCTTCGCTTCGGGCTTCCTCCGCCCGCGCGGCGCGGCCGACACCCTGGAGCGCGTGCTGGACCACGTGGCGCACGTCATCGACACCGTGGGCGAGGACTTCGTCTCCCTGGGGAGCGACTACGACGGGGCCATCACGCCGCCGCCCGACCTTCGAGACGGGCTGGGGTTCCCGCGGCTCACGCAGGGGATGCTGGACCGCGGCTGGAGCCCGGAGCGGGTGGCGAAGGTGCTGGGGGACAACTTCCTCCGCGCCTTCCGAGCCCTGCGCCCGGTGTGAAGGGACGGCAGGAGAAGCCGGAGCGGTTGGAGCGATTGGAGCGGTTGCGGACGCGGGCGCGGGTCGTCCATGAGGTTGTCGGTGTGCCCGGCGCCGAGCTTTCCGCCGAAGTTCTGCCCCCAGCAGCGGACCACCCCGGCGTCGGTCACGACGCGGGTGGAGTCACCCCCGCCGCCAGGGCGACGACACCCGGGGGGAGCTGCTGCGGGCCGGCCTCCTTGGCCTGGACCGGGTTGTCGTTCCCCTCGTCGCCGACATCCACAGCGTTGTCGCTTCCGAGCTGGCCGGCGACGCCCTGGCCCCAACAGCAGACGGCCCCCGACGTCGTCAACACGTCACCGCGCTAGCCCAGACGAGGCACTCGCTGTCGCCTCCCCCAACGCAGGTCTGGGCGTTGCCCGCGTCGCTCGGAGGAGACGGGGCGCAGCGCGTCGCCCCGACCTCCTTGTAGGCCTCGGCGCTCAGGGGAGGGCAGGAAGGCTCCGCACCCGCATCCGCACCCGCATCCGCATCCGCCCCCGCGTCCGCACCCGCCCCCGCATCCGCTGCCGCGTCCGTCACCGCATCCGCCGCCGCATCCGCCGCCGCGTCCGCTGCCGCGTCCGTCACCGCGTCCGCATCCGCTGCCGCGTCCGTCACCGCATCCACCCCCGCATCCGCCCCCGCATCCGCCAACGCGTTCGCGTCCGGCGGATCGGTCCAGGTCCCCGTGTCCGGCTGGCAGGCCGCGCTCAGCCGCAGCGCCACGGCGGCGGCGCTCCCCAAGAGCAGCGGGGCGGGACGCGCAGGCTCACAGGGGGCTTGGAAGGTCATGACGCCTCGCGAGTTCGGTCATCCAGCGAGCAAGGACGCGGCCCGCGCGCGGCCCGCACCCCCGGCTGCTCGTCTGGGAGCGCTTCAGAACGCTCCCATCCACAGCGCCGCAGCTCCCCCCGGGAGGGGCGCCACGCCGAGCCCGGAGCGCGGCGCCATGTCGGCACCGTCCCGGTCGCTGTCACCAGCCGTGTCATCGGCGAGGAGGGCCAGGACGGCACCCGTGACCGCGAGGCCGGCGCCTACACCCACAGCGATGTTCCCCACCAGCGCCTGGTCCTTGGCCTTGGCGGAGCGCGCTTCGTACTCCGTTTCCACCCGGTCCGGGCGCTTGAGGTAGGCGCGCGCGTCCGCGGCGCTGGAGGCCGAGAGGCCCCAGAACACGGCGCCCGTGACCAGGGAGGCGGCGCCCACCCCGCCCACGATCCAGCCCACCGTGGACAGGCCGCCGCCCGCCGCGCCTCCTCCTCCCACGAGATCCGCGTGCGCGGTGCCAGCCAGCCCGCTCCCAGTCCCACCGTCGCCTCGCGCATCGCCCCCGAGCCCCTCCCCTTGCGCGAGGGCGACCAGGGCTGCGTCCACCTCCAGGGAGGCTCCCGGCTCGACCTCGATCTCCAGGCGCCGCGGCTCGAACCCGTCGGCCGCCAGCGCCAGCGTGTGCGCCCCGGGGCTGAGCTGCAGCGGTTCCGCGAGAGGTGTCTGCCCCCTCGGCTCGCCGTCCACCTCTACGCTGGCGCCCGCCGGCGCGCCCCGCAGCGTCACCGCCCCGGGGGCGTCCGGGCGCACGAGCGTCACCTCCATCAGCCGCGCCGCTCCGGGTGGGACGTTGAGGCGCTGCGTCACCGGGACGAACCCGTCCGCCTCCACCTGCAGCTCGTAGCTCCCAAGCGGGAGCCACCAGGTGTGCGGCGCCGCGACGGGCCCGGGGGCGTAGCTCGTGGCCTGCAGGGCCAGCGCGTTCGGTGCATCCCGGCCGCCCGAGGGGAGCCACCGGGCCGTCACCCGCGCCGCCGCGTCTCCGGGTCGCGCGACGACGGTCACCCGGCGGGCCAGCGCCCCGAGCTTCAGCTCGATGCCCTTCACGGACAGCGCCACGTCCTGGCCGTTGGGCGCCTGGGGCCGGGCCTGGAGATAGGCCCGGTAGGCGGCCAGGGCGTCCGCCAAGCGCCCCTGGCGCTCGCGGCAGACGCCGACGTTGAAGAGCAGGCCCTGACGGTCGGGCTCCAGCTTGAGCGCCGCCTCGTAGTTCGCCACGGCTTCGTCGTAGCGCTGGGCGGCGTAGGCCTTGTGTCCTCGCTTTACGAGGCGCTTGGCGCTGGGGGCGCGGGCGCCCGCGGGCCCCGCCAGGGCGAGGGCCAGGACGAGAGTTGGGGCGGCCGCGAACGCCAGGCCTCGGGCTCGGATGTGCGGTTGCGTGGGGGCGGCGAACGGTTGGCTGCAAGTCACGGATCCTCCTATCGTTCGAGCTCCACCCGCGTGGGCCCGGCGTGGGGGCGTGATGCGATCCCACGGTACGCTCAAGCCGGGGCCGCACCCCGTGCTCGCCCCCCGCTCTCCCGGTCATGCTCCCGGCAACTTGCGGCGGTGTCAACCACCGGCGGGGGCTGGGGAGCGTGATGTTTTCTTGCGTCCTCACCGCCCTCGCCGCCCTCGCCGTCCGGGAGCACATCCCCGAACCCGAACACGTGCCGGACGTCCTCGACGACCATGTAGCTCGCAGGGATGACGATGAGGGTGATGGCCGTAGCGAAGAGCACCCCGTAGCCCAGGCTGATGGCCATGGGGATGAGGAAGCGCGCCTGGACCGACGTCTCGAAGATCATGGGCGCCAGGCCGAAGAAGGTGGTGACCGAGGTGAGGAGGATGGGGCGGAAGCGCCGTGCCCCCGCCGCCACGACCGCCTCGTGTGCGGACATTCCCAGGTCGCGCCGCAGGGTGTTCGCGGCATCTACGAGGACCAGGGAGTCGTTCACCACCACGCCGGACAGGGCGACGATACCCATGATGCTGATGAGGCTCAGGTCGAACCCCATGAGGTAGTGTCCCAGCAGCGCCCCCACGAGGCCCAGGGGGATGGCCGTCATCACCACCAGCGGCTGGAGGTAGCTCTTGAAGGGCACGGCGAGGAGCGCGTAGATGAGGAACAGCGCCAGGAGGTAGCCCATGGCGAGCCCCTTCATGGAGTCGCGTCGCTCGGCGGCCTCGCCCTCGAAGGACACGCCCACGCCCGGAAAGCGCTCGCGGAGCGCGGGGAGGATGTCCTTGCGGATGGCGGCCATGACCTTGTCGGCCGTGGTGGCGCCCTGCTCGATGTCCGCCGTGACGGCCACGATGCGCCGCCCTCCCTGGCGCGTGATGGACGTGTATGAGCGCCCGCGCACGGCCGTCGCCGCCTCGCGGAGCGGCACCTCGCCACCCTGGGGCGTCCGCAGCATGAGGGTCTCGATGTCGTGCTCGCTCCTGCGCTCGTCCGCCGGCAGGCGCACGAGCACGCGGACCTCGTCCCGGCCCCGCTGCTGCCGGAGGGCTTCGGCGCCGTAGAAGGCGCTGCGGAGCTGGCGCGCCACCTGTTGGGCGGTGAGGCCCAAGCTCTGGCCCAGCGGCGTGAGGTGGAAGTCGAGCTGGGGCTTGCCGGGGCTGAAGCCGCTGTCCACGTCGCGCACGCCCCCGTAGGCCTCCAGCTCTTGGGCCACGAAGGCCGAGGCGCGCTCCAAGACGTCCATGTCCCGGTGGCTGAGCTGGACGTGCACGGGGGCGCCGGGGCTGGCGCCGATGTTGAACGCGAAGCTCACCATCTCGGCGCCCGCGGGGTGGCCCACCGCCTGGCGCCAGCGCTTCGTGAACTCGCGCGCGGTGAAAGTCCGCTCACCCAGGGGCACGAGGCGCACCTGGACGGTCGCCTGGTGGCCCCCTCGGAGCCCCACCGAGCCGCCGGTGAGTCCGCCGCGGTGCACGGGCGCGCCCACGGTCGTGTACATGCCGAGGTCGACCTCCTCGCCATGCCCCAGCTCGTCGAGGATCTGGCGGGCGGCCTCCACCATGTGGCGCTGGACCTTCATGGTCTCCTGGACCGGCGTCCCGTAGGGCATGAGCAGGCTCGCCGTCACGCGGTCGCTCTCGATCTTGGGCATGAAGGTGAAGTCGATGCGCCCGCCAGCGATGAGGCCCACGGCGGCGAAGAAGAGGGCTCCGGCCAGGCCCAGCGTGGCGTAGCGATAGCGCACGGCCGCGTGGGCCAAGGGCATGTAGAGGCGCTGGATGTTCCAGGCCAGGAGCCGCGTCGTGCCCCGGTTGAGCTTCCCGAACAGCCACAGCGCCGGCCACAGCGGGAGCGTGAGGAGGCGGAGCGCCGCGGCGATGTTGGCCGCGAGCCCGCGCTTGTCTCGGCGGGGCGCGTGGGCGAGGTGGGACGGGAGGACGAGGAGGGACTCCACGAGGGAGATGAGGAGCACGAAGGTGACGATGGCGGGCAGGGGCTCGAAGAACTTCCCCATGATCCCCGGCACGAAGAACATGGGCATGAAGGCGGCGACCGTCGTGAGGACGGCGAAGACCACGGGCCCCGCCACCTGGCGGACCCCGGCCACGGCGGCGTCCTTGAAGGCCAGCCCGCGCTGGCGGAGCTCGTAGACGTTCTCGCCCACGACGATGGCGTCGTCGACCACCATGCCCAGCGTGACGATGAACGCGAACAGCGTGATCATGTTCAGGCTGATGTCGAAGGCCGGCATGAGGAGCAGCGCCCCGGCGAAGCTCGCGGGGATGCCCAGGGTGACCCAGAAGGCGAGGCGCAGGTCCAGGAACAGGCCCAGGACCACCAGCACCAGGACCAGCCCCAGGTAGGCGTTGCGCAGCAGGAGGTCGATGCGACCGCGGTAGATCTGGGACATGTCCTGCCAGGTGTCCACATGGACCGAGGGGGGCAGCCGCGCCTGGAGCTCGTCGCGGACCTCCTTGACGGCGTCGGCCACCTCGATGGGCGTCTGGTCACCCACGCGGTAGACGTCCACGCGCACGGCGGGCTGGCCGTTGAACAGCGCCTGCTCGTCGGTCTCCGCGAAGCCGTCCTTGACCACGCCCAGGTCTCCCACGCGGATGCGGGTCCCGGTCGTGGCCGCGCGGATGGGCAGCTCGGCGAACTCCTCGCCCCAGTCGGCCCGCTCGGTGGTCCGCACGAGGACCTCTCCGCCCGGGGTCTTGACCCCGCCGCCGGGGAGCTCCAGGGAGGCCGCACGGATGGCCCCTGCCACGCCGTCCAACGTCAAGCCGTAGCGCCGGAGCGTCTCCTGGGGGATCTCCACGTCGATCTCCACAGGGGGCAGCCCGGAGACGTCCACCTGGGTGATCTCCTTGCGCGCCAGCAGGGCGTCGCGGGCCTCCTCGCCCACCTCCTTGAGGGCGTGGTTGTCCAAGTCCCCGTAGAGGACGAGCGAGATCACCTGGCGCCGCGCGACGAGGAGGCTCACGAGGGGCTCCTCGGCGTCCAGGGGGAAGGACGTGATGCGGTCCACGGCGTTCTTGATGTCCGCCGTGACGCGGCTCGCGTCCACGCCGTCCAGGAGCTCGATGGTCGTGGACCCCAGCCCCTCGGAGGCCGTCGACGTGACCCGCTTGACCCCGTCCAGCCCGCGGACGGCCTCCTCGACCGCCTCCACGATGCCCTGCTCGACCTCGGCGGGGCTCGCGCCGGGGTAGGCCACGCGGACGGTGACCATGTCCAGGCTGAACTCCGGGAAGACCTCCTGCTTGACCTTCGAGGCGCCGAAGACGAGGCCGCCCACGAGGAGGAGCCCCATGATGAGGTTGGCGGCCACGGAGTTCGAGGCCATCCACGCGAGAGGCCCCCTCTTACGGGCGTCTTCCAACGCCAGCGTCCGGGCGAGGTCCAGGCGCTCCTCGTCGATCCCGTGGCTCATCGCCGGGCCTCCGCCTGGGCGCCGCCGTGCGCCCTCGCGTGCGCTCCCATCTGCGCGCGCGCCTCCGCAGCGGGTTCGGCAGCGCCCGGCGGTGCCTGCGCGGGAGCCGACTCGCCGCGAGGTGGGGCGCTCCCGGCCGCTCGGCTGGACTGGGCCTTCCCAGATCCGCCACCTACTCTGGGATTCGGCTTTGGATCCCGCGTGTGGGCGGCG
>CAYZID010000130.1:0-15884 GCA_964478315.1 uncultured Myxococcales bacterium | reverse complement strand
ACGCGGGGCTGGCTCGGCGCGCGCCTCACGAGGCGCCTGTCCATGGCGAACGTCGTGTTCGTGATCCTCTTCGCCGTCGAGGCCGTCTCCAGTTGGAACGAGCTGGGAGACAACGCCACGCGCGACGCGGAGCTCGCCCGCCTGTGGGAGCTCCCGACGCTCGTGGAGCGCGCCGCGCGCCAGGCCGTGACCGGCGGGAGCTCCGCGTCGGCCCAGGAGGTGTCGAGCGCCGCCGCCCAGGTGGACGCCATCTTGGCGAGCGCGGACGCGGTGTCCGGCCAGGCGAGCGCCGTGGCGGTGGTGCTGGACGAGGCCACGCGCCAGGCCATCGTGACCTTCCGCGAGCGCTGGCGAGGCTACCGCGCCGCCCTCCGCCGCGCGCCGACCGCGCGGCCGAGCGGCCCCGCCGCGCTGGACGTAGGCGCGCAGGCCGCCGAGGTCGCCGGCCTGGCCGCGCAGATCCCCGTGGCCGCGGCCCACGCGGCGCTGGAGGCCCGCAGCGGGAGCTTCCTGGTCCGCATGACGACCTTCGGCCTCCTCGTGCTGCTCACCGCGTTCGGCTTCGCGGCCTTCACCACCCGCACGGTGGCGCGCCCCATCGAGCAGCTCGCCGAGGCGGCGCGGCGCATGGGCGACGGCGAGTTCGGCATGCCGATCCAAATCCGCACCCAGCAGGACGAGGTCGGCCTCCTCGTAGGGGCCTTCGAGTCCATGCGCGCGAACTTCTCCAGCGTGGTCCGGGAGCTCCAGGGAGGCGCCGAGATGCTTTCGTCCAGCGCGGCGGAGATCAACGCCACGGCCAAGGAGTACGCGACCACGACGGCGGAGCAGGCGGCCGCCGTCTCCCAGGTCTCCACGACCATGGCCGAGGTCCATGAGACGAGCCAGTCGTCGGCGGCCTCGGCGCGCGACGTGGTAGAGGCGGCGGAGAGCGCCGCCGACCTGGGGCACGAGGGCCGCGCGCGCATCGCCAAGGCACGGGAGACCGTGGAGGCCATCGGCGCGCGCGTGGAGGGCATCGCCAAGGAGATCCTAGACCTCAGCGCCCAAAACGCGCGCATCGGTGAGATCGTCGAGACGGTGCGAGACCTGGCCGAGCAATCCAACCTCCTCGCCGTCAACGCCAGCATCGAGGCCGCCAAAGCCGGTGAGCAGGGGCGGGGCTTCGCCGTGGTCGCCGCGGAGGTCCGCAGCCTCGCCGAACAGAGCAAGGCCGCGACGCTCCAGATCCGCGGGATCCTCAAGGAGATCGAGCGCGCCACCGCGAGCGCGGTCATGGCGACCGAGGAGGGCACCAAGCGCGCGGCGGACGGACAGCGCGCCATCGTCGGGGTCCAGGACGTGGTGGACACCATGGCCGAGACCATGGAACACAACGCGGACAGCGCGCGGCAGATCGCCGGCGCCGCCGGGCAGCAAGCGGCGGGCATAAAGCAGGTCTCCTTCGCCATCGAGGGGATCCGCCGGGCAGGCGAGGACACCGCCCAGGGCGTGGCCTCGCTGGAGGCCGCCGTGGAGCAGCTCACGAGCCTCTCCAAGACCATCCACGAGATCCTCGGGCGCTATCACGTCTGAACGCGAGCCACTGGCCCCCGCCCTCCCGTCCCAACAGCACCTGCCCAGGAGGCTTCTTGCCCCGCGTCCTCATCGTCGATGACTCCGCCGTGGCGCGCCGCGTCCTCACCCGCATCCTCTCCGCCGCCGAGGACATCGAGGTGGTGGGGGAGGCCGCAGACCGCCCCAGCGCCCTCACCGCCGCGCAGCGCCTGTCGCCCGATGTGGTGACCATGGACGTCCGCCTGGGCGAGGACGACGGCGTGTCCCTCACCGCCGAGCTCATGGCGGAGGCCCCCACCCGCGTGCTCATCGTGACCGGCGCCTTGGGCGAGGACGCCACCATCGGCTTCCGCGCCATCGAGGCTGGGGCGTTGGACATCCTCCCCAAGCCCCACGGGGGCGCCCACCCGGCCCGAGCGCGGGAGGAGCGGCGGCTCATCCGCGCGGTCCGCGCCCTGGCCGCGGTCCCCGTCGTGCGCCGACGCCCGCCGCGGCGGCCGCGGCGACCCGCGCGCCGCCTCGCGACCGATGGAGCTCGCGCGCGGCGCGCTGGAACGGATCCCGGGCGCCTCATCGTCGTGGGCGCCTCGACGGGGGGCCCAGGGGCGATCTTTGGGCTCCTGTCCGCGGTGCCTCGCGAGCTCTCCCACGCCCTGCCGCCCATCGTGGTCGTCCAGCACATCGTCGCAGGCTTCGGGGCGGGGTTCGCGAAGTGGCTCGCGGGGGAGCTGGGCCGTCCGGTGCGCGTGGCGCGGGCGGGGGAGCGCCTGGAGCCCGGGGCCATCGTCGTGGCGCCGGACGATGCCCACGTCGTCGTCACGCCCGAGCTCACGACCCACATCGACCGAAGCCCGCCGCGCCGCTATCAGCGCCCCTCGGTGGACGTGTTGTTCGAGTCCGCAGCCGCCCTCGGCTCCCAGGTGGACGCCGTGCTCCTCACGGGGATGGGCTCGGACGGGGCGCAGGGGTTGGCGGCGCTCCGAGAGGCGGGGGCGAGGACCTTCGCCCAAGAGCCCGCGCAGTGCGTGGTGGACGCCATGCCCGCGGCCGCCATCGCGCTCAACGCGGCCTGTCACGTGCTCCCCGTGGAGGAGATCGCCGCGGCGCTCCTCTCCCCCCGTTGAGGGCCGGGGAAGCTCCTGGTTGCGCCACGAAAGGAGCCCGGCCCACGCCCTGGAGTGCGGGGCGCGAGCCGGGCCGAGTCTCCGCTCCACGAGGGACCCGCGTGGAGCGAACGTCCTGCCCCGAGGGGAGGCCAGCGCAGCCGACCTCCCGGAAACCTGACGCGAGCGAGGCGCGGTGTGTGACCGCCCCCGGCTCCCCCACGAGAGCCGCCTGCGTCATGCTTCGAGCGCGGCGGCGGGGTCAGGACCGACTCTCGGACCGGGCGAGGGACGCCGGGCCACCCGACGGCCGAGGGGGTCCGGCGAGTGGGGTTGGCCCAGCGCCTCGCGCCGGCGATCAGTTGGAGTGGTAGCCCTCGGCGGTGGCCGCGAGCTCGGTGAGGTCGCGGTTCACGGCCGTGCCCCCGTCGCGGTGGCAGCTTCGGCAGGCCCAATCCAAGGTCACGAAGGGCTCCGCTTCGCTCCCATCGGACGTGAACTGCGACACCCCCGGGTCGGGGTTGATGGCGAAGATGTGGGTGCGGATGTCACCCGACCACTGGGCGGCGTCGCCCACGGCCGACTTGGAGATGCGCGGCATGTGGCAGTCCACGCAGTCCACCATGGCCTGCATGGTCGTGCTCTCTTGGTTCGTGTCGTAGCCTACGTGGCAGTCCACGCAGTCGACGCGCAGGCTCTTGTTGGGGTTCACCTCGGGATCGGCGAACCGTGCGCTCTGGTGGGGATCGTGGCAGTCCACGCAGCGCATGGAGTGCTTGCGGCTGGAGAACATCTCCTCGTACTGCTCGTGGTGCTTGATGAAGCCGCCCTTGGCGTCGATGGCCTCCACCTCGCCGCGGATGTGGCACTTGCCACACAGCTCGGCAGAGCCGTCCACCCGTGGGGCGACGAGGTAGGGGTTCGCCGCGTGCTGGCTGCCGGGGCCGTGGCACGCCTCACACTGGACGCCGCCGGCGAAGAAGCTCCCGGCCATCCCGGGCATCCCGTCCTGGTGCTCGCAGGTGTCGTCACCCACGTCGCAGGGGATCCACCCCGTCGTGTGGCAGGACCCGCAGTTGTACGGCTTCTGCTCCCCCGCGTGGTAAGCTACCCAGGTCTCCTCGGCGGCGATGTCTACAGCCTGCTGGGCGAGGTTCCACTGGGTCTTGTCGTCAGCCCCCCCGGTGACGATGTAGCCGTCGTTGCCAACGTAGCGCACCTTCCAGCCGAACCCGCCGATGACGTAGGAGATGTCATCCCACGCGAGGCCCAGGGGAGGATCGGGGATCCCCCCGGTGATGGAATCGAAGGGCCGCGCGGGCGCCACCCCGCCCTCGACCTTCGTGAGCTTGTAGGGGTGGCCGGACTTCATGAACTCGGCGCCCTCGTCCTCATGGCAGCCGATGCAGACCTCCGTGCCCACGTACTGCGGGGGCGCCCAGCTCTCGCCCGCCGGACCCTGCTCGCCCGCCGGGCCCTGCTCGCCCGCCGGACCCGCCGGACCCGCCGGCCCCGCCGGCCCCTGCTCGCCCGCCGGACCCTGCTCCCCGGCCACGCCGGGCTCCCCCTGGGGCCCCGGGTCGCCCTGGGGGCCGACTGGCCCCTCACAGCCGAGCGCCAGGGACGCCACTCCGACGAGGATGATGTGTGTGAGATGATTGAGCCTCATGGTTCGCGCCTCCGTCCGTTGCTTGCCGCGCCGCGCATGGGCGCGCGCTGGGAGTTCGCAAAGCCCGTGCCACGGATGCGCCCGAGGCAAGAACCATAGAGCCCACGCGATTCCGGTGGGTTGCAGCCTCCCCCGGAGCCAGTCCCAGCGAGCGGCGCCCAGCGACGGCGAGGGGCGCGCCGAGATCTCGGCAGACACGCCGAGATCTCGGCGCGCCGCGTGCCCGCAGGCGACCACACGGTCGACAGATCCGCGCCCGCGTGAGGCGCCACGCGTCTCAGCGGCGCTGGAGGCGGTCGAGTCGGCTCTGGAACGTGGTGCGCGCCAAGCCCAGGAGCGCGGCGGCGCGCGTCTGGCTGCCCTCGGCCTTGACCAGCGCCCACTGAAAGAGCTGCCTCTCCACCCCCTCCACGAGCTCCGTCAAGGCGACCCGCTCCACCCCGTCGAGGTGCAGCTCCACGACCTCGGACGCGGCCCCGCGCTCGGCGGCCCCACTGCGCAAGAGGAAGTCGGGCAGGAACTCCTCGCGGATCCCATCGCCGTCACACAGGACGATGGCCGCGTCGATGGCGTGCCGCAGCTCGCGCACGTTGCCCGGCCAAGGGTAGCGGCGGAGGATCTTGGCGACGCCCGGGGTGAGGCCGCAGCGCACGTCTCGGAGGCGGAGGAAGTGGCGCGCCAGGAGCAGCACGTCCTCACCGCGCTCTCGCAAGGGCGGCAGACGCAGCTCCAGGCCCCGGAGCCGGTAGTATAGGTCATCGCGGAACCGCCCCGCTCGCGCGAGCGCGGCCAGGTCCACCTTGGTCGTCGCCACGACCCGCACGTCCACCCGCTGCTCCACCGCGCCGCCCACGCGCGTGAAGGTGCCCTCCTGGAGCACGCGCAGCAGGGCGGCCTGGAGGGGCAAGGGCAAGTCGTCCACGTCGTCCAGGAGCAGGGTGCCGCGGTGGGCTCGCTCGAAGGCCCCCTTGCGTCTCGCGGTCGCCCCGGTGAAGGCCCCTCGCTCGTGGCCGAACAGCTCGCTCTCGGCCAAGCTCTCGGGGATCGCACCGCAGCCCACGGCCACGAAGGGACCACCGGCCCGAGGGCCAGCCTCGTGCAGGGCCCGCGCCACGACCTCCTTGCCCGTGCCCGTCTCGCCGGTGATGAGCACGGGCGCGTCGTGCCCCGCGAAGGCCTGGATCCGCCGGCGCACGAGAGCGACGGCGGGGTCGGCCCCGACGATCCCAAGAGACGCCTCCCCTCCATCGTCCAAGCCCACGAGCGCCCGGAGGTTCTCCACCTGTCGGCGGGCCCCGCGCAGCTCGCGGAGCTTCTCCAACCGGTGGGCGAGCTCGCGGAAGTGAAAGGGCTTGGTGAGGTAGTCGGCGGCCCCCTCCCGCATGGCCTCCACGGCGCTCTCCACTGTCCCGTAGGCCGTCATGAGCAGGACGTCCACGTCGGGATGGCGGCGCCGCGTGCGCCGCAGGAGCTCGATCCCGTCCATGCCGGGCATGCGGATGTCGCACAGCACGACGTCCCAGGGCCCGCCCTCCAAGGCCGCCTCCGCGGTCGCACCGTCGGCGCACGCCTGGGCCTCGTACCCCGCCGCCCGGAGTTGGCGTGCCGTCGTCTCGCGGCTCAGGCGCTCGTCATCGACCACGAGGACGCGCAGCGCGGGCGCCGCCGCCGAGGAGGAGCCGGGCGAAGGGACTGAGGTGGTCCGGGAGTCAGGCATGGGTGCTCTGGGGTGGGCGAGGGGCTAGCAGGCGACGGTGCGACGCCGGGGAGGCGAGCGCGACGCCACCGTGGGTTCGAAGCCAGATGCAGCAACCAGGCCAGCCTGACAGACCGCGCGAGGGAGCGCGAGCCCAGGCGCGCGGGGAACCGGACGGAGGCGGCTCATGGGGCTCCCGGGCCCCACGGCTCAGGGGACGCGGCGAGGGGGACGTGGAGCGCCACGCGCGCCCCCCCGAGGTCGCTGGCGCCGATCTCCAGGCGGCCGCCGTGATCGTCCAGGATCCGCCGCGTGATCGCGAGCCCCAAGCCCGTCCCCTGGCCCACCGCCTTCGTGGTGAAGAAGGGCTCCACGACTTTGGCCCGGAGATCCTCGGAGATCCCCGGCCCCGTGTCCTCGACCTGCAAGATGACGCCGCCCACGCGTCCACCTTCCCCCAGCTCCGTGTCGACGCGGAGCGACACGCGAACCAGGCCGCCGGATGGGCTGGCCTGCACCGCGTTGTGGAGGACGTTGACCAGCGCCTCCACCAAGCGGTCGGCGTCCGCGGTCAAGGGGGGGACGGGGTCGAGGTGTGTCTGGAGTTCCACGCCCGCGTCGCGCGCCAACAGACGCACCATCCGCGTGGCGTCCTCCACGACGACGGCCGCGTCCACGACCTCGCGCCGCCCGGGTCCCTCGCGGCTAAAGGCCAGCAGCCGCCGCGTGACGCGCTCGATGCGCTGAACGCCGTCGTCCATGAGATCGAGCACCTCGGCGTCGTCCGGCCCGAGCCCCGGCGCGTCGCGCAGGAGCGCCACGCAGTTCAGGAGGCCGTGGAGGGGGTTGCGCACGGTGTGGGCCACGCCGGCTGCCAGGGTCCCCACGCGCGCGAGCCGCTCCCGCGCGCGGACGGTCTGCTCTTGGGCCCGGCGCCGCCGCTCGGCGTCGCGCCGGCGCTGGGCCAAGGTCCCCACGAAATAGGCGACGCCGAGCTGCGTGGTCGAGAAGGCCACGAGGTGCGCGAACACGAACAAGCTGGACTTCCAGTTGGCGTCGGCGTCGAGCGCGTCGTGGAGGTGGGTGGCGCCGAACAGCACGGGCTCGTGCTCCACCAGACCCACGCTCATGAGGCCCAACATGATCCCGTGCAGCGCGATCGCCACGCCCGCCGCGGTGAAGGCCGCCCGGGGCGTGAGCAGCATCCCCGCGAGCGCCACCGGGAAGACGTAGAAGGAGACGAAGGGGTTGTCCACGCCGCCGGACCAATGGAGCGCGGCGGTGAGCGCCACGAGGTCCACGAGGATCTGCGCGCAGGTCCCGCGCCGCAGGGCGCGCAGCTCTCCGTCGCGCAGCCACACGCCCAATCGCGCCAGCCCGAAGTTCACCAGGGCCAGCACCCCAGCCGTGATGTAGAGCGCCACGGGCCGCCGGAGGCTCCCAGCCAAGTGCGCCGCGGCGGTGGCCCCCGCGAGGAGCCCCACGGCGGCCCAGCGGAGTCGCACGAGCCAGAGAAACGCCGCACGCGCGGCGGATCGCTCGTCGGCCTCCTGGCCTGGGAGGGGCTCGTCCCCCTCCGCTGGGACGCAGGGCGCCGCGATGGGGCCCCGCCCGCTCAGGGCTTCTTGCAGAGGTAGACCGCCCCCTCATGGGAAGCGAAGGCCCCGGACCGCGGCACGAGGACGTGCTTCTGGCAGGTGAGCCCGGCGGGGCACGTCGTGGTGTCCGAGGGCCCCATGCACAGGGCGCTGCAGTACCCCAGCGCGGCGGCGCCGGCCACCTCGTCCAGGCAGAGCCCCGAGGCGCATTGGGCCTGGGCCGAGCCGTCCGCGTTCGTGGCGTTGGGATCACAGGCGTCCCCCACGGCCGCGTCGGCCGGGGGTCCCGCGGCGCCGTTGTCGTTGCGCATGCAGAGCAGCTCCACGGTCGCCGGGGTGTCTGGGCTCGTAGCGATGACGTTTGGGGCGCACGCCTCGCCGGCTGGGCAGGTGAAGTCGGTGGAGCAATCCGCGAGGCTCGCCGTGGTGAACTGGCACAGGGGGAGGTAGAGGTTCGTGGCCGCGTTCGTGTCGTCCCCGGCGAAGCTGTACAACAGCGAGGTGCAGATCCCGTGATAGGTCGTCGCCCCGTCGCTCACCGACGGGCAGCTCGCGGTGCCATCGCAGACCTGGGTGCAGAAGCCGTCCGTGCCCGAGGCGGCGTCGGCCCCCAGGCACCACCCAGCCTCGCAGTCGGCGTAGCTCGAACAAGCGTCCCCCAAGGCGCCAGCGCCGTCGCTGGTCATGCAGAGGGACGCCAAGAGCATGGGGCCGTCCGCCTGGGTCGCGGCGTCGTGGTTGGACTTGAGCACGACGTCGCAGTGCTCGCTGGCGCCCGTGGCGTCACAGTCTGCCTCGGCGGCGCAGGCCGCGCCCGAGCCCGCGATGGTCTGGCACCAATCGAGGTAGAGCGTCCCGTCGGTCCCATCCTGCTTAGGGGCGGTGAACTGCGCGATCACGCACTGCTGCCCGCTAGCGGTGGCGCAGTCGCTGTCCGCGCCGCACATCCCGCCGCAGAAGCCGCCCACGCAGTAGTCTTCATTGAGGCAGGTGTCACCTGGCACCCCGTCGGTGGGGTCGGGGTCGCAGGGCTCGCCCTTGTCCACGCCCCCGCTGGCCTGGGGCAGACAGATGTGATCCCACACGGGCTCGCCCTGGGCGTCGTAGTCGCCGCCCCAGTTGTAACGGCAGTAGTAGCCCGCCCCGCAGTCGGCGTCGCTCGTGCAGCTCAGCGGCCAGCAGAAGTCGTCCACGTAGGTGCTCGTGTCGCCGAAAAGCTTGGTGTCCTGGAGGCCGCAGCTCCAGCGCGAGCAGTCGGCGTCCACGGTGCAGCTCCGCGAGGGCATGGTCAGGCAGGTGTGGCTCGCCTGGTCGCACCCGGTGCCGGGGAAGATCTTCGTCGTGTCGCAGTCGGCGTCGGTGTTGCATGAGTCCACGCAGCCCACGCCGAAGCACCAGCCGCTCTCACAGAACGAGATCGCGCCCGCGGTGGGGTCCTCGTTGCACGCCTCGGTCATCTTGCTCGTGGAGCCCCACTCGCCCGCCTGGACCTTCGCCACGCAGCGCTCCTCGAAGTGGTCGAAGACGTAGGCGGCGAGGCACTGCTCCCCCGCCGGGCAGTCCGCGTTGACCGCGCAGGGGGAGAACGCCGAGGTGGGGACGCACACCGAGACGGACTGGCCCGACGAGGGTGGCGCGAACTCCACGCAGCGCGCCGCGGTGCCCGCCGGGCCGCTGGTGAAGCCATCGCAGTCGCTGTAGGGCGCGTCCGCGTCCTCGACCCCATCCTGGTTCGAGTCCTTTACGATCGTGCAGCTCTTGGAGCACACGGGCAGGTTCACGAAGGCCCCCGGCGTCCCCGCGCCCAGACAGAGCCCACTCGCACACTGGGCGTGCACGCAGTCCGGCCAATCGGGGTTGTCCATCTGTTGCCCGGGGTTCGCCGGGTCGTCCACCTTGGGGGTGCAGGTCGGCGTGGCTCCGCAGAAGGAGCCCAAAGCGCCGCCCACGGGGTCGCAGGACAGGCCGCTCGCGCTGCAAGTGGTGCCCGCCGGACAGGTCCCGCACGAACACGTCCCCGTGGGATCCATGCCGCACACGAGGTTCCCGCACTCGCACGCGCTCGCCTGGCACTGCCCGCTCGCGTCGCAGGTCTGGCCCGCGGGGCACGCCCCGCAGCTCCCACCGCAGCCATCGCCGCCGCACTCCTTCCCCGCGCAGCTCGGGACGCAGCTCTCCCCCGGGCACAGCAGCGGAAGGCTCGCGTCTGGGCTCGCCCCGCCGTCCGTCCCGCAGTCGTAGTAACCGCCCGAGGACGACCAGCCGCACTGGGGGTTCTGGCCGGCGCAGTCCATCGTCTGGAGGGTCCCGGTGGTGTCGTCGCAATACTTGAGCGTCCCGGCGGCCGTGCAGCAGCCCTCGTAGGTGATGTCCCCGCAGCCGGTGGTGCCCCCGCCTTCGCAGGTGCCCAGCAGCGCGTTGCAGCTCTGCCCCGCGGGGCAGGTCCCGCAGCTCCCCCCACACCCATCATCCCCGCAGTCCTTGAGGAGACAGTTGGGGACGCAGGCGGCCTCGCATTGTCCTTGGGGCGTGCAGGTCTGTCCCCCCTGGCAAGTCCCGCAACTCCCACCGCACCCATCGTCCCCGCAGATCTTGCCCTGGCAGTTCGGGGTGCAGGTCGTCACGCACTGGAAGAAGGCGTCGCAGAGCTGGCCCGCCGGGCAGTCGCCGCAGCTCCCACCGCAGCCGTCGTCCCCGCAGCTCTTTCCGGCGCAGTCGGGGGTACACGCCGCCCCGCAGATCCCCGCGGGGCTACACACCTGGCCCGGCGCGCAGGAGCCGCAGGAGCCGCCGCAACCGTCGTCGCCGCACAGCTTCCCCTGACAGTTTGGGACGCAGCCGCCGTCGGGGGTCCCGTGCCCATCCGCGCCAGCGTCTCCCGGCCCGATGTCCGGGCTCGGCCCCAAGTCCTGCCCCGCCCCGTCGCCGAAGATGAGGCCGTCGGCCACGGGCACGCACCCGGGCGACAGCGGGTTCACGGAGCAGGCGTCCACGCCAGGCTGAGGCTGGGGCTGGGTTGTGCCCGGCCCCGAGCACGCCGCCGCGCTCCACGCCAACCAGACCATCGTCCCCAGGCTCGCCGTCCAAGACCTACCACGCCGCGTCATGCTCACCTCCGCCCCCGCCTCCGGGGCACCTGTCCTCCGCCGCGCGGCCGGCTCGACCCGCCCACCGCATCAGCGAAGGCCCGCAAGGATACGCGCGGGGGGATGTCCAACGCAACGCGTCATCCTCCACCCCGATCCGCCACCTACTCTGGGATTCGGCTTTGGATCCCACGGGTGGACGGCGTCGGGCTGCGCGGCCCCACAGGCGACTGGCCGCTCGACGTGACGCAGCCACGCCTCCGCACCCAGCCGCTTGCCTCCTTGCCCAATCGCGGCCTCAAGCGCCTCGGTCCGCAGAGCAAGTAGCGGATCGGGGCTCCGCCACGGAGCCCCCCCTACCCCCGAGAGCGCGGAGGCGGAGGCAGAGGCGGAAGCGGAAGCGGCTGCGGAAGCGGCGGCGAAGGCGGAAGCGGCTGCGAAAGCGGGCGCGAGAGCGGGAGCGGGCGCGGCTGCAGAAGCGGCGGCGAAGGCGGAAGCGGCTGCGGAAGCGGGTGCGGAAGCGGGCGCGGGCGCGAGAGCGGGAGCGGGCGCGAGAGCGGGAGCGGAAGCGGCGGCGAAGGCGGAAGCGGCTGCGAAAGCGGGCGCGGAAGGCGGAAGCGCCGGCGGGAGCGGGTGCGGGAGCGCGGCGGGCGGATGCAGGCGCGGGAACGGCACCCCGGTGGACGCGCGGCTCAGAAGTCGTGGTGCAGCTCCAGCGCGACGTGCGTGATCACCCCACCGAACCGATACCTCCCCCCCGGCTCGTAGCCGTCGAGCTTGGGGACGGTCCGGGTGCGCAGCGCCGTGAGCTGGAGACCCAGGTCGATGATGAGCGGCGCGTCGTGGACCTCCGCGGGGTCGGAGAAGGCGTAGCCCACGCCCAGGCTGACGACGTGGGCGGAGCTGTCCAGCGTGTTGGCCTCATAGGCGGGGATGGGCAGCGGCGTCACGCGGTAGAGGTAGCCCGCGCGAAGGCGCCACGCCGCCCCCCACCGGGCCTCGATGCCCACCCGGGGGATGACGATGTCCTCGGCGCCCAACGGCACGGGATCCCGCTCCGCGAGGATGAGGTCCTGGACGGGTCGGCCGCCGGCGGCCTCGTCGGCCCGCAACACCGAGTCGTCGATGTGGAGCTGGAAGTCCGCCCCCGCCGGCGGCGCCGCGCTCCATCGCTCCCAAGTGAGCCCAGCCTCCACCGACAGGTGCCAGCGCGCCCCCAACTCCCCCTCCCAGGACACGCCGGCCGCGAGCTGGTCGGGCGTGTAGAGGCTCGTGCCGTCCACGTCCACAGCGAGCACGCCCACCTCCTCCAAGAGCACGTCGATGAGCAGCGAGTAGTGGAGCTCCAGCGCGCCCCGAAACGCCACGCCCAACCGAAACCCCTCGAACGGCCCGAGGGACAGGCCCGCCGTGGGGCCCACCGTGGCGAACAGGTCGATGTCCGTGCGCTCGCTGCTGAACCGCCCCTCCTCCAGCGACAGGGCCCCGCGCACGGCGCCATCCAGCTCGGCCAAGACCTGGGCGCCCACGCCCACGCGGAGCCAGGGCAGAGGCTCGGCGGCCACCGCCCCCGCGAGGAGGATCTTCTGCGGAAGCGCGTCGTAGCGGTAGAAGTAGGGGATCCGCGGGTCCAACGACTCGATCCGCGTCCCGCTCAACAGGGGATGAAAGAGCGCGAACCCCACGGCGACGCGATCGGAGAAGACACCGCCGATAGGCGTCGCCAGCCCTAAGTCGATCGTGAGGCTCGTGGGCGGGATGTGCGCCCCGAGGTCGCCCTGCCCCTCCAGGCGTTCCACGGACAGGCTGGGCGCGACGAGGTCCACACCCAGCGCCAGGTGACTCACCTTCAAAGCCAGGAGGTTCGCCGGGTTGTAGTAGACCGCCTCGTTGCGCGTGGGCAGCGCCACCAGCGCCCCGCCCATGCCCACGCCCCGCGCCCCGAACCCGTAGGTGTCGAACATCGAGGCCCGCGCGGGAGCCGAGACACAGAGCCCCATCCACGCGGCGAGCCCCACCGTCAGAGCCCAGGACGGGCCCGCCGAGGTCCGGGCCCGCGCGCCGGGACGTGGGCTCACGGCGCGCTCACGCGGAGGCCCCCAGCGCGCGCGCGACGACGCGCACGACCTCCTCCTGCTGGGTCTCGGTGAGGCCCGGCGCGATGGGGAGCGCGAGGACCTCCTCCGCCACCCGCTCGGATACGGGCAGCGGCGGTGCGTCCGCGGGACGAACGCGGCGGAACGCCGGCTGAAGGTGCAGTGGGACCGGGTAGTACACGGCCCGCCCGATGTCCGCGGCGCCCAGGGCGTCGAAGACCTCGGCGCGGCGCCCGCCGTGGATCCGCACGACGTACTGGTTCCACACGTGCCGCCCGGGGCCTGGCTCGGGCAGCGTGAGGGCGCCCTGTGGGATACCCGCCGCGCCAAAGAGCTCCCGGTACCGCACGGCGTTGTCCTGGCGGGCCGCGGTCCAGCCCTCCAGCTCGGGCAGCTTCACCCGCAAGACGGCCGCCTGGAGCGCGTCCAAGCGGAAGTTGCCACCAAGGAAGTCACTGTAGTAGCGGCGCGCCGACCCGTGGGCCCGCGTGGCCCTGAGACGGTCGGCCAGCGCGGCGTCCCCCGTGGTCACCGCCCCCCCGTCCCCCAGGGCGCCCAGGTTCTTGGCGGGGAAGAACGAGAAGCAGCCGGCGTCCCCCAGGCCCCCCACGCGCTGGGCCTCCCACTCGGCCCCGATGGCCTGGGCGGCGTCCTCGATGAGGGCCAGACCGTGCCGCCGAGCCAGCGCCACGAAGGCCGTCATGTCCGCGGCGCGGCCGAACAGGTGCACGGGAATGATGGCCCGAGTGCGCGGCGTGATGCAGGCCTCGGCCGCGCTGGGGTCCAGCAGGAACGAGTCGGGCTCGATGTCCGCGAACACCGGCGTGGCGCCCACGCGGAGGATCGCCATGGCCGTCGCGGCGAAGGTGAAGGGGGTCGTGATGACCTCCGCCCCGGGGCCCACGTCGTGCGCCATGAGGGCAGCGACGAGGGCGTCGCTGCCGCTGGAGACGGCCACGGCGTGGGGGACGTTGAGGAAGGCCGCCAGCTCGCGCTCGAACGCCTGGACCTCGGGGCCGTTGATGAAACGGTTCGAGCGGACGACGCCCTCGATGGCGGCGAGCATGCGGCCCTGGATGGGGTCGTGGATGGCGGCCAGGTCGACGAAAGGGACGGACATGCGGAGCCTCGGGGGAGGCGGGGGAGCCGCGTGGGCTCGCCCCGTCTCATTTGGGGGGGATGGGCGGGCTAGACTTCCACGCGCTTGGCGACGGCGGCCACAGCGCCCGCGGCGGCGTCGGCGCCCGGCTCGGGGACGCGGTACGTGGCGCCGCAGTCGGGACACTGAGCGAGCCCGGCGGCAGGGGCGCCGAGGGTGACGCCACACGCGCACACCCAGCCGCGGACGCGAGCGGGGACCCCCATGACCAGGGCGTGCGCGGGCACGTCGCGGGTGACCACGGCGCCGGCGGCGACGAAGGCGTAGGGCCCGATTGTGGTGCCGCACACGATCGTGGCGTTGGCGCCGATGGACGCCCCGCGGCCCACGCGCGTGGGCTCGTAGGCGTCCTTGCGGACGACGTGGCTGCGCGGAGTGCTCACGTTGGTGAACACGCAGGAGGGGCCCAAGAACACGTCGTCCTCGCAGACGACGCCGTCGTAGAGGCTAACGTTGTTCTGTACCTTCACGTTGTCGCCCAGGCGCACCGTGGCAGCCACGTAGACGTTCTGGCCCAGGCTCACGCCGCGGCCGAGCTTGGCGCCCGCCATGACGTGGCTGAAGTGCCAGACGCGGCTCCCAGGGCCGATCTCGGCAGGCTCGTCGACGACGGCCGTGGGGTGGATGAAGGCGCCTGGGTGGAGGTCGGGGGGGGCGTCGGTGGTCACGAGATCTCCTGGAGGGGGATGGGGCGCCCGCCGGACTCCAGCGAGCGCTGTCCGGCGGCGAGCACGCGGAGGACCTCCAGGCCGCTGCGCCCGTCGGCCAGGGGGGTAGCCCCCGTGTCCACGGCGTCCAAGAAGGCCTCGCACAGCGCGCGCAGGGGCTCCCGCATGGGGATGTGAGGCACCAGGATGTCGCCCGAGCGGAGCGTGAGCAGGTCGCCGTAGGAGGCATACTCCGCGGCCTCGGCGGCGGGCTGGGCGCGATCGACGCCCTTGTCGTAGACGCGAACCTTCTCGGTCGCCGCCACGTCGTCGAAGGTCAGCATCTTGCGGGTACCGACGATCGTGAGCGCGCGCTTCTTGTGCGGGTCCAGCCACGACACGTGGATCTGCGCCCCCTCCCCCCCGGGGAACCGCAAGGTGAGGAAGACGACGTCCTCGATCCCGCGCTCGGGCTGGAGGTAGCTGAAGCCGTGCGCGGCGACCTCGGTGGGCGACCCACCGAGCAGGTGGAGGGCCACCGACACGTCGTGGGGCGCGAGGGACCACATGGCGTTCTCGTCCGTGCGGACCTTCCCCAGATTCGTCCGCTGACTGGAGAGGTAGAGGGCGCGCCCCAGCTCCCCCGCGTCCAGGGCCGCCTTCGCCCACTGGACGCAGGGGTGGTAGAGCAGGAGGTGGCCGACCATGAGCTGGCGCCCGCGCCGCGCGGCGAGCTCCACGAGGCTCTGGCCGTCCTCGACCGACAGCGCCAGGGGCTTCTCCACGTAGACGTGCTTGCCAGCCTCCAGGCCCTGTCGAGCCACGGCGGCGTGGTGGACGGCCGGCACGATGACCATCACCGCGCGGACGCCCGGGTCGCCCAGGGCATCGTCCAGCGAGGCCGTCGTCCGCACGCTCGGGTAGGCCCGCGCCACGCGCTCACGCACCGTCGGATCCGTGTCGCACACGACGCGCAGGCGCCCCAGCGACGACACCACACGCACGAGGTTCTGGCCCCAGTACCCGGCCCCGATGATGGCGACGTCCATGGCGACGTCCGTCGCGCCGCTCGCGGCCTCGCCCCGTTCCTTCACGCGCGCCCCCCGGCTGCCCTGCGCCCCATGCGAGTCGCTCCGTTGCCAGCGGTGAGGACGGTAGCACATCCCCCGGGGCCCGCCACCCACCCTCCGCTCCCCTGGCGGATTCGGGTGTGACCCCGATCCGCCACATGCTCTGCGGACCGAGGCGCAGGAGGCCGCGTTTGGGCAAGGAG
>CAYZID010000129.1:0-15902 GCA_964478315.1 uncultured Myxococcales bacterium | reverse complement strand
GCCGTGGCCAACCCCAAACATCGTGCCCAGATGGCCGAAATCTGGGGTGTCGATGCCTCCGGCCCTCCCCCGCAGCCCCCCGAAGGACGCAGGCCCCCGCCACCAACATGGGCTGGGCGCGCCGCCGAAGCTCGCGGCCGCGGTGCTCGCGGCCATCCCGGGGCCGCTCCTGCTGGCCGATGGCGCGGGGACCATCCGCTGGGCCAACGAGCACGCGAACCGGCTCTTTGGCTACGGCCCGGGCGAGCTCGTGGGGCTCTGCATCGACCACCTCGCGGAGCGCGTCGAGTACCACGCCGAGGTCCGGAGCCGCTACATGCGAGCCCCCAGCGCGCGCGTGTTCGGGAAGGGGCGGCTGCTGCAAGCGCGCCACCGCGACGGGACGCGCTTCCCGGTGGAGGTCGCACTCCAACCGCTCTCCGTGGACGGCGAACCCCACGTGCTAGCCCTCGTGCGCGACGTCTCCGAGCGGGCCCGCCTCGCCGAGCAGCTCCGGCGGGCACAGAAGATGGACGCGCTGCTCACGCTCGGCGGCGCCCTCGCCCACGACTTCCAGAACGCCCTGTCCGCGATCGCCGGGAGCGTCGAGCTGCTCCAGGAGCGGCTCAGAGCCGGTGCGCCCATCGCCGGGGGCGCGCTGTCCCCGGACGAGAGGATCGCAGCCCTTCGGGAGCTGGGCACCATCGAGCGCGCCGCCGAGCGTGGGGGAGCCCTGGCGCGGTCGCTCCTGGACCTCACCCGCGAGTCGGACGCCCGCCTCCAGCGAGCCGACCTCAGCGCGCTCGCCGCGGAGGCGGTGCCCCTCATCACACGCCTGCTCGGGAGCCGTGTCCGCGTCCGCACGCGCCTGGCGCCCACGCTCCCACCGGCGCTGGTGCAGCCAGGGGCGCTCAACCAGGCGCTGCTGAACCTCGCGGCGAACGCACGAGACGCCCTGGTGGAGGGCGGCTCCCTGACCATCGAGACCCGCGCCATCGAGCTGGACCACGCGGAGATCCCCGCCGACTTCGAGGCGCCCCCCGGCCGCTTCGTGGAGCTCTGCGTCTCCGACGACGGCCCGGGCATGAGCCCCGAGGTGCTCGCCCGCGCCACCGAGCCCTTCTTCACCACCAAGCCCCCCGGCCAGGGGACGGGCCTGGGGCTCGCCCAGGTCTACGCCACCGCCCAACACGCCGGAGGGGTCCTGCGGATCGAGAGCGCGCCCGGCCAGGGGACGACGGTCCGCCTGGCCCTGCGCCCGGCGTAGTCCGAGCGCGTCCATCCCGTCCCTCCCCCCACACCTACCCAGAGCCCACGCTCACGCCCCGTGGACGTCGCCGTCCTCCGCGCCTTGGGGCTCCTCCGGGATGTGAGCGCACGGGACATCCCTGTGGGCCCCGCGCACTACGACGGACAGCCACACACCCCAGGTGTCGGGCGCCGCGGCGATGTCTGCCCAAACCCGGGCCACCGTCGAGGGGCACCAAACGCTCGCCGCGCCCCCCGGCGCGTCTGGTCCCTGGGGCATCCCGGCCTCCGCGCTCCCAGACGTACCGCCCAGGGTCTCGCAGACGACCGCCGCCGCCACGTGGTAGGGGGAGCCCCGAGCGGGTTCGCCCCGGAGCGGAGAGGCGGCCGCCCCCACGGAGTCGGGCGCGGGCGCGAACCGCGTCTCCACCGCGATGAGCACGCGATCCGACTCCAGCGCGGGGAAGCCCAGCGCCCAATGGGCCACGGCGCCCGCCACGAGCAGCGGGCCCAGGAGGCTCACGGCGATAGGCACGCGCGGGCGCGGGCGGAAGCCCAGGCCGCTGTCCTCGGGGCCGCTCGCCGACCATGTGTCGGACACGGTTGTCCCCCTCTCGCTGGCGCCCGAGTCTCGGGAGCGCACCCTCCGCGCACCGCTCGCGCTGCTCACGGCGACCGTCCTGTGACGCCGCCAGCGATGCCGAAGCCCGACCAGCTACGCAAGAGCCGAGAAGCTTGGTTCACGAGGGCGGACCGAGCCAGGCGCCGCGTCGTGATTTCAGGCAGTTTCGCGAGGAGGGAGCGCGCAGGTGGCACGTGACCGACGAGGGGAGCCGCCTGGAATCACGAGAGCGAGCCTGGCGACGGGAGACGTTGTGAGTCAGGCTTCAAGCCGGTGTTCTCCAGCCCCCCCGTCCTGAAGATCGGGGCACCAGATGCCGTGTGCGAGCCAGGAAGCAAGCGCACTTGGGACGTTCTCCTCGGCCCACAGAGGCCAGGCCGCGTCGCTGCTTCGGGAGCCCGACCTGGGGGGACCATCCCGTCGAACGCTCAGGGGGCCGCGTCCTGCTTGTAGAGCGTCCCGATGAGCTTCGCCAGCCACCGCCGCGTGCGCTTGGGCTCATCGCGCTTCATCATCTCCAACAAGGTCTCCACGACGTGGGGCGATGGGTGACGCCGGATCCAGCGGCCCACCTCCCGATACGCCGGATAACCTACCCGCCGGAACCGCTTGCGCAGGTAGCGGCTCAGCCGCCGCGCGGAGCGCTTGGGGTTCGTGCCACTGAGCGCCCGCGCGATGCGATCGGCGTGAGGCACGAGCGCCGCGTCCTCCACCGCCCGAGCCGGACCGCTCCCTGGCGCCCGGGCGTCCCCGGCCAGCGCGTCGGGCCCAGCTCCGCCTGCGGTGACCTCCGGGCCAACGCCCGCGTCAGCGGCCAAGACGGCCCCCGATCCCAAACCGTCCCCTCGCGCGTCTGGAGCGCCGTCTGGGTGTGGCTTGAGCCGGTGGACGGTCACCGGCGCCTCGGGGCTGCGAGGGGTCGTTGCCAAGGCGACCGCCCCGCCCACCAGGGCTGCCCCCAGGAACGCGAACCACAGCCCGCCTCGCTCGGGCCTGGGCGCCCGCGTCTGGATGGGGCGCCGCCGTGGGGTGAAGGCGTGCGCGTGCTCCGACGGGGGCTCGACCCGTTGGGCCACGGGACCCGCCGCCGGGTGTCCCCCCCGATGGAGGTCGCTGCCGACCTCCAGGACCAGCGCGGCGAGCGGCTGCCGGTGCCCCCGCCGGCGCGCCGCCTCGATGAGGTTGAGCGCGGCACGCTGGGGGGGCACGCCGCGCGTGAGCGCGTCCACGTCTCCGCTCACGGCGGCGGCGGCGCCCTCGGTGAGCAGCACGACCCTGGCCCCGCTGGGCAAGGGGCCCGGAACCGAGACCAGCTCCGGTTCGGCGCGCCCGTCTCCCACGAAGCCGGTCCCCTCGAAGCCGGTCCCAGTGGCCCGCTGAAAGAGGCTCCGCACCCGCCCGTCGGCGAGCAGCAGCGCGCGCCCCCGGCCCACGCGCCCCGCCGTCAGCCCCCCCGGATCCAGCAAGGCCGCCACGACCCCGGCGCCCGCGCCGGGTGGAGTGCGAGCCTCCTGGGCGGCGCGGGCGACCGCCCCGTGGGCCTCCTGAAAGGCCTGCGCGAGGCGATCTCGGCGCAGCTCCAGGAGGGACGAGCGCGCCCGACCCAAGATAGCGCTCGCCGCCCGCTGCGGCCCCACGCGCGTGGCGACGGGCGCCTCGCTCCCGTCGGCGATGACGGCGACGTGGCGGGCGCCGAACCCCGCGTAGGAGGCGATGGGCGGAGGCTCACCGTCCAGCCCCGGGAGAGCCCGCTGCCCCACCCCCACGTCCAGCGGAGAGAGGCCAGGTTCGGCGGGTGGGACGGACATCCGACAGCGCTCCGGGTGCGCCGAAGAGGCGCGCAGCGAGGTTCTGGGGCACCCGCGACGAGGAGGCGGGGCGTGAGGCGGGGAGACGCGAGAGGGCAGACGCGAAGGGACGCCCGGCGCGGGTAGACTACGCGAGACGAGCGCGCCGCGGTATCATCTCGCCGCGTGGGGTTCGCGGAGAGCCCCCATCGCCGGTCATGGGGCTCGGATCGCTCCATGGTCCCGGAGAGCGGCCCGGAGGGGCGCCAGATCCGCCCCCCCAGGGCGCTGCGCCAGAGACGCCACGGGGAAAGAGGCCACGGGAGGGGATCCATGGACGGGCTTGGATGGGAGGCGCTGTTGCTCCTCCCCACGGGGCGGAGGGTCGTGGAGATCACGCGTCGGACGCGAGACTCGCTGGTGGTCCGGGCTCCCCCAGGGACCGAGGTGGGCGGGCGGGTGCGCTTGGGGTTCGTCCACGAGGGTGCCGCCCCGGGCCCGGTGCGCCTGCTGGCGGAGGTCCAGGGGCAGCGGACCCGCGCCGGGGGCGGCGTGGAGATCGGGCTCAAGTGTGTGGCGCTGCACAGCCCAGCGGGGCGGGCCTGCCTAGCGGACTTCCTCCGTGCCCGCTTCCTGGGCCTCCCCACGCCCCTGGCCGCCTTCGAGAAGGCCCCCGACGGCGCCTTCTTCTTCTTCGGCCGGGAGGACGCTGGGGGCTCCAACCCCATGGATGACGAGGCCACGCGGACGACCGTCCGCACGCCCGTTCGGTTCCCTTGCAGCTACGCACTGAGCGACGCCCCCGGTACGAGGCTTCCGGGCCAGGCCTACAACGTGACCGACCACGGGCTCTACATCGCCACGGAGGAGCTCACGCCCGCGCGCGGCCAGCACGTCTTCGTGGACATGGACGTGGCGCTGGGAGCGCGGCCCGTGCGCATCCGATTGGGGGGCGAGGTCTACTGGTCGAGCGGGGGCACGGCGCGCGGTGGGGCCTTCGCCGTCGAGCTCCACGGCGACGACGAGGACGGCAAGGTCTGGCGCGCCTTCGTGGAGGTCCAGGGGCGCTTCGGCCAGAAGGTCCGCTGACCTCCCCGGGGCGGTCCCTGTTCGCCAGACCCGAGTGTTCGCCCTGCTCCGGCAGCTCGGCTCAGGGGCTCCCTCCCGGAGCGGGCAGGGTGGGCTTCGCGGCCGCCGCGAGCGCCGCGGCCACCCGGGGGAGCTGGCGCGCCACGCCGGGCTCGGCCGCCAGGCGCCTCACGAGCAGGGCGTCCTCGGGGCGGGCGTCCAGGGCGCAGATGACCTCCCGGCGCCGGGGAGGCGTCAACCGCTCCACCGCGTGGAGCCAGTTGATCGCCCAGAGTCCGGGCGTCGGGAAGCGGCCCCGCTCGGGCAAGCCATCCGCCCCGAGCGCCGCGGGATAGAGAGCCCCGAAGTGGCGCTCGTAGAGACGCGAGATCGTCCCGTCGTACGCGGCGTAGGCCCGCCGTCCCCACCAGCGCCACAGGTGCTCCCGCAGGCGCCCCCGCTCCGACCGGCTCAACCCTCGCGCGGCGGCGCCCAGGCGTTTGGGGTGGAGCCGCGCCCACCCCATCCAGGTATGGAGCCACAGCGCGGAGGACACCGTCTCGCGGCGGGTCTCCCCCACCCGCGCCGCCATGATCTGGCCAAACACGGGGAAGGCCAGGAATCCGCTCAGGAGGGAGGCCGCCTGGTACACCGTGTCCCGGCTCAGGCGTCGATAGCGAAACGCCTGGCGAAAGCAGGCGAGCTTGGGCGGGTCGGGGTGCTGCTCCCGCGCAGCCCAGGCCACCAGACAGTCCCCGTCCGGCTTGCCCACGGCCCCGGCTCCGGCCTCGCGGGGGGGCCTGCGCACGCGGTCTCCGAAGAAGTCGGGCACGGGCCAGGCGGGGCGCATACGCCCCTGCCCGAAGTAGTAGCGCAGGTTCTCCAGGGCGTTGCCCTCGATGGAGGTCCACTGGGGCCACGCGGGTGGACGCCCGCGACGCAGGAGCTTCACGTCCGGGGCGTCATCGCCGACCTCCCACCGCGGGGCGAAGGGGTCCTTCCACCGAGCCGCGCGCGCCATCTGGCGCAGCGCTCCCAGGGCCCCCAGCAGGCGTTGCCCCTCGGTGGGCTCCCTCACCGGGTCCCGAGGGCGCCCGGGCAGGCGCAGGACCGACGGCGGTCGCGCGTCTCCGTCGAGCTCTCCGGGTGAGGTTCGCGACGGGTGCGGCTTGGCTGGCGGCTCGGGGTCCGCGCGTGGCCGCCGGCGCCGCTTGCGGCCGGGGCGGCGCCGCCACAGGTCGTCGTCCAAGCGCACCGTCCGCGGGGGCCTGGACGCCGTGGCTTGGCACGCCCCGGGACCCCGCTCGGACGACCCGGGGTCCAGGCGCAAGCACCTCGCGTCGGGCCCCACGTAGACGCGGACCACGAGCCGCGCGCCCTGTCCTGCGCCGTCACCCGGCCCCTCCAGCGCCACCGTCACGCGATCCCGGCCGGCCTGGAAGCCGGCGAAGGCCTCGCGCAGCGCCCGCCGGACGGCGGGCCTCGCCAGCAGGCGCGCCGCCGCTTTGCGGCCCAAGGCGCTCTCCACGGGCGCGCGCAGGGCGGCCCCGACGGTGGCCCAAGGCGCGGCGTCGGGCGGCCCGGGGCGAGGGCGGACGGCGTGGGCTACCGTCGAGGCCGCCGCGCACAGCGCCAGGGCCACCACCACCGCCGCGCCTGGGCCCCTGTGTCCCGCCAACGCCCTCCCCCGTCCGTCCCAGCGCGCCCTGGTGCGCCTCGGGTCCCTGCAACCGGCCGGGCGCAGCGAACATTCCATCAGCCGCGGCGGGCGGCACGGGGGGACCCCCGTCGCGCGGCTCAGCGGCGGTTCATGGCGTGGATGGCCTGCCCCAGGGCGGCGTTGGCGGCCTCCATGAGCGCCTCGGAGAGCGTGGGGTGCGCGTGGACGGTGAGCCCGAGGTCCTCGGCCAGGGCCCCCATCTCCAGCGCCAGGCCAGCCTCCGCGATGAGGTTGGAGACCTCCGGGCCCACGGCCTCCACACCCAACAGGAGGTGCGAATCGCGGTCCATGATGACGCGGACGAAGCCCTCCGCCTCGTGAAGGCTCAGCGCGCGACCGTTGGCGGCGAAGGGGAACTTCCCCACGACGGGCGTGTAGCCCGCCTCCTTGGCCGCGCGGCGTCCCAGGCCCACGGTGGCGATCTCGGGCTCGGTGAAGACCGCGGCCGGGATGGCGCGGACGTCGAAGGCGGCGCTGTGACCGGCGACGACCTCGGCGGCCACCTCGCCCTCCTTGGAGGCCTTGTGGGCCAGCATGGGCTCGCCCGCGACGTCCCCGATGGCGAAGACGTGAGGCAGGTTCGTTCGCTGGGCGCCGTCCACCTCCACGAAGCCCGCGTCGTCCAGGCGCACGCCCAGGCGGTCCAGGCCCAGGCCCTCGGTGACCGGCGCGCGGCCCACCGTGACGAGGATGACGTCGGCCTCCAGCACCTCCTCGCCCGCGCCCGAGGGGCCGTCTCCTCGGAGCCGCACGCGCACGCCACCGCCCTCCGCGGGCTCCCAGGACTGGGCCCTCGTGCTGGTGAGCACCCGCCCCCCGTCGCGCTGGAAGCGCTGGATCACGGGCCGCGCCAGGTCCCGCTCGAAGGCCGCCAGGGCTCGCGGGAGGGCCTCCACGACGGTCACCTGGGAACCCAAGCGTTGGTAGACCCCGCCCAGCTCCATGCCGATGTAGCCGCCCCCGATGACGACCATGCGCTCGGGGACCTCGGTGAGGCTCAGCGCCTCGGTGGCGCCTATGACCCGCTCGCCGTCGATCTCGAAGCCCGGCACGCGCACGGGGCGGGAGCCCGTCGCCAGGATGGCCCGCTGGAAGTGCACGACGGTGTGCGTCCCGTCCGGCTCGGTGACGTCCAGCTCGTGCGACCCCGCGAACCGCCCGCGTCCCCGGAGGATGGCGGCGCCGTTGCCCCGGACGAGCTGGCCCACGCCCCCGGTGAGCTTGGCGACGATCTCGCCCTTCCAGGCCATGAGCTGGCCCATGTCCACCCGCACGCCCGACACGTGGATCCCCATGGTCTGGGCGTCCTTCAGGCGCGCCACGAGCTTGGAGGCGCTCACCAGCGCCTTGGAGGGGATGCACCCGACGTTGAGGCAGACCCCCCCGAGGTCCTGCGCCTCCACGAGGAGGGTCTTCACCCCGAGCTGCCCCAGCCGAATGGCGGCCACGTAGCCGCCCGGTCCAGCCCCCAAGACCACGCAGTCGGTCTCCACTCGGTTCGTCATGACGCCGCGTCCTTGTCCTTGGGGGATCGCGCAGAGGGAACGGGGCGCGGGGAGCCCGCCGCGACCCGCGCGGCCTCCTCCGCCTGCTCGCGCAGGGGCCACGGGGGCACCTGGTAGACGTGGTCGAACAGGTTGGCCGGGGTGGGCGGCACGGGGGGCGCGCTCTCCACGCGGTGAAACAAGGCGTCCAGGGACGCGCCCACCTCGGCGCGGACGGCGGCCACGGCGTCCGCGGTGAGCAGCCCCCGAGACAGACAGAAGGCCTCCAGGCGCGCGATGGGGTCGCGCGCCCGCCACCGCTCGGTCTCCGCCGGATCGCGGTAGCGCGCCGGATCGTCGGCGGCGGTCATGGGGCTCACGCGGTAGGTGAGCGCCTCGATGAGGGTGGGCCCCTCGCCCGCGCGCGCGGCCGCGAGGGCGTCACGGGCCGCCGCGAAGCAGGCGAAGACGTCGTTGCCGTCCACGCGGGCGGCGGCCATCCGGTAGGCCCGCGCCTTGGCGGCGATGGTGGGGGCGGCCGTCTGGCGGTCCACGGGCAAGCTCAGCGCCCACTGGTTGTTCTGGCAGAAGAAGACCACGGGTAGACGGTGACGGGCGGCCAGGTCCAAGGCCGTGTGGAAGTCGTTTTCGCTCGTGGCGCCGTCACCCAAGAAGGCCATGACGCCCACGGGGTCGCCGCACAGCCGCGCCGCCCACGCCGCCCCGGCCGCCTGGGGGAGCTGGCTCGCGATGGGGGTGCTCGCGCTCACGAAGCGCCCGCGCGGCCACGAGAAGTGGCTGGGGAGCTGCCGCCCCAGGGTGGGATCCAGGGCGCTCCCCAAGCACTGGGCCACGAAGGCCTCCAGGGCCGCCTCCCCCTCCCCCGCGCGCTCGGCCACCAGGAGCCCCACGCCCGCCTCGCGCAGCGCCGGGAACACCCAGTCCCCCGGCGCCAGCGCCCACGCCGCGCCGAAGACCGCCGCCTCCTGCCCCACCGAGGGGGCGTGAAAGGTCACCCGACCCTGGCGCTCGCGCGCCAACAGGCGCTCGTCGAGCAGCCGCTGACGCACCATCGCCCGGTGGAGGGCCAGGACGGCCGCCTCGTCCAGCTCGATGGGCACCTGGGAGCCGTCCACGAGCCACCCGTCACCCGACAGGTAACGGAGTGGGGCGTCCCCGGCGGAGGGCGCGGCCATCTAAGCCATCTCCAGCAGCATGAGGGCGGGGTCCTCCAGGTAGGTCTTCACGGCCTCGGCGAAAGCCGCCCCCTCGTGCCCGTCGATGACGCGGTGGTCGAAAGACAGGCTCAGGTTCATCATGCGGCGCGCCACGACCGCACCGTCCCGCACCACCGCACGCGGCTCCAGCCGGTGGACGCCGAGGATCGCCGTCTGGGGGTGATGAATGATGGGCGTGGCAAGCAGCCCGCCCAGCTTCCCCAGGCTCGTGACGGTGAACGTCCCCCCGCCCAAGTCCGACGGGGTGAGCTTCCCGGTTCGCGCCCGCTCCCCCAGGTCCTGGATCCGGGCGGCCAGCCCCAGCAGGGTCAGCCGGTCGGCGTCGCGCACCACGGGGACGGTGAGCCCGGCGTCCGTGGATGCCGCGATCCCCAGGTGGTACCGCCGCTGGAGGACGATCTCACCCGCGTCCTCGTCCACGGTGGCGTTCATCTTGGGGAAGCGGCGCAGGGCGAGGAGAGCCGCCTTGGCGATGAAGGGCAGGTAGCTCAACCGCACGCCCTGACGCTCCGCGGCGGCCTTGAGGGCGGCCCGGGCCGCCACGAGCGCCTCGGCGTCCACCTCGTCTACGTAGGTGAAATGCGCGGCGTGGGACTTGGAGCGGCGCATGGTCTCGAAGATCACCCGCCGGAGGCCCCGGATGGGCACGCGCTCCTCGTCGAGCCCCGCCGCCCCCTCACCCACCGAGACGGGCGCCCCTTCGCCCGCCGAACGAGGGGCCGCCACGGGCGACGCGGCCGTCTGGGGCGCCCCGGCGGTCGCGCCCTGGCCCCGGGCCTCTCCCGCTCCCAGCTCCTGGGGCGCCACCCTCTTGGCCGCCGCCGCCCGGACGTCCTCCTTGGTGACCCGCCCCGCGGGGCCGCTGCCCTCCACGCCCCGGATGTCCAGCCCCAGCTCGCGCGCCAGGCGCCTCGTGGCCGGGGTGGCTAGGACCCGACCCGCGCCGCGCGGGACGGTCGGCAGCGCCCGCGGCGGAGGAGGAGCGGCGGGGGACGGCTCCGCTCGCGACGCCTCGCGCGCTTCCGGATGGGGGGCCACGGCGGGCGCCGCGGCGTCGGCCGCGGGCTCCGGATCCGGGACGGTGGCCACGGGCCCCTGGGCCCCGGCGTCCGCTCCAGCCCCGTCGATGTCGAGCACGAACAGGACCTCCCCCACGGGCACCAGCTCGCCCTCGGGTGGCCCCAGCTCCAGGACCGTGCCCTCCTTGGGGCTTGACACGACGACGGTGGCCTTGTCGGTCATGACCTCCACGACCGGCTGCTCCTCCGCGACGCGGTCGCCAGCGGCCACGAGCCAGGCGACGATCTCCCCTTCGACCATGCCCTCGGCCAGGTCGGGCAGCTTGAACTCGAATCGCATGGGGGCTCCTGTGGGACCTGTGGGACCTTTGAGACCGGCGCGGCGCGAGCGCGCGGCGGTCAGAACCGGAGGCTCTCCTCCACGGCCTCCACGACGCGCGCGGCCGTGGGGAGGTAGGCGTCCTCCAGCGCGTAGGGGACCGGCGTGTCGTAGCCGGTGACGCGCACGATGGGGGCCTCCAACGACAAGAAAGAGCGCTCGGCGATGAGGGCCGCGACCTCGGCACCGAAG
This sequence comes from uncultured Myxococcales bacterium, assembly GCA_964478315.1. Classification (GTDB taxonomy): domain Bacteria; phylum Myxococcota_A; class UBA9042; order PHBI01; family JAAZYN01; genus CAYZID01. The sequence goes on along the minus strand of CAYZID010000129.1, from coordinate 5,166 downwards.
CCGGCCGTCCGCGGCGCCTCGTGGACGATGACGGCCCGCCCCGTGCGCTGCACCGAGGCCGTGATGGCGTCGAGATCCAGGGGCCAGAGGGTCCGGGGGTCCAGGACCTCGGCCTCGATCCCCTCCCCGGCGAGCCGGGTGGCGGCCTCCAGGCAGACCGGGACCATGGCGCCCCAAGCCACGAGCGTCACGTCGTCCCCCTTTCGCGCCACACGCGCGCGACCCAGCGGGACCTCATAGTAGCCGGCCGGGACGTGGCCGCTCGCACGGCGATAGAGGGCCTTGGGCTCCAGCACGAAGACCGGGTCCTCGCTGGCGACGGCCGCGAGGAGCAGCCCCTTGGCGTCGTACGGGGTCGAGGGGCAGACGACCTTGAGGCCCGGCGTGTGGATGAGGAGGGCCTCGGGGCTCTGGGAGTGGTAGATGCCGCCGCGGACGCCAGCCCCCACGGGGGTGCGCACGGTCACGGGCGCGGCCAGCTCGCCGCCGGAGCGGTAGCGGATCTTGGCGAGCTCGTTGACGACCTGATCGAAGGCGGGAAAGAGGAAGTCCGCGAACTGGATCTCCGCGATGGGGCGCAGCCCGTAGAGAGCCATCCCGATGGCGCTCCCCACCACCCCCGACTCGTTGAGGGGGGTGTCCACGACGCGCTCGGGCCCGAAGGCGTCCAGGAGCCCGGCGGTGGCCCGAAAGACGCCGCCAAAGGCACCTACGTCCTCGCCCAGGACGACGGTGCGCTCGTCGCGGGACAGCGCCACGGTCAGGGCGTCATTCACCGCCTGGACGAGGTTCATCGTGCGCGGGGCGTCGGCAGGTGTGGGCATGACTTACTCCCTGTGCTCCCCGGTCGCGCCCCGGGCGCCGTCCACGGCCGGCGGGGACGGGGGAGCGGCCAAGCTGGACGCGAAGACGTGCTCGGTGAGGGACGCCAGCGCCGGGGTGCCGGCGACCTCGGCGGCGCGCTGCCCCGCGACGAGTGCCTGGGCGATCCGCATGGGCAGCTCGCGGGCGACCTCGGCGGACCACCCGCCCAGGGCCTCCAAGGCGCGGGCGTCGCGGGGCTCGGCGGGCCCCTCTAGGCGCGCCTCGATGACCGTGGGCCCCTCTCCGGCCACGGCGCGGGCCCGCGCCTCGCGCGCGGCTCGGTAGACGGCGAGGCCGTCGTCGCCGGCCACCCGCACGGCGCGAAGGCCCCAGGCCGCAGCCGCCTCGTCCAAGGGCACGTCCCCGGCGAGGGGACCGCGCGCCACGAACACGACGTGTGCGCGTCGCAAAGGGGCCAAGTTGAAGGCCGCGTGCAGATCTCCCTGGCGCTGGGCTGCGGTCCCCAGGAGCGCCAGGGCCACCCGATCGGCGCGCTGGGCGCGGGCGGCCATGCCGAAGCCCACGGCGTGGAGGAGGTGGGCCGAGGCGGTGGACGCGGACAGGGCGACGCCCAGGGCCGCGCTCACGAGGGCGCCGGGCGTGGCCCGCCCCAGCGCAGGATCCCCCGGAGTGCCGAAGGCCTGGCGGTGCACCAGCTCGAAGCGCGCGCCGCGGACGAGGGCCGCCGGGAGGTCGCGGGCCGTGCCCAGCAGCAGGTCCTGGGGCTCCGTCGCGCGCGCGGCGCCGATCATCGCCACCCGCGCGTCTCCCGCCGGCAACACGGGCCCGATCCGCCCAGCGCGGCTCAGGCGCAGGAGGTGCCGCTCCAGCTCGCGGGCGGCGATCTGCGTGCGGACGAGGTCCGTGAGGATGGCGAGCTGCGCCGCCTCCTGGGAGCCCGTCCCCCCTAGCGCCCCCCGCCCGCTCACGTGGAGGACCGCGCCCTTGGCGTCCCCTGCCGCCCCCGCCGCTCCAGGTGGCCGCGGAGGAAGAGCTCGCCCGCGCGATAGCTCGACCGGACGAGAGGCCCGGACGCCACGTAGAGGAAGCCCATCTCACGCGCCGCGCGGGCGTAGGCGTCGAAGCGCGCGGGCGAGACGTACTCCTCGACGGCCAGGTGCTTGCGCGAGGGCTGGAGGTACTGCCCCAGAGTCACGATCTCGCAGCCCGTGGCGCGCACGTCGGCGAGGGCCTCCAGGACCTCCTCCTCGCGCTCACCCAGCCCCACCATGAGGGACGTCTTGGGGGCGATGTCGGCGCCCCCGGGGGCGCGACCGCGGCCCCACTGGGCCGCGCGCCGGAGCACCTCCAGGGACTGCTCATAGGACGCGCGGGGGTCCCGGGCGGCGCGCTGGAGGCGCGCCACGACCTCCACGTTGTGGGCGAGCACCTCGGGGCCCGCGTCGACGATCTGCTGGAGCGCCTGGGGGTCGCCCCGAAAGTCGCCCACGAGGACCTCGACCATGACCTCGGGCGCCACCTCGCGGAGGGCGCGGACCGTGGCCGCGAAGTGTCCGGCGCCCCCGTCGGGGAGATCGTCGCGGTCCACCGAGGTGAGCACGACGTAGTCCACGCCCAACGAGGCGATGGCCTCCGCCGCGTGACGCGGCTCGTCCGGGTCGAGCGGGGCGGGGTGGCCGCTCTTCACGGCGCAGAAGCGGCACCCGCGCGTGCAGGTGTCGCCCATGAGCATGACGGTGGCGGTCCCGCCGCCCCAGCACTCGCCGATGTTGGGGCAGTGCGCCTCCTCGCAGACCGTGTTGAGGTGGAGGTCGCGCATGCGCGCCGCCACCCGGTTGAAGCGCGGCCCGCCCGGCGCCCGCACGGTGAGCCAGCGGGGCTTGGCCGGCCGGGCCGAGCGACTGGCCGGGGGCTCGGGGGCCCCCGACGTCACGGAGGTCACGGGAGGGGAAGCAGGTTGTGTGCCCATGAGACACCTTCGGGTTGGTCCGCCAGCCGCGTGCGGCGGGGTCTGTACTTAGGGCGGCGCATGGGCGGTGTCAAAACCCGGGTTCCCCGGGCCACCGGATCTGGGTGGAAAGGATTGACTTGCGGGCACGAGCCCCTATCCTTGCCCTCGCCGCGCGCCGGAGTGGCGGAATTGGTAGACGCGCCGGACTCAAAATCCGGTGGGAGCGATCCCGTGTCGGTTCGAGCCCGACCTCCGGTACCGCGCTGACCGCGGCCGCGCAGGGTTCCCCGGCGCGGTCGCGGTGTCTTTGCGCTAACTCAATGACAGAAAACGACTTTCGCCCCACCGTGGTTTTTTGACCCCGGGGGGCGCCGGTGCTAGCGTTTTTCGCATGGGCATTGAGTTCAGCGCGCGCACGGACGTCGGCAGGGTTCGGGATCACAACGAGGACAACTTCCTCGTGGACCGGAAGCTCCAGCTCTACATCGTGTGCGACGGGATGGGGGGCCACGCCAGCGGGGAGATCGCCAGCGCCACGGCCGTGAACGTCGTGCGCGAGACGCTGCTCTACAACCGAGCGGTCATCGACGGCTTCCAGGCGGACGTGCCCACGGCCACGGCGGGAGACGTCCGCGAGCTCCTGGCCGACGCGGTGGAGACGGCGAACTCGCGGATCTACGAGCGCGGGCTAGCGAGCCAGGCGCAGCGCGGGATGGGCACGACGCTGTCGCTGCTCATGCTGATCAAGGGGCGTGGGTTCGTGGCGCACGTGGGAGACAGCCGCATCTACCGGCTCCGCGGGGGCGTGGTGGAGCAGGTCACACGGGACCACTCGCTGGTGGAGGAGATGCTGGCCCAGCAGAGTGAGCTGAGCCGCGATGAGCTGGAGGCCCGCTACAAGAACGCCATCACCCGCGCGGTGGGCGTCACGGCGACGGTGGACGTGGACACGCTGGACTTCCCGCTCCACCCGGGCGACCGCTACCTGTTGTGCTCGGACGGCCTCCACGGCTACTTCGAACGCCCTGGGCAGCTAGACAAGCTCATCCAGATCGAGGACCTGGACAAAGCCGCGGAGACCATGATCCGCTTCGCGAACGCTGCGGGGGGCAAGGACAACATCACCGCGCTCCTCGTCCAGATCCCCGGCACTGCGGCGGCCCCGGAGCTCTCCGCGCCCACCGTACCCAATGTGGACATGCGGCCGCGGTCCGAGCCCCAACCCGAGCAGCATCCAGAGCCACACGGTGTGCTCCAGCGCATCCGAAGGATGCCCCTGTTCCGGCACTTCTCGGATGAGGAGCTCACGGACCTCGTGGGGCTGTGCACGGAGCGGACGTTCGCTCCCCGCGCCCCCCTCTGGGAGGAAGGGGCCGCGACGGACGGGCTGCACATCATCCTCGCGGGGGAGGTCCGCGTCAGCCGCGGTGGCGTCCTCGTGTCCCGGGTGAGCGAAGGTCAGTACGTGGGCTCCATCACGTCCATGGACGGTGGCAAGCGCCGCGCCAGGGTGGCCGCCGGGCCGGGGCAGCCGGTGCGGACGCTGCTCTTGGAGCGCAAGACCTTCCACCGCCTCCTCGTGGACCACCCGGAGATGGGCGTGAAGCTCATGTGGGGCCTCGCGCGAGGGCTCGGGGCGCGCCTGCTGGCGGTCACCGAGCGCTTGGTGAAAGCTGAGACGTCGACCGCGCGGCCTGGCGCCACCGCTGGGGGGGAGCAGCGCGGCGCGAGCCCCAATGCGGCAGGTGCGGCAGGTGGAGCCGTGAGACAGACCGCCGTCTCCACGGGAGAGTGGTGGCCTCCCACGCTCAAGAGCGCGCCTTCGAGGCCCTCCAGCGCTCCGAGCGAGGCCGGCGCGCTGGCGGCCCAGTCGGCGAGCGCCCCACCCCCCAAGCCAGGCGTCCACCCCCGCGTGGACCTCCGCGCCGAGACGCCCATCATGACGCCGCGCGGGGTCGTCCAGGCCTCCGCGGAGGACGCGAAAGGCGGCCCGCCCCCAGAGAAACCGGACAGGCCGGAGCCCAAGCCGGGCAAGCGCGTGACCATGACCCAGCCCATCGACCTCCGCGACATCTTCGAGGTGGTCGGGGACATGGACCACCTCAAGCCGAGCTTCGCGCCCGAAGACGGGGGCCCACCGGACAAGGGCGACGGTTGATCCGCCGGGGCGGCGCCGTAGGGACCGCCAGCGCTGAATGCCCTTGGGGCTTGAGGTCCCCGCCCGTTCGAGGCAGGGTCCCCACCATGCGACTCTACCTCCCCTCGCCTCGCCCGGTCCTCAGCACGGTGACCTGGGCCTCCGTCGTCGGCCTCGCCCTCGCGTCCCTCCTGGCCCTCGTGGCCGGCTGCCAGCACAAGGACATCCCGCCCCGCCCGGCCCCCACCCCCCC
>CAYZID010000128.1:0-15981 GCA_964478315.1 uncultured Myxococcales bacterium | reverse complement strand
CCCAAACGCGGCCTCCTGCGCCTCGGTCCGCAGAGCAGGTGGCGGATCTGGGGCGCCTGAGGCGCGGTTGTCGGCCGCGCGGCGTTCGGACTATAAACGTCTCCGAAGGTCCGGACAGAAGGAACCCCGTGGCGAGCCTCATCCCCCTGGAAACACTCCGCGCAAAGCTCGCTTCCCAGCCGCCGGACGAGGCGACGCTCGCGGCGTTCGAGGAAGCATGCACCGAGGCAGACGACCTCGAAGCCCTCCGCGACGGCTTCTTGGACGCGGCGCGCGGGGCGGACGCGGCCACGGTCCGACACCTCTTGGCCCGCGTGGCGGCCTTGCTGGAGCGGCGCGCTGAGGCGGCTGAGCCGGGGGAAGCCGCCGAGGCGTGGCTGCGGGTGGGGCGGGCCCACGTGGCCGCGGACGGCGCCCCGGGGCAGGCGGCCGCGGCCTTCGCCAAGGCCTGGCGAGACGCGGCCCACCCGGGCGCGGTGGCGGCAGCCCGGAAGCTCGTGCGCCCCGCGAACGGGGACGCGAGCGACACGCCGGAGCCCGCCTTCCTGCTCCGTGCGCGCGCGGCCTTCGCCGAGGAGGCCCTGGGAGAAGGAGGGGTGGAGCGCCCCTGGGAGGCCGAGGTCGAGAGCCTCCAGGCCCTGCACGCGCTCGCCGCCAGGGCGCTCGACGCCCAGGCGCTCGACCGCGCCGAGAGCCTCTACGAGCGGCTCGTGGCCCTGCGCCCGGAGGACCCACGGATCAAGGGAGAGCACGCGAAGGTCCGCGCTCTGCGGGCCACGCGGCGCAAGCGCCTGGCCGCCCTGGACCGCGCCGCGAGCAAGGCGCCCAAGCACGGCCCCAAGGGGGTCAAGGCCTGGACCGACCTCGGGCTCGCGCTCGCGGCGGAGGGCGACGACGAGCACGCCCTCAAGGCCTTCGAGCGCGCCATGGCGGCAGGCGACGCGCCTCGCGCCGAGGAGGGGTTCGAGCAAGTCATGCGGCGGGCCGGCCGCCTGGAGGCCCTCGCGGAGGCCTGGCGAGCGAGGCTGGAACGACGCCCGGGCGCGCCGCGTCTGAGCCCGTCGAGAGAGATCGACCTCCGCCGGAAGCTCCACCGCCTGCTCACCGAGGAGCTCGCGAGGCCCCAGGAGGCCATGGCGCAGGTCCAGGTGCGGCGCCCCCCCAGGCCGGAGGACGTGGCGCCCACGCTGGAGGAGGCGCGCGCCCTGGGCGCGGCGGGGAAGTGGGAGAGCGCCGTCCAGCTCCTGGACGAGGCGGCCCGTGGCGCCACCACGCGCAAGGCCCGGCTCGCCCTCACCGTGGAGCGGGCGCGGATCTTGGACGAGGAGCTCGGCGACGCGGCGCGCGCCGAGAAGGCGTACGGGCACGTCCGGCTGCTGGATCCCCGCTCCCTGGAAGCGCTCACGTTCTATCGCCGCTGGCACGCCCAGCGCGAGGAGTGGCAGAAGCACTACGCGACCCTCTCGCAGCTCTACGCCCGGCACGCCCAGCGGGGCGATGAGGCGCGTGACGAGCGCGTGGCGCTCGCGCGCGAGATGGCGGCCGTGGCCGAGCAACGCCTGGAGGACCCGGATCGCGCCGCCGACGCGTGGCGGAAGGTGCTGCGGGACCTTCCCCTGGACGGCGAGGCGGACGCGGCGCTGCGCCGGCTCTACACCGAGGGCGAGCGGTGGCACGCCCTCGTGGAGCACCTCGAGGGCCTCATCGCGGCCCGAGGCGACGGGGCGCCCGAGGAGGTCACCCGCCTGCTCTTCGAGATCATCGAGATCTATCAAGATCCCGAGCGGCTCGACCTGGAAGACATGGTCATCGCCACCTACCGCCGGGTGGTGGCCCTCGCCCCGGACGACGAGGGGGCCTTCGAGCGGCTCAAGGCACGCTACGAGGACGCGGAGCAGTGGCGGGCGCTCCTGGGCGTCTTGGAGCGGAAGCTCGAGACGACCGAGGACCCCGAGGTCCTCGTGGACCTGTTCGGGCAGATCGCGTCTCTGTATCTGGACCACGTCCGCAGCGACACGCAGGCGCTCCCCGCGTTGGAGCGCGTGCTGGAGATCGACCCGTCCAACCTGGAGGTCGCCAAGAGGCTCAGCGAGATCTACCGCGCCAAGCACGACGTGGAGCGGCTCTACGAGACCTACCAGCGCGAGCTTCCCCTGCTGGAGGGGGAGGAGCGCGTGCAGATCCTTTCGGAGCTGGGGACCATCGCGTCCACGCGCCTGCTCCGCGCCGACGAGGCGCTGAAGTGGTGGCGGGAGGTGCGCGCCCTGGATCCGGACAACCAGCAAGCCAAGGAGGCCCTGGACGAGCTGGAGTCCGAGGAGGGCGATTGGCCCGCTCTGCTGGAACGGCTGGAGGAGGACAAGGCCCACGCGAAGACGCGCAAGCAACGGGTCGAGATCCTCGAACGCCAGGGAGAGATCGCCTACACCCGGCTGGGGGACGAGGAGCGAGCCCGGAAGATCTTTGCCGAGATCACCGCCATCGCCCCCTTCAACACGACCGCCCACAAGTACCTCCGGCGGATCTTCGTGGCCCGACGCGATTGGGAGGACCTCCGCGCCCTCTACGAGCCCCGGGACGACTGGAAGGGCTACCTGGCGCTCCTCACCGAGATCGCCGCCGAGTCCGAGGACCGGCGGCTGGTGGCGGACATCCACTGTGAGATCGCCCGCGTGCACGAGGAGCGCGAGGACGGGGCGCGCAAGGTCAGGCAGGCCCTGGAGGCCGCGCTCGAGGCCGACGGGGCGCGCCCCGAGGTGGCGCGCCAGCTCCTCGCCCTCTACGGCGACGATGAGGCCCAGGCCCAGCGACGCGCCCTGGCCCTGGAGACCGTGGCGCGCTACACCGACGACCTGGCCGAGGCGGCTGAGAGCTGGGCCGCGCTGGCCCAACTCCGAGCGGCGGGGGGAGACGCCGAGGGGGCCTTCGACGCCTGGCGCGAGAGCTTCCAGGCCGGCGCGGCGCGGGGGGAGGTCACGGCGCTCGCCGAGCTGGTGCGAGCCACGGAGGAGACGTCGCGCTGGGAGGACGGGATCGACGCCCTGGCCCAGGGGCTCGCGGGCATCCCCGAGGAGGCGACCCAGGCGCGGATCGCCGTGCACCGCGCGCTCGCCCACATGGTCCACGACCGAGGCTTCGACAGCGCACGGGCGGTGACCCACTTCAAGTGGGTGCTCCAGCTCGCCCCGGGGGACGCCGACGCGCTGGACGCGCTGGAGGAGATCTACCAGAGCGAGGGCGACCTCTCGAGTCTGGAGGAGACGCTCCAGGCGCGGGCCGAGAGCGCCGCCGATGTCGCCGAGCGCCACGCCGCCATGCGCCGGCTGGGCCGCCTGTACGATGACGCCCTCGGTGACGTGGACCGCGCGGCGGCCACCTATCAGGCGATCCTGGAGGAAGAACCGGAGGACGCCGAGGCCCTCGCCCAGCTTCGGAAGACCCTCACCGTGGCGGAGTACTGGGTGGAGCTCGCCGAGGCCCTGGACAGCCTCAGCGCGCGGGTCCCCGGACAGAGCGCCCGCGACGCCCTGCGGCTCGAGGTGGCCGCGCTGGACTTCGAGCGCCTCCAGGACGCGGAGGCCGCCGTGGCCATCTGCCACGAGCTCGTCCGCGGCCAAGACGGGGCCCAAGACACGGAGGCCACCTCTCAGGCCATGGCGCTCTTGGAGCGCATCGCGGACGGGGAGCAGGGGGCCGACCGGGCCCTGTCCGTCTTGGAAGAGGCCTACCGCAGCCAGGACGACCTCCCCGGGCTCCTGGGCGTGCTCCGACGCCGCGGCGCCCATGAGGGCACCCCCCGCGAGGAGCGGCTCGCCGCCTACAACGAGCTCGCCCTGCTGGCTCGCGCGGTGGCGAACGACCCCCAGACCGCGCTGGAGGCCCAGCTCGCCCGGTTCGACCTCGCCCCCCGGGATCCGGAGATCTGGCGAGAGCTCATGGACCTCGGGGCCGCCACCGGCCGCTGGGAGCCGGTCCTCGCGGCCTTCCGACGGGGCATCGAGGACGCCGAGCTCGTGCCCCCAGGGGACGACCGCGCAGCGTTGCGGCTCACGCTGGCCCAGGCGCTCGCCGCCGTGGGCGACCACGAAGACGAGCGCGTGGCCGTGCTGGAGGCCGTGATCCGCGACACCAAGCGCGCCGAGCGCTACCTGAACGTCTTCGACGAGCTCGCGGAGATCTACCGGGAGCGAGGCGACTTCGAGGCCCTGGCGCGCGTGGAGCTCGCCGCCTCCGAGGCGGTCGTGAGCGACACCGCCCGGCGCGCCCGGCGGCTGCGCGCCGCGCGCATCTACATCGTCCGCTTGGAGCGCCCCCGGGAGGCGCTGCCCATCTTGCGCGGGCTGTTCGACGCCGACCCCCACGATGACGAGGTCGCGGAGCTCCTGGAGGCGCAGTACGACAACCTGGACGAGGGGCAGGCCCTCGCAGAGCTCCTCCAGGCGCGGATCGAGGCCCTCAGCGAGCGCGGTGACGAGGCCACCGTCCACGCCCTCCGGTTCGACCTCGCCCTCGTCCGCCGAGACCGCCTCCAGGACCCCGCCAGCGCGGTGTCCGAGCTGGCCCCGCTGGTGGAGAGCGAGGCCGTGGGCGACGCGGCGCGCCAGGCGCTGCGCGAGATCGCCATCAACCAGCCCCAGGACTCCAAGCTCATCGACCGCATCGTGGGAACCCTGCGGGGCTACAGCGAGGCCCATGACGACCCCCACGGGCAGGCCGACGCCCTGCTCCTCGGGCTCCAGCGGGCCAAGGATGGCCCCCCGAGAGCGCGCACGCTCCGCGAGGCGGGCGGCCTGTACCGCGAGGCGGCCCGGCGGGCGGAGGAGGCGGGCGACGAGGGGACCGCGCGGGCCACGCTGTTCCGCGCCTTCTCGCTGTTCGCGCGCGCCCTGCACGAGTACCCCGCGGACCGCGACGCCCTCACGGAGCTCGAGTCCCTCGCGGAGGCCCTGGACGCCTGGGACAAGCTCGTGCAGCTCCTGGGAGCGGTCGCCCCCAAGGCCAAGGTCCCGGCTATCGCCCACGGCCTGTGGGAGCGCGCCGCTCAGCTCGCCGACGACCGGCTGGGCGACCAGGCCGGCGCGGTCGCAGCCTGGGAGAAGATCGTCGCCGCGGCGAAGCCCTCGTCCCAAGAGGCCATGCGCGCCTACGACGCCCTGGATCGCCTCTATGAGGCCTTGGGACGGCCGGAGGAGCGCGTGCGCGTCCTGCGGATGAAGCGCGAGGCCGTGCGCAAGCCGTCCCAACGGCTGCCGCTCATGACCCAGGAGGCGCGCCTGCTGGAGTCCCTGGAGCGCACCGATGAGGCGGTGGAGATCCTCGAGGCCGTCCTCAAGGAGACCCGAGCCTCCAAGATCGCCGAGGTGGTGGAGGCGCGCAAGGCGGCCCTCGCCCACTACTCGGAGATCCTGGAAGCAGCGGGGCGCTACGAGGAGCTCATCGCGCTGTGCGAGAGCGCGGGGACGGACTTCGCGAAGATCGAGCCCGAGACGGCCAAGGGCAAGCTCGCCCGCGCGGCCAGCGTGGCGCTGGAGCGCCTCCAGGACACCGCGCGGGCCACGGCCCTGTACGAGCGCGTGCTCAAGCTCGACCCCGCCGACCCCACCTCCCTGCACGCCTTGGACGGCCTCTATCAGGCGCAGGAGCGCCCCGCGGACCGGGCGCGGATCCTCGAGGCCCTGGTGGCCGCCTCCCCCGAGGAGGAGCACGAGCAGCGCCTCAAGCAGTTGTTCACGCTCGGCCAGCTCTACGAGCACCGCCTGGAAGACTGGGAGCGCGGGCGCCAGGCCTACGCCCGCGCCCTCAAGACGACGCCGACCTTCATCCCCGCCCAGCGCGCCATCGCGGCGCAGGTGGAGCGCGACCTCGACCCCGCGGGCGGGCGGGCGCTCCTGGCGAGCGCCTTCCGGCGGGCCGAGGCGTGGGAGCCCCTGGCCAAGACCCTGGAGGCGGCCCTCGCCCATCAGGACGCCCCCAGCGACGAGACCGCGGCCCAGACGGCGGCGGAGCTCGCGGAGATCCTCGCGGACAGACTGCACCAACCCGAGCGGGCGCTGCCACACGCCCTCCAGGCGTACCGCTTGGATCCGGGGGGCGAGGAGGCGAAGGCCCGGCGCGACCGAGCGCTGGAGCTCGCGGTCACGCTGGACGCCACCGCCGAGGGAGGTGAGGCGCCGGGGGCGGTGGACCGCGCCGTGGGCGCGCTCGTGGAGGCTGCGGCGCGGCTCCCCGAGCTCGCCGAGCGCCAAGCCCGACGTCGGGAGGACGCCGCCGCGGCCGCCGCCGCGGGCGCGAGCCCCAAGCGCGTGCGCGAGATCTGGCGCGCGCTGCTGCTGGAAGATCCCCACGACGCTGAGGCCATCGCCGAGCTGGAGCGCGCCGCGGCCGCCAGCGGGGACGTGAGCGATCGCGTGGATCTCTTGGAGATCCAGGCCCTCGCGGCCGAGGACCCCGCCACGCGACGCGCCCTGCGCGAGGAAGCGGTGGGGCTCCTCCTCCAGAGCGACGAGCACCGCGAGGACGCCGCGCGCATGCTGGAGCTCATGCTCGAGGACGACCCCGGGGACCGGGACACCTTCACCCGGCTGGCCGCCCTCCGCGAGGCCATGGGGCAGTTCGAGGAGCTCGCCGAGCTCTTGGAGCGCCGCCGCGGGATCTGCCCGCCCGAGGAGCGAGCGGAGCTGGACCTGCGCCTGGGGCGAACGTGGGCCCAAGGGCTCGAGGATCCAGAGCGAGGGGTGGAGTTCTACGCGCGCGTCCTCGAAGGCTCGGACGAGGAAGCCGCGGCGGAGGCAGCCCGAGCGCTGGACGCGCTGTGGCGCGCGGGGGAGGCGCGGGACGCCATCTTCCCGGCCCTGGGCTCGTTCTACCGCGACGCCAAGGACGCCGAGCGCCTGGTGGCGCTCCTCACCGAGGCGCTCCGCGCCCCCCTGCCCGCGCTCAGCGAGGACGTGGACGCGCGGGTGAGCGCCCTCCAGGAGCTCGCCGCGCTGTGCGCCAAGGACCTGGACGACCAGGCCGCCGCCTACGAGGCGACCAAGCAGCTCGTGGCCGCCCGGGCCGCGCGGGGAGACGAAGACCTGGACGCCGAGCTGGACGAGCTCGAGGCCTTCGCCTCCCGAGGCGCGGAGGGGGCCTCGTGGCGCGACGTCGCGGGTACCTACGACGCGCTGAACCAGGGACCGGCGGGCACGCCGGACCGCCTGGCCCGCGCGGCGCGGATCTACGCGGAGCACATGGGCGACGCCGAGGCGGCGCTGACGCGCTACCGCGCGGCCCTGGCACAAGACCCGCGGCACGCCGCCGCGCGGGAGGCCGTGGCCGCGATCCTCCGCGAGGGCGGGCGATGGGACGAACTCGCGGATCACCTGGGCGCCCAGGCGGAGGCCACGCTCGACGCCCAGGAGCGGGCGCGCGCCCTGCGGGAGCAGGCGACCCTCCTACGGGAGACCCTGGGGCGCCCCCAGGACGCCGTGGCGCCGCTCCAGTCCCTCGTGGAGCTCACGGGGGCACGCGAGGACTACGCAACGCTCGCGGACCTCTATGAGGAGCTCGGCGACCCGGGTCCCCTGGAAGCGCTCTTGCGGGCGTGGATCGAGGGGGCGCCCACCGATGACGAGGCGCGCGCCGTCGCCGTGCGCCTCGCCTCCGTGGCGGGGGCCCGGCCCGAAGGGGTCGCCCGCGCCGCCGAGGAGTTGGACAAGATCCTCGCCGCGGCGCCCGGCTTCGCGCCGGCGGTCGCCGAGTGCCAGCGCCTGCTGGAGCGAGCGGAGTCGTGGGAGTCCAGCGGTGAACGCCTGGCCCCAGCCCAAGCCCAAGCGCTGGGAGCGGTGGCCGCGCTCGTGGAGGGGCACGCGAGCAGCGACACCCCCGTGGACGAACCGCTCCTGGTGAGGGCCAAGCTCCGGCTGGTGGAAGACCCGGAGGAGCGCGGCGCGACCTGCCTAGCGCTCTCCGCGCTCTACGAGGAGGCCCACAGCGCAGAGGCCGCGGTCGACGCGGCGTTGGAGGCCTTGGCCCTCCTGGGGCCTGAGCCTCACGTCATGGAGGTCGTGGACCGCCTCATCACGGCGCCGGCGGACCAAGAGCGCGCCTGGGAGGTGCTACGCGACCGGGCCCGCAGCGCGAGCGACGGGGACGCGGCCGCCGCGAGCTTCTTGGCCGGGGGGCTCCTCCTGGCGGACAAGCTGGGCCGCCCCGCCGACGCGGTGGCCCCCCTGGAGCGCGCCCTGGCCGCCCGCCCGGACGAGCGCGAGGCGATCGAGCGTCTCGCCACGTGGTACGAGGCCACGGATCAACCCCAGGAGGAGGCACGGGTCCTCGCGCTGTGGCTCCCCATCGCGCGAGACGCCCAAGAGAAGCTGTCCATCCAGGCGCGCCTGGGCGTGCTGCGCATGGACCACCAGGGGGACGAAGCGGGCGCGCTGGAGATGCTCCGCGCGTGTCTGCCCCAGGCGGCCCAAGATCCAGACCTGCGCCGCCGGCTTGAGACGCTGCTCTCCCGCGCCGGCGCCTTCGACGAGCTGGTCGCCGTCTATGATCTCGCGCTGGAGGGGGGCCGCGAGGCCGGCGCCGACCCCGACGGATCCGCCGGCGACGAGGAGCTGAGCCGCGGGGAGCGGGTCAAGCTCCTGGCCAAGCGCGCCCAGCTCGAGGAGCTCAAGCTCAAGGACCTGGACCGCGCGGCGGCCTCCTGCGAGGCGATCCTCGCCCTGGAACCCCAGCACCGCTTCGCGCTCACAAGCCTCCTGCGCGTGGAGCGCCAGCGCGAGCGGTGGGAGGCGGCTGAGATCCTCCTGGGCCGTCTGCGTGAGATCCTCGACGACGAGGCCAAGCGGACGGAGATGCAGGCCGAGCGTGGCCTCATCCTTGCCACCCACCTGGGGCAGCCAGCGGCCGCCTTGGAGCTGCTCACCGAGGCCGACGAGGCGGCGGGGCCCGGCCCAGGGCCCGAGCCCCTCGTCCAGGGGCTCCTAGCCCTCCTCGACGACGAGCTCACGCGCAGCGAAGCGGCGCGCCTCCTCGAACCGCGCCTGGCGGTTCGGCGGGACTGGGAGCACATCGGCCAGGTTCTGGCCGTCCGCGCCCGTGAGGCGACCAGCCCCGAGGAGATCGCCCGGCTCGGGATCCGACGCGCAGAGCTCACCTTCGCCAAGGCCCAAGACCCCGAGGGAGCCATCGCCATCGCCGGCGAGGCGCTGGTGGCCGTAGCCACAGCGCCCGAGCATGCGGACAAGCTGCGCAAGCTGCTGAGCTCCCTGGGCAAGCGAGCAAACGCCTGGGGCGCGGTGTGTGCCGTGGCCGAGGAGGTCGCCAAGGCGCACCCCGGCGGGGCCGTGGCGCGCGAGCACCTGCTGTGGGAGGCGCAGATCCAGCGAGGGGGGCTCCAGGACCCCGAGGGCGCGGCCGAAACGCTCCGCCGCGTGCTCTCTCTGGACCCCCATGACGCCGTGGCCTCGCGAGCCCTCGAGGCCATCTACCGCCAGCTCGGTGAGCGCTCCAGGCTCGCTGAGCTGCTGGCCCTCCGCGCCGAGGGGCTCGATCCGGCTGAACGTGTCCCCTTGCTGCTCGAGCTCGCCACGCTCAAGGGCGAGGGCGGGGACGCGGCGGAGGCCGTCGCGCCGCTCGCGCAGGTGCTCAGCCTCGACCCGGACAATGGAGAGGCGTGGACCCGGCTGCGGGGGCTCTTGGCCCGACCGGAGGCCGCCGCCGCCGCCGCCGAGGCGGTCATCCCCGCCCTGCGGGCGGGCGAGCGCTGGGTGGAGTTGGTGGAGGCCCTGGAGGCTCGCGCCGGCGCGCTGCCGGCCGGGGCGGACCGCGTGGGGGCCTTGGAGGAGCTCGGCGACCTCTGCGCCGAACGGCTCGGCCAGCCACAGCGGGCCCTCCCTTGGTACGTCCGAGCCGCCGAGGAGGGCGGCGCGGGCAGCGCGGAGCTGCTCTCCAAGCTGGGCCGCGTCGCTCACAAGCTAGGCGCCTGGACAGACCTGGCGCGGGCGCTCCGGGCGGGCGTGGAGCGCGCCGCTACCCAAGAGGATCGTCGTCGGCTCCTGCTCCAGCTCAGCCAAGTCGCGGAGCTGCGTCTCGGAGACGCGTCCGAGGCGGTGGCCCGCCTGGAGGATGTCCTCGCGATCGACGAGTATGACCGCGCGGCGCTCGTGGGGCTCGTGCGCCTCCACCGGAAGCTGCGAGAGGGAGACAAGCTCCTCGTCTTCGCCGAGCGCGCGGCGGCGGTGATCATGGCCCCCGAGGACCAGCTCGGGCTGTGGCGCGACGTGTACGCGGCCGGGGAAGACCTCGGGGACCGGCAGCTCATGATCCGGGCCTGCGAGGCGTCCCTGGAGGTGGACCCCTACAACGCCGAGGCGAGCGGCCGACTCGTGCCCCTCTATCAGGCCGAGCGCCGCTTCGACGAGCTCGCCGAGCTCTTGGCGCGACGGGCCGAGGTAGCCGAATCCCCCGAGGAGGAGGCGTCCACGCTCATGGCCTTGGGGTTGCTCCGAGACAGCTCTCTCAAGGACGTGGACGGCGCCATCGACGCGTTCGAGCGCGCCCTTCGCGCGGATCCCAAGCTGCCAGGCCCGGCGGTGGAGCTCACACGCCACTACCGGGAGCTGGAACTCTGGGACAAGCTCGTGCAGCTCTTGGAGTTGCGCACTGAGCACACCAGCCCGCCGGACCCAGCCTGGCTCCAGGAGGCGGCCGCCATCGCCGAGGGCAAGCTCGGGGACCACGGGCGTGCGGTGACCCTCCTGGAGCGCCTGCGGACCATCGCGCCAGAGCGTGAGGAGGCCCTGGATGAGCTCATCCGCCTGAGCCACCGCCACGGGCTCTACGAACGGCTGGCGGCGCTGTACGAGGCCAAGGCCGAGCGCGAGGACAGCGCCGCCGCGAGGCTCGATCTCTTGGTGCTCGCTGCGGAGACGTACAGCACGCGGCTGGGCGACGACGACCGCGCCATGAAGCTCCTCCAAGAGGTCCGGGCGGCCTCGCCCGGGCACACCAAAGCCTCGGCGCTCCTGGCGCGCATCCGTGCAGCCCGGGGGGAGGTGGAGGCGGCGGAGGAGCTGCTGCGGGACATCCTCAGGGCCACGAAGGGGCCAGCCCGCTTCGAGGCACTGGTGAACCTGGGCCGCCTGTACTTCGAGCAGCGGGGCGACGCGGAGATGGCGCTCCGACCTCTCCTCGAGGCGCAGTCCCTGCGGCCCGACGACGCGGACCTCCGCGCCCTCATGGAGGAGGTCCTGGAGAAGACGGGCAACTGGGAGGAGCTCGAGCGCGTCCTCCAAGCCGACTACGCGGCGGCGACGACCCGGAGCGCCAAGCGCGAGGCGGCCATCGCGCTGGCTACACTGCACCGCACCCACCTCCAAGACGACGAGGGCTTCCTTCGGTGGGTGGAGGCGGCGCGTGAGGCGGGCGGTGAGCACCCCGACCTGGCCGAGCTCATGATCGGCTACTACCGCGAGCGCGGTCAGATGGCGGAGGTGGTCCCGCGACTCGAGTGGCTCGTGAACTACCTGGAGGCCAAGAAGAAGACGGCCGCCCTGGCCCCACGCGCCCACGAGCTCGGGACCCTCTTGGAGAAGCTGGGCGACGACGACAAGGCCCTGGAATACTACAAGATGGCGCTGTCTGCAGACGGGCGCTACCTGCCGAACCTGGTGGACTACGGCCGACTGCTCACTCGCCGCGAGAGCTGGGACAAGGCCATGAAGGTCCACCAAAGCCTCATGATGCAGAGCGACAAGCTGCCCGATCCGTCCATGCGGTTGGACACCTTGTACAACCTAGCACTGGCGTACGCTCGCCTGGGCAAGAAGGCCAAGGCCCGTCAGACGGTCAAGAAGCTCCTGGCGGCGGCACCGGACCACGGGCCCGGCCAGGCGCTCGCGGCGGAGCTGTAGAGACCACGCCAGCCCTTGGCTATCCTGCACGCCAGGGGGTGGCACCGGTCCACCTCGCCCGAGAACCCGACCGTCGGCCTGGCCGCGCGCCCCGTCGACGGCCACGACAAAAAAGCGGTCACTCGGTGTACCGAGCGACCGCCTCTCGCGGCTTGGTGGCCAGGGACGGAATCGAACCGCCGACACGGGGATTTTCAATCCCCTGCTCTACCAACTGAGCTACCTGGCCGAAAAGCCTCGCGCCCGTGCGCGCGCCTCGCGCTCCCACAGGCGGCGGCGATAGTAGCCGCGCGGCGGGCCGTGTCAACCGAAAACAGCTCCAAGGGCAGGGCAGCGCGAGGGAGGTCACAAACCGGCGTCCCGCAGGGCCTCCAGGTGGGTTCGTTGCTCCTCGGTGAGCTCGCGCGGCAGCGCGGCCATGACCCGCACGTAGAGATCGCCGGGCTCACCTGGCCCCGCCGCGGGGAAGCCGTGTCCACGAACCCGGATGCGGCGGCCGCAGCTCGTCCCGGGTGGGATCTTGAGCGACCGCGTCTCCCCGCCTGGGGTCGTCACCTCCACAGCCCCACCCAGCGCGGCGGTGGTCATGGGCACCTCGAGGTCCATCTCGATATCACGGCCCCGGAGGCGAAAGACCGGGTGCTCGGCCACCTCGACCTTGAGCAAGAGGTCGCCCCGCTCGCCCGTGGGCCCGGGCCGTCCCTTGCCCCGCACACGGAGCTTCTTCCCGGTCGTGATCCCCCGAGGGATCTTCACGGTGATCGTCTCGGGCCCGGTGGGTCCGTTCACCGTCAGGGTCCGCTCGGAGCCATGAAACGCCTCGTGGAGCCCAATGGTGAGCGCGCTCTCCACGTTCTCACCGCGCGGGGCCGGGGCGCGCCCGGACCGCCCGGCGCCACGCCGCCCCCGCCACCCACGGCCACCAAAGAGCTGCCCCACGTCGAACCCGCCAAACCCCAGGTCCTCGAAGATCTTCCCGAAGTCCACGTTCTGGAAGATCTCCTCCTCCGTGTAGCGCGCGCCGAAACCGTCCGCGCCGAAGCGATCGTACTGCGCCCGCTTGTCGGGATCGCTCAGGACGGCGTAGGCCTCGTTGACCTCCTTGAACCGCGCCTCGGCGTTGGGGTCTCCCTCGTTACGGTCGGGGTGGTACTTGAGGGCGAGCTTTCGATAGGCCCGCTTGATCTCCTCGGCGCTCGCCGTGCGGCTCACACCCAGCGCGGCGTAGTAGTCCTTCCCACCCATGCTCTCCCCCGGCCCCTCGCGGGCAGTGCGGTCCAACAGGGCCCAAGGTTTCGCACGCCGCCCGGCCCGTCAAGCCGTGGGGAGGAGTCGCATGGCCTTGCGACTCGTTGCGACGGGCCGGCTGCTGCTGCTAGAAACGTCCCCACCGGGTGAGCGACGGGCGCGCGATGGCGTCTGGCGCGAGCCCCCGGATTCGAGCCTGAGACTGAGACCGAGGCGAGCGTATGGCGACCATCGAGATCCACAGGAGCCACCACACGACGCGCGATGACGCCCAGACACGGGTCGTCCAGATGGTGGACGCGCTCCGGGAGGAGCGCCCCAACTTGGTCCAATCGGTGCGCCCCACCGCCGACGGGGCGGAGGCCAAGGGCCGCGGGTGGAAGGGCGCCTTCCGGGTCGACGACTCCCAGGTCCACGTGTCCGTGGATCTGAGCCTCCTCGCGCGCCCCCTCAAGGGACGCGTCGAGCAAGAGCTCCACACGCGCCTCGGGAGAGAGTTTGCCGAGTAGCCGCCGCTCACTCCGCCGCCCAGCGCGCTGCGGCACCGCCGCGCTGGCCGCGCTGGCCCTCCTCGCGGGAGCGACCCACACCCTGGCGGGTTGCAGTGAGCGCCCCACCGCGGGCCTCGCCTGCCCAGTCCTCGCTCCGGGTGCCACCGCGGCGCTCACGGTGGGCCCGACCCTCCACCCGCTGTCCACCATCGTGAAGGCCACCGGAGCCCTGGCGCCCGGCGGGCTCGCGGCCCACCCCCTCCCCCTCCCCCCCGGAGCCCAGGTCACCGTGTCCGCCACGGTGCGCGGCGCCGAGGCGGTACTCATCGCCTACGGGCCCCGGGACCCCCAGGGAGGCTACCCCGCCTGCAGCGCCCTCGAGGTCAGCTCCAGCGCCGGGACGGCGGCGACCCTCTCGCTCACGGCCGATGACGCCGGAGGGGAGTACCTCCTGGTGGTGGCGACGCGTCCCGGCCCCTCGGGCCCCCGCACGACCCCCTATGAGCTCCAGGTCGCGTGCTCCCAGGGCTGTGACGCGGGCCCCTCCGCCTCCTGCCCCTCCCTCGCCGAGCTGGGTTGCCCCCACGCCCGCTGCGACGGCGCTCTCCTACGCGATGAGCGGGGGTGCCTCACCTGCGAGTGCCGCGCCGACCGAGCCTGCGACCCCGAGCATCAACCCGGCCCCTGGGGGGCGTGCGTGTCTCCAGCGTGCCGCTGCGATGGGGTCCCCGACGATCTGGTCTGCGGCGCGGACGGGAACACCTGGGCCACGGCCTGCGAGGCGCTGTGCGCCGGGGTGACCCCGGTCCGCGACGGTCCCTGCGCCGCGAGCTGCCCCGAGGGCCCCGCCCACACGGACGCGGAGTGTGCCGAGCCATGTGCGGGCCCCCGCGCGCTCGATGAGGCCGGGTGCCCCACCTGCGCCTGCGCCCCCCGGCTCCCCACTGCCGCGAGCGACTGCCCCGCCTGCGGGGACGAGGACGCCCCCGTGTGCGGGAGCGACGGCGTCACCTACCGCAACCGCTGCCACGCCCGCTGCGCCGGGGCTCGCGTCCTGTACCCCGCGTCGTGCGTGGAGCCGTGTCGGCGCCCCCCCCCCGCGTGCGACCTGGACTGCCCCTGGGGCCTCCTGCTCAGCGGCTCCCCCGCGTCGCCCGGCGCCTGCGCGGTGTGCGCCTGCGCCCCCGCGCCCCCGGCTGACTGCCCCTCCTCGGGGGCGACGGTCTGCGCGCAGCTCCCCGCGCTCGGCGGGAGCGCGACGACGGGGACCCCCTGCATGGCCCTGTGGCTGGGCGCCTCCGACGCCACCTGGGGCCCCTGCGCCCTCCCCTGCCAGGACGACGGCGACTGTCCGGCCCCCGCCGACGCCGAGCGACCGAGCCCCCCCGATTTCCAGGACGCCTGCGCCCTCGACGGGCCCCTCACGGGTCGCTGCCTCCTCCCGTCGCCCCAGGACTGCGGGTGCTCCTCCCTCCACGCGCCGGTCTGTGGCGAGGACGGCCAGACCTACGCCAACGCTTGCCTGGCCCACTGCGCTGGCGTGGGCGTCGCCCAGGAGGGGCCCTGCTGCGACACGTCGGCCCCTGCGTGCCCCGAGGGGGAGGTCCCCTCACTGGACGCCCGCGGGTGCCCCACGGACGACGGCGCGTGCGAGGTCCCCACGGCGGCGTGCCTGTCCCCCTCGGAGTTCGCCGCGCCCACGGCCTGCGCCCCCGACGGGGCGCCCCTGGCCCCCCCCATGAGCGCCTGCGAGGCCCATGCGGCCGGGCTCGTGGCCTCCCCAAGGTGGTGCCGCCCATGACCGCCCGCGACCTCCCCCGCCCCCTGGGACTCCTGCTCCTCATCCTCGCGGGAGCCCTCCCCCTCGCCGCGTCGGCCACCGGGGGCTGCGACGGCTACGGCGAGCTCCCCGTCCCCCACCGCGAGGACGCCCCCCTCACGGTCGAGGCCACGGCCCTGCGCGCGGGCACGACCGGGCTCGTCCAGCTCTCGGTCCAGCTCCCCGAAGACGCCTCGGGCCCCCTCGTGGTCGTGGGGAGCCCTGTGGTCGAGCCCGGGGACGGGGCGACGGGGAGCACGGACGCGGCACCTCAAGCGTCCGGGTCGGCACCGGGGGCGGTCCAAGGATGGGCCTGGGGGCCCTGCGACGGCCTCGGCGGGCCCGAGGGCCCTCCGGGCCCCGGCCAGGTGCGGCTTTGCGTGGCGGTCTGGACGCCCGGGCCCGGCCCCTTGGCCCTTGCCCTCGTCCTGGAGGCTCGCGGAGCCGGCCGACGCTTCACGGCCCGTGGCGAGATCCCGGAGGTGGCCTGGTGAGCGGGCCCCCGCGAACCTCCCCCCCGGGC
>CAYZID010000127.1:0-15985 GCA_964478315.1 uncultured Myxococcales bacterium | reverse complement strand
CGTGGGGGGCGACTCCAACGGCTTCTGGATCGACTTCCGCGCGGGCGACGGCGGCCGCGGAGGGGTGGGCGGCGCGGGCGGCGGCGGTGGCGGCGGCGCTGGCGGGGCGAGCTTCGGGCTGGCCGTCTTTGGCGCCCCGGGCACGTGGAACCTCGGCTACGACGGCAGCAACACCTTCGCTCTCCCCGAGACGACCGTCACCGGCGGGGCGGGCGGGGCGGGGGGCCCCAGCGGTCAGGCGAACCCCGCGGGCGCTGGCGTTACGGGGGCGTCGCTGAACTACTATGTGGCGCCCTGAGAGACGTCGCGCGCCCAGCGGCGGGCGGCGGTTTGCAGGGCCGCCGCCCGCCGTGTCTCCGCTTCGCACGCGCTTGGCCGCGCCTTCGAGCCCGGCGTGGTCTCGACTCCGCGCTCCGCGAGGGGATCGTCCTGGCTCGCCTGGCTCGTCGCGCCCAGGCGGAGCGCGACGCTCAGAGGGACAGCGCGCTCAGAACGAGATGACGACGGCGCCGCTGCCGTCCTTGGGGAAGGGGGGAGGCTCCTCGCCCGGGAGGGCGGCCAGCACCACGCCGGCCGTCACGCCCGCGACGCCCACGCCCACCAAGGTCCAGAACCACCACTTGGAGGTGATGCCTCCGCCGCCTGCGCCGGCCGTGCCCTCACGGTCTCCGCCCAGGGCCACGGCGTAGTCGAAGGACAGGAGCTTGGACACCAGCTTGCGGATCGCCGCCTTGTTCCGGTAGCTCCAGTCCACGGTCCCCGAGACCTTGTGCAGCAGGATCTGCGAGCCCGTGTCGAAGGCGAAGAGCTCCACCTTCTTGGCCTCGGGCGCTCCGGACAGGCGCACGATGACCGCCGTCTCGCTGAAGAGCAGGGCCGCGATCTGGCGCACGCCGTCCCCTCCGCGCGGGGGCGTGCCCTGGAGCTTGTCGAGCTCGGCCGTGAGCTGCCCCTTGAGCTGATCGAACAGGAGCTTGCGCCGAGCGGCCTTGAGCTCGATCGTCTCGTCGGTCATCTCGTCGCTGCTCACCTGGATCTGGGCGGACTGGCGCGCGAAGCCGGTCTTGAACACGGCGACCATGTGGGGACCGGCACGGAGGCCGGCCACGGTGGCGGGGGAGATGCCCTTGTAGCGTCCGTCCACGTAGACCTCTGCGGCGGGCGGCACGGTCGTGATCGTCGCGGCGCCGAGCCCCAGCTCGGCCACCGACGCCTTGGCGTCCTCGTAGGCCTGGGCGGCCGTCTGGCCCACGTCCGTGCGCGACAGGTCCGCCCGCAGGATGGCGGCGCGCTTGAAGGCCGCCTCGGCGCCGCTCTTGTCTCCGCTCGCGAGGCGCGCGGCGCCGAGCTGCAGGAGCAGGTCTTGGAAGGACCGCGCGTTGGGCAGCAGGGCGTAGCTCTGCTCCATGAGCTGGGCGGCGCTCTCGAACTGCTCGGCGGCGTCCTCGTAGTCCCCGGCCTTGGCCGCGGCGCGTCCGGCCTTCACGAAGGCCTCGGCCGTCTTGACGTTGTTCTGGTCTTGGACCTCGCCCCCGGCGTTGAGCACCGCGTGGAGATCCTTGAGGCGGTAGTTCGCGTGAGCCTGGATGGCGAGGCGGACGTCGTGGAGGATCTCGGCGTTGTCCTGGGCGCTGGGCGACACGGAGATCACCGCGACCTCACGCGTGTTGGACTCTTCGGCGCGGGCCACGGGCGCACCGAACGCACCCCACGTGAAGGCGGCCGCGGCGATCCAGGCGGCTCCAGTCGTGGGGCCGCGCCGAGGCCGCCCGGTCGCCGGGGAGGCCCCACCCGGCCCCGGGGGCCGGAGTCCGGCGGTTCGACGCCGCGCCGCGGTCGGGCTCGGGGCCTCCGAGGGTCGCAGCGGGAACGACGAAGGGCTGAGGACGTTGGAGAGGGGAAAACGCATCGGCGGCTCCGCGGGTTGGCGACGAGCAGGGCATCCGCTATCGTCCGTCGCTGGGCGGACCATAGCAGAGGGCATGGGGCCGCTCAACGCGCCGCAACTCGGAGGTCGCATGTCCGCACCACGCCCCAGCGCGCACCCTCCGCTGGCTCTCCGGCCCGGCCTCGTGCCCTTCCGCGGCACCTGGCCCACGTTGGGGGAGGCCGCGTTCGTCGCGGACACCGCGCGGGTCATCGGGGACGTCGTGCTGGGCGCCCACACGAGCGTCTGGTACGGCGCGGTCGTGCGCGGGGACGTCATGCCCATCCGGGTGGGCGCGCGCGTGAACATCCAAGACCTCTCGGTGCTCCACGTCACGGGCGGGCGCTTCGCCCTGGTCATCGAGGACGACGTGACCGTGGGCCACCGCGCGATCCTCCACGGGTGCACGGTGCGGCGGCGGGCCCTCATCGGCATGGGGGCGACCGTCCTCGACGGCGCGGAGGTGGGCGAGGAGGCCTTCGTGGGAGCCGGCGCGCTGGTCACGCCCGGGACGATCATCCCGCCGCGCACCTTGGCGGTGGGCTCGCCAGCGCGGGTCAAGCGCCCGCTCACCCAGGCGGAGATCGAGTCTCTGGAGGAGAGCGCTGCCCACTACGCGGAGCTGGCGGACGAGTACCGGACCGCGGCGGAGGCCCGGTGATGCCCGATGCGGGGAGGCGGGGAGCGGCTTGGAGGCTGCGCCACGGCCTGACGCTGGCGTGTGTGAGCGCGCTGACCCTCTGGCTCGTCGCCTCCTCGGGAGGGTCCGCGGCGGCGGAGGCCCCGCCGTCCCCAGCGCCGCCCGAGTCTGCGCCATCCGCGCCCGAGGCTGCCCCGGCGCCCGAGCCAGCCTGGACGTTGGAGCTCGCCGTGGGGGGTGGGGCCGTGCTCCCCTGGGCAGCCGCTTCCGAACTCGGGCACGCCTTCTATGGGGCTGTGGGGGTGGCGCGGGGGCCTTGGCGCTTCTCGCTGGCGGCGGGTGCCGCGGCGCCGGACAGCATGGCGCGGGCGACCTTCCCGGTGGTGTGGGCGGAGGTGGCTTGGGAGGTGTTGGGGCGCTTCGGGCCCTTGGCGCCCTACGCGATCGCCGGGGCGGGTGTCGCCCTGGGAGATGGGCTCGCAGATCCCCGCCGGGGGGAGGTGCGGTGGTCACGGCCTGACGCCCAGCCGCTTTTCATGCTCGGCGCGGGGGCGGCCTTCCGCCCCCGGCCCCGGGGGCTGTTCGTGGCTCTGGACCTGCGGCTGTTCAATCACACGCACGGGGGTGCCACCGTGTCCGCCGGGGTCCGGTTCTGACCCAGGCCTCTGGGCCGGTTTGGGCGTCGCCGCGGGGGGGGCGCGGCGGCGAAGTGGCTGGTGTGCAACCCACCATGCGGATTGCTTCTGGCCCCTCCGCGCGGCTTCTGCTAGACGTTGAGATCCACGGATGGATCGATACCAGTGATTGAAGCGAACCTTACCTTTGTGCGCCACGAAGGCGCGGCCGGTCTGTTCCTCTGGGTGCAGGGCCGCCGGAAGCTCCCCCCCTCTCTCCAGCCCGCCTTCTCGCGCGGGCAGCGGTGCGAAGACGTGCCGCTGGCGGGCCCCAACAAGCGCGGGAAGCTCAAACCCTTCGAGGCGACGGGCTGGTGGCTGCCGGCGGCCGAGGCCATGCGCACGCTGGCGGCCTTGCCCATGGCGACGCTGCGGGACCTGTCTCCGTCGGTGGGTGTGTGGGCCCTGGCCTCCAAGTGGGTGGTCGAGGCGGTCCAGAATGAGCAGGTAGTGCCCTATCTGGCGCCCGGGGACGACGACGGCGTAGCCCACGCGGCCTGGCGCGCGGCCCCCGTGCGGCGCGAGGACCGGCTGCGCATCACGGGCCTGCTCCACGCCATGCCGGGCGCGGCCCGGGCGTGGATCGCGGAGGACAACGGCCAGGGGCCGCGCGTGCTCACGGCCGGTGCGGCGCTGGCGGAGTTTATCGACGCCGCGGCGGATGGCCTGGTCCGCGCGCCCACTGAGGAGACGGCGCCGCTGCCCGCCGAGGGGGACGCCTGGGTGCGGCGGCTGGGGAGGGCGCTCAGCGGCCCGCGGTCGACCTTCGAGCTTCAGGGAATCAGCGAGCGCCACCTCCCGCAGAACCTGGCCCGCTGGACGGCGCCGGTGACCACCTTGGGGGCGGGGGACCGGCCCATGGTGAGCTTCCGGCTCGACGAGCCTCCCAGCGCGGACGAGCCCTGGCGCGTGAGCTTCCACCTCCTGTCGCCCACGGGGGAGTCCCGCGTGGCGGTCCAGGCGCTCAAGGACGGCGACGAGGGCGCCCGGGCGTTGGCGGCCACGTGGCGCCGCCCCGAGGAGACCCTGCTCGCCTCGCTGGCGCGTTGCTCACGCGTCTTCCCACCGTTGGAGAGGGCGCTGAGCGAGGGGCTCCCGGCCTCGGTGGAGGTGGGCGCGGACGAGGCGTGGGAGTTCCTCACCAAGGCCGGGCTGCGCCTGGAGCGGGGCGGCTACCCCATCGAGATCCCGCGCGCCCTGTCCCGCGTCGGCCAGCGCCGTGTGCGCGCTCGTATTCGGGTGGGGGTGCGCTCTCGGGCCGCGGACGAGAACGACCGCGGCGGCTCCAAGCTCCTGGAGCAGCTCATCCACTATCAGTGGGAGGCCAGTCTCGGGGACGACACGCTCACGGCCAAGGAGTTCCTGCGCCTGGCCAAGTCGGCCGCTCCCCTGGTCTACCACCGGGGGCGGTGGATTGCGGTGGACCCCAACGACGTCGCTCGCCTCAAGGCGCTCATCCAGAAGGGGGGCGGGACATTGGGGGCGGCCGAGGCGCTTCGGCTCGCGTTGGCCGGCGAGGTGGACGTGCCGGACGCGCCGGGCGATCTGGCCGAGGTGGTCTGCGATGGCAGCTTCGCGCGGGCGGTGAACACACTCCAGAGCCAGGGCTTGAGTCGGCGCAAGCGGGACCTCGATGTACCCAAGGGCCTCCAGGCCACGCTGCGCCCCTACCAGACGCGCGGGTATAGCTGGCTGGAGATGGTCACCTCCTTGGGCTTCGGCGCGTGCCTGGCCGACGACATGGGGCTCGGCAAGACCGTGCAGGCGCTGGCCCTCATGCAGCGCATCCACGAAGCGCGCAAGCGCAGCCGGTTCCTGGTCGTGAGCCCCACGAGCGTCATCGGCAACTGGCGGCGCGAGATCCACCGCTTCGCGCCGGAGCTGCGGGTGGTCGTCCACCACGGCCCGGGGCGCGCCCAGAGCATGCGCGAGTTCCGGCGGCGCTGCGGGGACGAGGGCGGGGCGGTGGTGATCACCAGCTACGCCTTGGTGCGCGGGGACGAGGCGCTCATGACGCGCTTCACCTTCGACCTCGTGGTCTTGGACGAGGCGCAGAACATCAAGAACCCCGAGGCGGGGCAGAGCAAGGCCGTGCGGAAGCTCGTGGCGCGCCGGCGCGCGGCGCTCACGGGTACCCCCGTGGAGAACCGCCTTGCGGAGCTGTGGTCCATCATGGACTTCCTGAACCCGGGCCTGCTGGGGACGCGCACGGGGTTCCGCAAGCAGTTCGCCCTGCCGGTGGAGCGCTACGGCGACACGGAGGTGGCCGAGCGGCTGCGCAAGGTGACCTCGCCGTTCATCCTCCGTCGCACCAAGCAGGACCCGACCATCGCGCCGGAGCTACCCGAGAAGGACGAGCTCGTGCGCTACTGTCCCCTCACGCGGGAGCAGGCGGCGCTCTATCAGGCGACCATCGAGCGCGGGCTCCAGGAGATCGCCGCGGCCGAGGCGGCCATGGAGAGGCGGGGTCGGGTCCTCGCCATGCTCACGGCCCTCAAGCAGATCTGCAACCACCCCGCGCACTTCCTCAAGGACGGCAAGCTCTCGCCCCGGCGCTCGGGCAAGTTCATCCGGTTCTTGGAGCTCCTCGACGAGGTGCTGGACCAGGACGGGCACGCGCTGGTCTTTACCCAGTACCGGGTCATGGGCGAGATCTTGAGCCAGGTGGTGAGCGAGCGTCTGAAGATCCGCGCGCCCTTCTTGCATGGCGGGCTCAACCGCACGCGCCGCGACCGCATGGTCGCCGACTTCCAGAGCAAGCACGGGCCGCCGGTGCTCGTGGTGTCCCTCCGCGCAGGGGGCACGGGTCTCAACCTCACCCGGGCGAACCACGTGTTCCACTACGACCGCTGGTGGAACCCCGCGGTGGAGGATCAGGCCACCGACCGCGCTTTCCGCATCGGGCAGCACCGCGACGTGACCGTGCACCGGCTGGTGAGCCAGGGTACGCTAGAGGAGCACATCGATCAGCTCCTCAACGACAAGCGGGCGCTCGCCGAGCGCATCATCGGTACCGACGAGACGTGGATCTCGGAGCTGGACGACAGCGCCCTCGCCGAGCTGGTCAAGCTGGGGCAGGACGCGGTCTTGGAGGATGATCCGTGAACCTGGAGAGTTGGATCGCCCAACGCTGGTTAGACCCCGTGCAGGACGCCACGGATCTGCGCAAGCAGGTCCGGCGCGGCAAGGTGCTTGCGCGCAAGGGTAAGGTGAAGAACCTCACCGTGCGCCCGGGGCTGGTGACCGCCGAGGTCCAGAACGACACGGGCGGCGTGCTGGCCGTGAAGATCCGCCAGCCCGTGCTCCACGAGGCGAGCTGGGACGAGATGGTCGAGGTCCTCGCCGACAACCCGGGGTTCTCGGCGTTGTTGCTGGACGGGCGGATCTCCGAGGACATGGTCGAGGCCTTCGACCTGCTGGGCATCGATCTGTTCCCCTTCGATCTGCTCGATCTCACGCACTTCTGTTCGTGTCACGAGGACACGGCGCGGGGTTGCACCCACGCCGTCGCCACGCACTTCGCCTTGGCCTCGGCGTTGGGCGCCGACCCGTTTCTGCTGTTCGAGTTCCGCGGGCGGCCGGGCTCGTGGCTCATCGAGCAGCTCCGCGCCCGTCGTGACGAGGCCAAGGGCGGCGTCGCGAGCGACGACGAGGACGGCGCGGGGGCGGCTGGAGCCGAGGAGGACGCCGATGAGCGCGGTGCCCTGGAGCCCGCGGAGGCCGTCCTGGACGGCTTCTGGGAGCGCGGTGTGCTGCCCCACATCGGCTTCCGGGCGCGCAAGGAAGACCTGGACGCCAGCGAGTCCCTGCCCGTGATCCGTGCGCTGGGGCCGGGGCCCGGGGAGATCCCCCCGGACCGCGTGGCCGACGTCCTCGCCCCCATCGTCCGCCAGGCCCGCCGACGCGCCGAGGACATCATCGAGGAGGCCGCCGAGGCCACCTCCATCCCCACGATGGAGGAGGTCGACATGGACAGCCTGGACGACATCCTCGTGGCCGCCGCCCACCAGCACGGCGTCCTCACGAGCAGCTTCGTCGCCAAGGCCCTGGGCATCGGCCAGCGCGAAGCCCGCCGCTACCTCCTGTGGCTCGTGGAGGAGGGGCGCCTGGAGAAGGTGGGCCGCGCCCGCGGGACCAAGTACGTCATCCCTGGCACGCGACCCCCGGGGACGCCCCCGGCCTCCGAGGAGGAGGTGGGGGCCTCGGCTCCACCCCCAGCCGCGGAGGCCGCTGCGGGCTGACCGACTCCGCGAGCCCGTCCATGCCCTCGGTGCACTGAGCGCCCGTCCGCCGACTGAGCGACAGCCGGCGGGCGGGAGACGGCTAACGGATGTCCAGGAAGGACACGCGGTCCACGGCCAGCAGGAGGGCTGCCAGCGTGGGCCCGCCGGGCGCCGTGAGGGCGCTGGGCGTGATGTCCGAGGCCAGGTCCAGGCTGTTGAGGAAGACCATCTCGACCTGATCCGTCGCGCGGTCCACGAGGGTCGCGTCTCCCCCGAACAGGTCGGCCGGCACCGGCAGGGTGGCGTCCGTGACGCCCGCGCCGAGCCAGACGGTCCAGTTGTGGCCGCGCTTGCCCTTGAACAGCACGCGCTCCAGATCCGCCCCGTCCACGGCGGGGGCGTGGATGGTTCGTGCGGTGGGATCCCAGTGGGCCTCCAACGAGAAGCCCAGGAACTCGGGCAGGGCGAGCGTCTCGGGGAGCGTGGTCGAGGGCTCGGTGCGCACGAGCAGGGCGCTGCCGGCGTCACGGCGGGCCGAGCCCCCGCCCGGGTTCACGGACAGGGCCACGATGGCGGCGCCGTAGGCCGTGTTGGGGCCCCCGAGCCCGCCGAACAGCGGGGCCGTGTGGAGGACGAAGGGATCCAGCTCGGGGGTCTTGTCGTTGGCGTCCACCACACCGTCGGCGGGGTCCTTCTCCTTGTCTCCGGTGTCCGTGCCGGCGTTGATGCCCAGCGGCACGAGGAAGCCGTCCGGCGTCACGGCGCCGGTGAGCATGAAGACCGCCTCGGGCCAGGCGGGGGCCCCGTCGATCTCGCCCATGCTGGGCAGGGTGGGGATGGTGACCTGCGTCGTGAGGCCCAGCGGCATGCGCAGCACGGGCGTCACACTCGTGATCTCCATGGAGCCGTCGCCGGGCACGGTGATGTCCGGCGTCACGGCGGACCAGAAGTTGGCGAAGATGGGGATGATGGCCGAGACCAGCTTGCCCAAATCCAGGGTCTTGCCGCTCATGGAGTTGATAATGTCGTCCATGTAGGGCGTGACGTCGTCCATGGCCGCGCGTCCGCCCAACGTCCACTGGGTGTGGGTGCCGGCGGCGGCGGTGAGCCAGAAGTCGGGGATGGCCGGGCCCGAGAGCTCGAAGGTGAGCCCGCCGGGGATGTCCGAGATCTGGTCGGTGTCCACGAAGCCGCCCAGCGCGAAGTCCGGGTCGATGTAGCGGCGGACGTCGCTGCCTAACAGCGCCGCCACGTTGAAGTCCATGAGGGAGTTGCCCATGGCGAAGCTGCTGATGGTGACGACGAACTCGCCCTCGCGTTCGTAGAGGCCGAAGTCCGGCTTGCCGTTGACGATGCTCACGGCCTCCAGCGTGGTCGCGTCCGGGTTGAGGGACTGGTCCTTGTTGAGCTCCACCTCGCCATAGGCCGTGGGCGCCAGCGGCAGGAGCAGCGTGCCGCCCGCGAACCCCAGCCAGCTCGCCCAGTCGGCGTCATCGGCGAAGACGTGCACGTCCACGCCGCCCGCGGGCAGCGGCTGGGTGTAGCGGATCACGCCGTCGCCCGGGAGGTCCCCGGTGGCGAGCGGTGTCCCGTCGGCCGGGTCGAGGAGCGCGTACTTGCCGCTCAGGGGCGCGGCGTCCGTGTCCGAGACGACGAGGATCGTGGCGGTCTCCGCGGCGTCGGGCACGACCGTGCGCACGGCCACCGAGGCCGTCGTCGCGGGGTTCGCGGTCAGGGTCGCAGTGATGGTGGCCGTCCCCGCGGTCGCGCCCCCGGTCACGAGGCCGGTGGCGTCCACGGCGGCCACGTCCGTGGCGTCCGAGGACCAGGTCACGTCCGCGGCGAGCGCGACGTCGGGAGCGAGCGGGTCATAGGCCTCGACGAGCACCTGGGTCGTGGCCCCCGGTGTGAGGACCGTGGGGCGCGTGACCACGCGGAGGGCGAGGTCTTCGACGCTGGCCGTCACCTGGCAGCTCCCGGCCACACAGGACTCCCCGGCCTCGCAGTCGGTGTCCATCCCGCAGTACCAGGCGTGACAGGTCCCCGTGGGCACGTCACAGCGGCAGGCGAAGCGCGGGTCATCGCACTGCCCCTCGGCGAACCCCTGGGCCTCGCAGTCGGCGTCGTTGGCGCACTTGAAGACGGCCACGCAGCACCCGTCCACGCAGTTCCAGTCGGACGCCGGGGCTGGGCACAGGTTCTTCTTGGAGTGCCCGAACTCGTCCAGGCAGCTATGCTCGCAGGTGGCCTCGGCGTCGTCGACGTCTGCGGCGTCGGTCGCGTCCGCGTCCCCCGTGACATCCTCGCTCGCGCCGTCCGAAGCGACGTCCTCGCTCACGCTCGCGTCCGCGGTGTCGCCTGTGTCTGCCGGGGCGGCCGGGTCGCTGGAGCAGCCACCCGCGGCCGCGAGGGCGATCGCGAGGCCGAGCGAGGCCGAGAGCACGAGAGAGTTCCAGGGCTTGTGCATGGGTTCCTTCCTACGGTTGGCGCCGCGCGCGGCGGGCTGGGCGTCCTGGGCGAGCGGTCAGACCTGCCGCCAGCTCGCAGACTATAGCGGGGCGCTCGGGTCACGGGCAATCGCCCGCGCTGCGGCGTGTCGCGAGGCGCTCGCCGCCGGTCCGTGGGCCACATCGTCACCGCCATGCATGCCGTCTCGCCGCCTCGGACGATCTTTTTTTCGGGAAGCGGGAAGAGGGGGCGCCGGGGCCGGGTTGGGCAGGGGTGACAACGCACGGCCGCCGGAGAACGGGCTGTCAGCCTCCCCTGCCTCTCCCTCCGGCCGCGTGCGCGCCCGACGGGCGGGCTGCGGGTCCCCTCCCCGCAGCTCGCTCGTGGGCCTCTTTTCTCTCCCACCGTGGTGTCCGCGGTCTCAGGCTTTGCGGCCCCAGGCTCGACCGGCCGCCGCGGCTCTGCTAAGGGCTCGACTGCTTCGGGCGAGCACCGCCGCGCGTCCGAGCGAAGCGCTGCGCTCCCCTTCGCGGGGCGCCGCGAGGAACCATGAGAGCCGTCAGGGAGGAGCCCATGAAGAACCGTTGGATGAAGCTCGCCGTGCTGGTCGTCGCGGCTGGCGCGCTCACCATGAGCGCGTGCGGGAAGTCGGGAGACAAGGGCGCCGCAGGCCAGGGTGGGGCCGCCAAGAAGAAGGCGGGGCCCGTCCTGCCGGTGAAGTTGGACAAGGGCATGCTGGCGGCCTTCGGGCAGCTCCCCAAGGGCGTCATCGAGACGCCCGAGAGCAAGGCCGCGAACCCGGTCACCGACGCCAAGGTCAAGCTGGGCCACATGCTCTACTTCGACAAGCGGCTGTCCAAGAGCCAGGAGATCTCCTGCAACACCTGCCACGACCTCGCCGGCTTCGGCGTGGACACGCGCGCGGTCTCCAAGAAGACCTCCCAGGGGCACAAGGGGCAGTTCGGTCCGCGCAACTCGCCGTCGGTCTACAACGCCGCCGGGCACGTGGCCCAGTTCTGGGATGGGCGCTCGCCCAACGTGGAGCACCAGGCGACCCAGCCCGTGCTGAACCCCGTGGAGATGGCCATGCCCTCGGGCGACGCCGTCGTGGCCGTGCTCAAGTCCATCCCCGGCTATGCCGAGCTCTTCAAGGCCGCCTTCCCGGGCGCCGCCGACCCCATCACCTTCGAGAACATGGGCAAGGCCATCGGCGCCTTCGAGCGTAAGCTCGTGACCCCCTCGCGCTGGGACAAGTTCCTGGCCGGGGACGCCAAGGCACTGACCGAGGAGGAGAAGGCCGGCTTCAACGCCTTCGTGCAGACGGGCTGCGTGACCTGCCACGCGGGCCCCTACGTCGGGGCGGCCAACTTCCAGAAGCTCGGCGCGGTGAAGCCGTGGCCCAGCCAGAAGGATCAGGGCAAGTTCGAGGAGACGAAGAAGCCCGAGGACAAGATGATGTTCAAGGCCATGTCCCTGCGCAACATCGAGAAGACGGCGCCCTACTTCCACGACGGCAGCGTCACCGACCTCAAGGTGGCCGTGAAGATGATGGCCGACCACCAGCTCGGCAAGCAGCTCACGGACAAGCAGGTGGATCAGATCGTCGCGTGGCTCAAGACGCTCACCGGCGACCCGAGCCAGCTCGGCGACCTCATCAAGGAGCCCAAGCTGCCGCCGTCGGGCCCCACCACGCCCAAGCCCGACCCCACCTGAGCGCGATCCCACTTGAGCACGGGTCGCCCATGACGGCGGCCGCCTCGTGGTGGTAAGGAGAGAGGGGAGCTGGCGACGCTGGCTCCCCTCTTTTCATGTGTCGCCCTGTCGCTGAGAGCCGGGGAGACGCGCCTTCTAGGAGTTGGGGAGCGGACAACCCATGACGCGTATCACCGTCCGGGTCGACGAGCAGACCTACCACGTGCCTGCGGGCACTCGAATCAGCGAGATCTTCGGGGCCGTCTTCATCGAAGAGCGCGGGGTCGTCGCCGCCGCCTTGAGCAATCACCTCGTAGGGCTCGACACCACCGTGGACGGGGACGCGGAGATTCGCCCGGTGACCGCGACGGACCCCGAGGGGCGGGCGGTGGTCCAGCGCACGGCCTCGCTGCTCCTGCACGCGGCGGCGCGCAAGCGGCTCCCCGAGTGGCGCTTCCAGGTGGGACAGTCCCTGCTCGGCGGCCACTTCTACGAGGTCACGCCGCCGCCAGGGACCCCGCCCGAGGCCGTGGACCTCGACGCCATCGCCCACGAGCTCACGGCGGCCATGGCCGAGCTCGCCGATAGCGATACGCCCTTGGAGCGGCGCGGGGTCCCCGTGGAGGGGGCGCGGCGCGTCCTCACGCGGCAGGGGGACGCCAAGGACAAGCTCTTGGACGCCTGGCCTTCGCGGGTGGTCTCCATCGTCAGCCTCGGGGACTTCGTGGACATCGCCCACGGTCCCTACGCCGCCACGACGCGCCACGGGGCTGGGGCGCGCGTGGTGCCCTATCCCCCCGGGCTCCTGCTGGTCTTCCCGGGCACCGACGACGCCCCGCCCGAGCACCGCGGGCGCCGCCTGTGGGACGCCTACCACGAGGCGCGCTCGTGGAACCGGCGCATCGGCGCGGGGACGTTGGGGGATCTCAACGCCGCCACCTTGGAGGACCGCCTGGAGGACGTCATCCGCGTGGCCGAGGCCTTCCACGAGAAGAAGGTCGCCGCCATCGCCGACGAGGTGGCCGCGCGGCGGGATGACGTGCGCTTCGTGTGCATCGCCGGCCCCTCCTCGGCGGGCAAGACGACCTTCGTCATGCGGCTCAAGGTGCAGCTCCAGGTCAACGGCTTCGAGCCCGTCATCCTGAACCTGGACAACTACTATCGCGACCGCTCCGAGTGCCCGCGGGACGCCAACGGCGAGTACGACTTCGAGGCGCTGGAGGCCCTGGACGTGCCGCTGCTCCACGAGCACCTCGCGGCCCTCCACGCGGGCGAGGCCGTCCGCGTGCCCAAGTTCGACTTCACGCGCGGCGTGCGCGCGCCACAGAGCACGTGGCGGGAGGTTCGCCTGGGGGAGCGGCGGATCTTGCTCGTGGAGGGCATCCACGGCCTCAACCCCGAGCTCACGCGCCCCCTGCCGCGCGAGGCGAGCTACCGCATCTTCATCAACGCCCTCACCCAGCTCGTCGTGGACGAGCACAACCGCATCTCCACGACCGACACGCGCCTCATCCGGCGTATCGTCCGCGACCGGCGCTACCGCGGCACGCGCGCCTGCGACACCATCGCGCGCTGGCCCAGCGTCCGTCGTGGCGAGGAGCTGCACATCTACCCCTTCCAGGACGAGGCGGACGTGGTGTTCAACTCGGCGCTCGTCTACGAGCTGTCCGTGCTGCGCACCTTCGCCTGGCGCTATCTGCTGGAGGTCCCGCGCAACCACCCCTCGCGCGTCCAGGCCTATCGGCTGCTCAAGTTCCTGGAGATGTTCGTCCCGGTCTTCCCCGACGGCGTGCCCGCCAACAGCGTCCTGCGGGAGTTCATCGGCGGGAGCGACTTCTCGTACTGAGGCCGTCGCCGCCCGGTCGTTGCCCCACCGCGCCCCTCCCGCTGCCCCAGGAGACGCCATGTCCCGTCATGCGCGCGCCTGCGCCCTGCTCGCCGTGCTGCTCACGCCAGCTTGGTTGGGGTGCGCCTCCTCGCCGCCGACCCGCCCTGTCACGGCGGACGCGTCCCCGCCCCAGGCCACGGGTGCTCAGGCGGTGTCCTTCTTGGCGCGGGTGAACGCCCAGCTCAAGGCCTTGTGGGTGGCCCAGTCCCAGGCCGAGTGGGCCCAGGTGACGGACATCACACCCGCCCACGACCTGGCGGCGGAGCGCGCCAAGGCCGAAACGATGGCCTTCCTGGCGCGGGCGGCTGCCGAGAGCCGGCGCTTCCAGGGCTTGGAGCTGCCGCCCCTGGTGCGACGGCAGCTCATGCTGCTCCGGCGCGCCACGTCCTTGCCGGCACCCGAAGACCCGGGCGAGCGCGCGGAGCTGGCACGGCTGGCTACCGAGATGGAGTCTCTCTACGGCAAGGCGAAGATCTGCCTCCCGGCGGACGCCGAGCCGCCCGTGCGCTGGCCGGCGGACCTCGCGGCGGGGCCGGCGCCCGGGACGGACGGGCGCTGTAGGGAGCTGGACGCGGGTGAGGAGGTCCTGGCCACGCGCCACGACCCGGCCCTGCTCCTGGCCGTGTGGCGGGGCTGGCGCGAGGCGGCGCGGCCGCTGCGGGTGCGCTATGAGCGCTTCGTGGTCCTGGCTAACGCCGGGGCGCGCCAGGCGGGGTTTGCGGATCTGGGCGCTCTTTGGCGGGCGCGCTACGACATGGAGCCGGGGGCGTTCGAGGCCCAGGTGGAGCGGCTGTGGAGGCAGATGGAGCCGCTGTACCGGGCGCTGCACTGCCACGTGCGCGCGAAGCTCGTCGCGCGCTATGGGCCGGACATCGTGCCGCCGACGGGCCCCATCCCGGCCCACCTCTTGGGCAACATGTGGGCCCAGGAGTGGACCAACCTCTACGGGGACATGGTGCCATTCCCGGGAGAGCCGAGCCTCGACGTGGGGCCCGCGCTGGTGGCGCAGGGCTACACGCCCAAGAAGATGGTGCGGCTGGGCGAGCGGTTCTTCGTGTCGCTGGGGTTGGACCCGCTGCCGGCGACCTTCTGGGAGCGATCCATGTTCGAGCGGCCGCCCAAGGACAGCGGCCGCGAGGTGGTTTGTCATGCGAGCGCCTGGGACGTGAGCTTCGACGACGACCTCCGCGTGAAGATGTGCATCCGCCCCACGATGGAGGACCTCACGACGATCCACCACGAGCTGGGGCACGACTATTACTTCCACGCCTACCACCACCTGCCCGTGCTCCTCCAAGACGGCGCCAATGACGGGTTCCACGAGGCGATCGGCGACACGATCGCGCTGTCGGTGACGCCTCGCTATCTTCACGACGTGGGGTTGCTGGAGCAGGTGAGTGACTCGCCCCACGCGCTGGTCAACGCCCAGCTTCAGGAGGCGCTGTCCAAGGTCGCCTTCTTGCCCTTCGGGCTGCTGGTGGACAAGTGGCGGTGGGGGGTGTTTTCGGGGGCCATCCCGCCCAGTCGGTACAACGCTGCGTGGTGGGAGTTGCGACGGCGCTATCAGGGCGTGGCGCCGCCGGTGGCCCGCACGGAGGAGGACTTCGATCCGGGGGCCAAGTACCACGTGGCGTCGAACACGTCATACGCTCGCTACTTCGTGGCGCAGATCCTCCAGTTCCAGCTCCACGCGGCGCTGTGTCGGGCGGCGGGGCAGACGGGGCCTTTGTACGCCTGCTCGATCTACGGCTCCAAGGCGGCGGGGGCGAAGCTCCAGGCCTTGCTCGCCCTGGGGGCGAGCCGCCCCTGGCAGGACGCGCTGGAGGCCGTGGCGGGTACGCGCGAGCTCGACGCCCAGCCCATGCTGGACTACTACGCGCCGCTTGCGGCGTACCTGTCCCAGCAGAACGAGGGGCGGGCCTGCGGCTGGTAGGCTTGTTGTCCCGAGGAACGCCGAGCGCGAGCGCTACTCGTCGTCGTCCTTGAGGTTCCGCCAGGCGGCGAAGCCGATGGCCCCCACGAGGGCGACGCCGACGATGACGGCGACGGCGGTCCACTCGCCGCTGGCGTCGGTGTCGGGGATGAGCACGCCGCAGCCGCTGGCGGTCCCCGCCGCCCAGGCCGCGCCGGCCAGCCAGAGAGCCCATGTGCGCGTGATCTTCATGGGCCCATCCTACCCGAGCGTGGCCTCAGATTCCTCTGGGTCATTCTATGTGCCCAAGAACATTGGCCGCGGTCCCGGCGGCCCCGAGCCTGGTGCGGCTGCTGTGGCGTTCGCGGTGGCGTTCGCGGTTGCGGTGGCGTTCGCGGTTGCGGTGGCGTTCGCGGTTGCGGTGGCTGTGGCGTTCGCGGTTGCGTTCGCGGTTGCGGTGGCGGCTGCGGCGGCGGCTGCTGCTGCGTTCGCCGTGGTGGTGGCGTTCGCGGTTGCGTTCGCGGTTGCGTTCGCGGTTGCGGTTGCGGTGGCGTTCGCGGTTGCGGTGGCGGTGGCTGCGG
>CAYZID010000126.1:2161-16046 GCA_964478315.1 uncultured Myxococcales bacterium | reverse complement strand
GACCACCTGCCCGTCCACCGAGCCCGTGGTCGTGTCGCCCCCGCAGCCCGGCAGCGCCGCGAGGCCCACCAGCACCAGCCACCCCAGGAAGCCGATGACCTCAAGCCTCTCGATCCCAAGCCTCACGGCCGATCCCGACGTCGCCCGGCTGAACACCTGCCGCATCTCGTCCCCCTTGCATCTTGTGCGAACGCCCTCCGAGCCTAGCGCCTCCGCCTCCCGTCACACAACCCTCGGGATTGGGGGCCCGCAGCCGGGGCCGCAACCGCGACCGCAGCCGCCTCCGTCGCCGCTGCCGTGTCCGCAGCCGCTTCCCCTGCCGCCACCGCCGCCGCTTCCGGATCCGCGCCGCCCACACGCGGGCTCCAAACCCGAATCCCAGAACGGCTGGCGGACGTGGGGTGACGGCACTGGTTGACGTTCGTGGGGCGGAGGGGGTGTCATGGCGGCGTGCATGGCCCCCATCGACCGAGCATGGTTCCCGACTTGGCCCGCGCCGGGAGGCGCTGAGTGACGCTCTCCGCCTGGCGCGGCCTCACGGTCGTCGCGGCGTTGATGCTCTCGGTGAGCCTCGCGGCGCCGGCCCGGGGAGCCCTTCTCCCTGACGGTGAGCGGCCGGCGTGCGTGGGCCCCGACGGGCGCTACGCCGTTATCGAGGAGGGGCGCGAGGACGACCTCCTGGCGCTCATCGCCCCCGCCAAGATGGGCCAGCCACTCCCCACCGGGGCCGGGGCCGAGCCGTCCCACGGGCTCCCGCGCCCCATCGTGAGCGGCCTGACTATCCAGGGGAACCGCTTTCGCGTCCTTGTCACAACCGCGGAGCGGAGCGGCGCGCTCG
The DNA here is from genome assembly GCA_964478315.1 of uncultured Myxococcales bacterium. GTDB lineage: Bacteria > Myxococcota_A > UBA9042 > PHBI01 > JAAZYN01 > CAYZID01. The sequence continues at coordinate 15,208 of CAYZID010000126.1, read as the reverse complement.
TTGTGCGCGACGCCCGCTGCGCGCCGGGCGATTCAGCCAACTCCCGTTCCTTCCACTACGAGCTCGACGCGCCGGACGAGCCTGCGCTGACGGCCGCGCTGGAGGACCTCCGTGCCTACATTACCGCCAACGACGACGGCACCTTCTGGCGCGTCTATGCGAAAGGCGCGGAGGGCGTGCGGTCGAACGGAGCCGCCATCACGTCCTCCGAGGAGGGGTTCGTCCTGGAGAGCAGCGTACCCCTGCTGCGCTCCACCCTCGCCATCGCCGTCCTGCTCTTGCTCGCCACGCTGGCCCTGGTCTTGGACCTGCCCTTCGCCCTCCGCGACGCCGGGCTCGTCGGGCGGGGCCGGTGGCGGGAGGGGGCGCGCGTCCTGGGGGCCCTCGCGGCCCTGACCGCGGTCGCCCTCGCACTTCGCTGGCTGGCCCAGCCCACCTTCCTCCGCGAGGCCTACCCCTACCCGAACGTCGCCTGGCTCAGCGGGCCGCAGGTCCTCCGTGGCGGCATCGACGCCTACCCCCAGGGCGACTCCCTCCTCATCGCCGGTCTCCGCTGGCTCTGGCCCGGAGACCCCTTCGCCGCCGTCTTTGGCACGCACGTCATCCTCGGGGCCCTCACCATCCCCGCCGCGTTCGCCGCCGGCCTCGCCCTCTCCGGGCGCCGCTCCGTGGCCCTGGCCTCGGCCCTCCTCGTCTGTTTTTGGCCCCAGCACATCCGCGTCTCGGCCAGCGAGGTCGCCCACGTCCCCTTTCTCCTGGGGACGGCCCTCACCCTCGCCGCCGCCGCCCGCGCCGCGACCTCCGGCCGCCTCACCGCGTACGTGGCGGCCCTCACCACCGCCGCGGCGACCTTCATGACCCGCCCGGAGGCCGGCTTCGTGGGGCCCGCCTTCGCTCTGGTGCTCCTGGGTCATGGTCCAGGCGTGCGCCGCGCCCTGCTGCGCCCGCACCTCGGGACCGTGGCACGCTGGGCCGTGGCCGCGGCCCTGGCTGCCGTCGTGCTGCCCACCGCGTGGATGATCGTCCAGGACGGGGCCGCGAACAGTTTCGCTCCAGGCTCCAGCGGCTCGGAGTCACTCGGGGGGTGGGCCTCCCTCCACGCGCTCTCCCTGTTCTTGCGGCCCGACGGGCTCAACGGGCTGTTCGACGTCGCCACGAGCCCGGTGTGGCTCTGGCCCCTGAGCCTCTGGGGCGCCATCGTGGCTTGGCGCGATCGTCGCCGCGTCGTCGTCTTGGCCCTCTTGGGCACCATCTATCTCTACTTCTGGCTCTACGCTGGGATGCCGCCCTCCCTCGTCCTTTGGAAGCTCGGGCGCTACCACGCGTCGGCCCTCATCCCGGCCGCCGTCTTGGCCGCGTTCGGCCTCGTGGATGCTGTGGAGCGCGCCACCGCTTGGGTATCCGCCCACGGCAAAGCAGGGGCCGCCTGGCTCCGCCCTCGCTCGGCCTCGCGCCTGCGCGACGTGGCGGTGGCCGTCGTCGCAGGGCTCGGTGCCGTCCTCTGGTGGGGGCCCGTGGACGCGCTCCCGCAGTTCCGCTGGCAGCGCGGGCTCATGTGGCCGGTGGAGTTGGGGCGCGCGCACCCGGAGATATTGGGGCCCGGGGAGCGGCTCGTCGTGCCGGACAATCGTAGACTCTTTGCCGATCTCTCGCCGCGGATGCCCATCTTCGCGCTGAGCCGGGGGCGCCAAGATCTGGGCAACGCCGTCCCTATCCCCCACGCCCTCGCCAAGCTCTGGACCGAGGGCGACCACACGCCGGCCCTGTATTTCGAGGGGCTCCACTGCTACCTCGCCGTGGCGCCCGGCGAGGACCGCGCCCCGGAGTGCGACGCCATGCACCGCACGTTCGACTTGGAGCCCGTTGCGACCCTGGACCTGGACGCCCCCCCCCTCCTCGTGGCCTATCTCGACGTCCGCCCTCCGGGGCCCATCCGGCTTGGCCTTTATCGAGTGCGGGGGCGCCGCCTGGGCGCCCAGGAGGCGCTGGACCTCCTGCCGCCCTTGGGCGACCCCCGCGCCCTCCCGTTCCCCATGGGACACAACCCCCAGGCGTGGGACGAGCCACCGGAGCCGCCGCTGGGTGCTCCGGTCCCCGACGCGCGCGGCTGGTAGCCCCTGCGCGGCCTCTGGCCTACCAGCCCAGGACGTCCACCGCCAGGGTCGCCGCCGCCACGACCGCCGTCTCCGCCCGCAAGACGCGCGGACCCAGGGACGCGACCCGCCAACCCAAGGCCTGGAGGGCACGGACCTCGGCCTCGCTCAGGCCCCCCTCGGGTCCCGTGAGGATCCGCAGAGGGGGCTCGGCGTGCTCATTCACCGTGGCCCCGAGCGCCGCCCGAGGGGAGCTTCCGCCGTCCTCCCAGAACACGACGCCCGGCCCCACCTCCGGCAGCCCGCCGGGCGCCGCGACCTCAGGCGTGTCGCCGCGCCCGCACTGCCGGGTGGCCTCCGCAGCGATGTCCCGCCAGCGCGCGAGCTTCCGTGTCGCCTTGGGACTTTCAGCGGGGACGCGCGCTACCGAGCGGGAGGACACGAACGGCACGACGCGCGCGGCGCCGAGCTCGGTGAGCTGCCGTACCAGATCGTCCGTCTTGCCTCCCTTGAGGAGCGGGAGCCAGACCTCCAGTCGCCACGCTGGGGTCGCGGGGGCAGCGCCCAGCGCCTCCCCCACCCGCACGAGCGGTCGGGGCCCCAGCGTCCCTCGCCAGCGGCGGCCCGCGGCGTCCACCAACTCCACGGTCGCCCCCGCCGCCAGGCGCAGCACCACACGCAGGTGGTGGTCCGTGCGCGGATCCAGCTCGATCTCCTCTCCCTCGGAGAGGGCGATAGGCACCCTGGCGCGCGCGGTCACGGCGCCCGCCGGAAGTCCAGCCGCACCCACTCTCCGCGCTGGGCCCGCCCGGTGAGCTCCAGGCCGTCCACGGAGAAGGTCGCGGTCACCTCGGGCGCCTGGGACTCCAGCAGCCCGGTGACGAACAGCGCGCCGCCTGGTGCCACGCGGGCCACCACCTGGTCCCGTAGGGGCATGAGGAGATGCGCCAAGATGTTCGCGATGACCACCGGGTAGAGCTCCTGGAGTTCCGCCAGCGGTGTGCCATCGAGCAAGACCCAAGGGATCCCGCCGCCCCCTGCGTCCAGGCCGTTGCGCGCGGCGTTCTCGCGGGCAGCGCGCACAGCGTCTGGGGCGATGTCCACGCCGCGCACCGCGGGGACGCCGAGCTTCGCCGCGGCGATGGAGACGATGCCCGTGCCGCAGCCCACGTCGAGCAGCGCGCTGGGCGGCCAGCCTTCAGCGCTCGACAAGGCGTCGAGGGCGTCGAGGCACAGGCGCGTCGTCTCGTGCTGCCCGGTGCCGAAGGCCATCCCCGGCTCGATGATCACCTCCGCGGGCGATTCCGATGCGGGCCCCTCCCACGGCGGCCGCACCCAGAGCTTGGGCGTCGCTTGGAACCCCCGGAAGCCCTCCTTCCAGCGCTCGCGCCATCCGGGGTCCAGGTCTTCCGTCTCCACGGTCGCGTTCGGGTAGGCTCCCGCCTGGATCGCGGTCCGCACGAGCGTCAGGGCTTCGGGCACCTGGGGCCCCGGCACCCAAACCCGCACGCGCACGTGGCCGGGGGGAGGGGGGGCGAGCGGACCCGGGGGCGCGTCCTCCCCCTCGATGACCACACCGCCGGGTGATAGCGCCTGCGCCACTGCGTACAGGGGCTCCAGAAAGGCGTCCAAGTCCTCGTTGGCCACCCGGCTTGCGTCCACGGTCGTGCGTACCTCAATCCACTGGACGCTGTTTTCTGGTTCGCTCATGGCAGGGGCTCCGGCGTAGAGGGGGCGGGGGCCGGCGCGGGCGCCGGGGACGAAACGAAAACGCGCCCGTGGCCACAGGGCGACGGGCGCGTTCGATCGCAGGTCGGGGGGGCGTCAGTCGGCGACGACCCAGACCTTCACCTGGACCTTGACGTCGCGGTGGAGCTTGATGTCCACCTCGTAGACGCCGAGCGCCTTGAGCGGCGCCTCCAGCAGGATCTGCCGGGAGTCCACCTCGACCCCCTCGGCCGCCAGGGCCTCGGCGATGTCGCGGTTCGTCACCGAGCCGAAGATCTTGTCCCCCTCACCCACGAGGCGCATGAGCGTGACGCTCAGGCCCTCGAGGCGGGCGGCGAGGCTCTCGGCTTCGGCCCGCTCGCGGGCGAGCTTCGCCTCGATCTGCCGCCGCTGGTGCTGGAGCTGCCGCTGGTTGTTCGCCGTGGCCAGCACGGCCTTGCCCCGCGGCAGGAGGTAGTTCGCGCCGTAGCCGGGCTTGACGTCCACGACGTCGCCAGCCTGCCCCAGCGCGGGGATATCCGTCGTGAGGATGAGCTGCATGATCTACTCCCCGTCGGCCGCGTAGGGCAGCAACGCGATGGCGCGCGCCCGCTTGATCTCACGCGCCAGGACGCGCTGGTACTTGGCGCTCACACCGGAGATCCGCCGGGGCACGATGCGCCCGCGGTCGGTGATGAAGCGCTTGAGCAGCTCCGGGTTCTTGTAGTCGAGCTGCGCGGCGAGGTTCTTGTCCGCCAGGAAGGGGCAGACCTTCCGGCGCCCGGGTCGGCGCTTACGCATCATGGTTCGTATCCTCCCCCGCCTTGGCGGCGGCCGTGGGGGCGCCCGGCGCCGGGGCCTCGGTGCTCCGGTTGGCCAGGCTCTGGGCGATGATCGTCCGGTCCTTGGCGTTGGCCTCGAAGTCGTAGTCGGCCTCGACGACCCGATCCTGGAGCAGGATGCTCTGGTACTTCACCGACTCCTCGGTGATGCCCAGCAGGCGCTCCAGCTCACGCACGGTGGCGTTGGTCCCCAGGTAGCGCAAGTACAGGTAGTGCCCCTTGCGGCGGCGCCTCAACTCGTAGGCGAGCTTGCGGCGCCCCCAGTCCTCCAGGCGCACCTCGCGGCCGCCCGTCTTGCTCAGCGCCTCGCGCATGCGGCCCAGGACCTTGTCCAGGCCCTCTTGGCCGGAGTCGGGGTCGACGATCGTGATCGTCTCGTACTCTCTCAGAAACATCGCGTCTCCTCGCGGTCATTGGCCCGGGGAGGTGCCCCGAGCAAGGAGTGGCGGGGACGTTGCCTCACGTCCCCACCGATTGCAAGCGTCAGCCCGACTGGCCTGCCGCCACTACTTCGTGGGTGCCGCGGTCGGCTTGGCCCCGCCCGTGGGGGCGGGCTTGGCCGCGGGCGCGGGGGCGAGCTTGGCGTCGGCCTTGTGGGCCGGTGCGGCCGCAGGCTTGGCGTCGGCCTTGGGTGCGACCTTGATGGCGCCCGCCTTGGGAGCGGCCTTCACGGCCTTGGGCGCCACCTTGATCACGGCGGCCCTGGCCTGCTTGGCGGCCTTGGCCTCGTTGCCCCCGTGGAAGGAGACGAGGACCGGGGCCATGACCATCGCCACGACGCTGATGAGCTTGATGAGGATGTTCAGCGAGGGGCCCGCCGTGTCCTTGTAGGGGTCGCCTACGGTGTCACCCGTGACCGCCGCCTTGTGGGCCTCAGAGCCCTTGCCACCGTGGGCGCCACCCTCGATGAGCTTCTTGGCGTTGTCCCAGGCGCCGCCCGCGTTGGACTGGAAGATGGCGAGCAGCACGCCGGAGACGGTGACGCCCGCCAGGAGGCCGCCCAGGGCGTAGAGGTCCCAGAGCCCGATGACGACGGGGACGATGATGGCCAGGAGGCCCGGCAGGATCATCTCCTTGATGGCTGCGGCCGTGGAGATGTCCACGCACTTGGCGTACTCGGCCTCGGCCTCGCCCTGGAGGAGCCCCTTGATCTCGCGGAACTGACGGCGCACCTCGTCGATCATGGCGCCAGCCGCGCGCCCCACGGCCAGCATGGCCAGGGCGCTGAAGACGAAGGGCAGCGTGGCGCCGATGAAGAAGCCGGCCATGACCGTGGGGTCCATGATGTTCAGGGGGCGGTCCATGTCGGCCTTGGTGACGAAGGCCGAAAACAGCGCCAGGGCGGTGAGGGCGGCCGAGCCGATGGCGAAGCCCTTGCCGATGGCGGCGGTGGTGTTGCCCACGGCGTCGAGGCTGTCGGTGCGCTGGCGGACCTCGTGGGGGAGCTCGCTCATCTCGGCGATACCGCCCGCGTTGTCGGCGATGGGGCCGTAGGCGTCCACGGCGAGCTGGATGCCCGTCGTGGAGAGCATGCCGAGGGCCGAGATAGCCACGCCGTAGAGGCCGGCGAAGTAGAAGGCCACGAGGATGGCGGCCACGATGAGGAGGATGGGCAGGGCCGTAGAGATCATGCCCACGGCCGTGCCGGCGATGATGTTCGTGGCGGCGCCCGTGTTCGACTGCTGGGCGATGTACTTCACGGGCTTGTAGTGGTCGGACGTGAAGTACTCGGTCACGAAGCCGATGGCCGTGCCGGCGATGAGCCCGATGATCGTGGCGTAGAAGACGCCCATGGAGGCGGCCTCCAGGCGCATCCCCTCACCCACGTAGAGGCCTTGGTTCACCGTCGGGATGAGCTGGGGCAGGAACTCGCCCTCCTTGAACAGGAAGGTCATGCCCTCGGGGAGGAACTTCTGGAGTGTGAAGTAGGCGCCGACGATCATGATGACGGCCGCGAGCAGCGTGCCGGTGTGGAGGGCCATCTGGGGGTTGCCCCCCTCCTTGGTGCGCACGAAGAACGTGCCGATGATGGACGCCGCGATGCCCACGGCGGCGAGGTAGAGCGGCAGGAAGACCATCTGGATGGTCGCGCTGGGGTCGTCGATGTTGGCGGAGGCGTGGATGGCCAGGCCCAGGACCATGGCGCCCACGATGGAGCCCACGTAGGACTCGAAGAGGTCCGCGCCCATGCCGGCGACGTCGCCCACGTTGTCGCCCACGTTGTCGGCGATGGTGGCCGGGTTGCGGGGGTCGTCCTCGGGGATCCCGGCCTCGACCTTGCCCACGAGGTCGGCGCCCACGTCGGCCGCCTTGGTGTAGATGCCGCCGCCCACGCGGGCGAACAGGGCGATGGAGCTCGCGCCCAGGCTGAAGCCGGCGAGAGCGTTCAGGAGGCGGGACCAGTCCACTGCGCCGCTCTGCGTGGCGAACATCCCCGTACCGTCGTAGATGAGCATGAGCACCGTGAGGCCGACGACGCCCAGGCCCACCACGGCCATGCCCATGACCGAGCCCCCGCTGAAGGCGACGCTGAGGGCGGCGGCCAGCCCCTCGCGGGCGGCGGCCGTCGTGCGGACGTTCGCGTTCGTAGCCACGCGCATGCCGATGAAGCCGGCGGCGCCAGAGCACAGGGCGCCGACGATGAAGGACACGGCGATGATCCAGTGGCTGTCGGCCTGGGAGGCGTTCGCGATGCCCAGCAGAGCTGCGACCACCAGGACGAAGATCGCCAGGACCTTGTACTCGCGGGCCAGGAAGGCCATGGCGCCCTGGCGGATGTGGCCCGCGATGACCTTCATCTTGTCCGTGCCGGCGTCGGCCTTGGCCACGCGGCGTGCGCGGTCCCAGGCGAAGATCAGGGCGATGGCCCCGGTCAACGCCACGGCGACGCGCGGATCACTCAAGCTGCCCATCTCGGTGCTCCTTTGGGGCGGCCTTGGTGCGACCGCCGCTTGCCTTCTTGTTGAACCTGCTCATGGCCCGCCTGGGCCCTTCGTGGATGAGCGCTTCCACCGCGTCGGCGGCGGTCTCGATGAGGGTCGGGAGGGTGACGCGCTCGTCGGGCGAGAAACCGCCCAGCACCCAGCCGGTTACGTTCCCCCCGAATTGGGGGCGTCCGATCCCACAGCGGACGCGGTGAAAGTCGCGGCCGAAGTGGGCGAAGATGGAGCGAAGCCCGTTGTGCCCTCCGTGGCCCCCGCCCGTCTTGAGTCGGACCTCGCCGTAAGGGAGGTCCAGGTCGTCGTGGATGACGATGACCGCGGTGGGGTCCAGCTTGTAGAAGCTCGCGGCGCGTCCCACCGAGATCCCGCTGTGGTTCATGTAGGTCATGGGTCGCAGCAGGGTGGTGTCCTCTCCCGCGACCTGGGTCCGCGCCAGCTCGCCCTGGAACTTTTCGCGGAACGAGGCGCCAGCGCGGCGGCCGAGTTCGTCCAAGACCAGGAAGCCGATGTTGTGGCGCGTGGAGGCGTACTCCGCTCCGGGGTTGCCCAGGCCCACGACCAGCCACGACATCGGTGGGCCGCCCTAGGCCTCGTCCGTGGCCTCGGCTTCGCCCTCGGCTTCCGCTCCCGCCACGGTCTTGTCGATCTTGGGGACCTTGAGCTGGAAGACGGCGAAATCGTGCTTGTATTGGATCGTCACGCCCTCGGGGGCCTGGATCTCGGAGACCGTGATGGTCTGCTTTTCCAGCGGGACCTGCGTGAGATCGTAGTGGATGGCGTCCGGGAGATCCGACGGTCGGCACTGGACCTTGAGCTCGCGCGTGGTCTTGCGGACCCGCGCACCGAGCTTCTCGGACGGAGCGTGGCCGTCACCGTGGAGGGGCACCGAACGCGTGATGAGCTGGTCCTCGTGGATCTGCCACAGGTCCACGTGGAGCATGCGGCGCTTCCACGGGTGCACTTGGATCTCCTGGATGAGAGCGAGGCGCGGCGTGTCCTCACCCTCGATCTGGAGATCGAGCAGCGTGTTGCGGCCGGCGGGGGACTCGAGGATCTGCAGTACGGCGCGGGGATCCACGCTCAAGGTCATGGGCTCCACACCCGGACCGTAGAGCGCGGCGGGGAGGCGCCCCGTCGCGCGCAGGCGGTGGGCTTCGTTCTTGCCCCGGCCCGGGCGGACCGTGGCGTGGAGGACGGTGTTCGACATGGTCTGGCTCCTGCCGGGGCGCGCCGGGGAGGTTCCCGCGCACCGTCGATTCTCTTTGCGATTTCGCGAGGATATGAGGCGCTAGTGGGGCGCCCGTTCGCGAGGGTGCGGACACCTAACACGCACCCCCGGCACTGTCAACGCGATTGCGGGTCCCCCGATCCGCCACCTGCTCTGCGGACCGAGGCGCGGGAGGCTGCGTTTGGGCAAGGAGGCAAGCGGCTGGGCGCGGAGGCGTGGCCGCGTTACGTCGAGCGGCCAGTCGCTTCTGGGGCCGCGCAGCTCGACGCCGCCAACACGCGGGAGCCAAAGCCGAATCCCAGAGTAGCTGGCGGATCTGGGGGGGCAGCAACCCTGTCACCGACGCCCGCGATCGGGGTGGACGTTTCCAGGCACGCCCCGGTGAGCGCGGGCTCAGTCGCGGCAGCGGAAGACCCCGCGCTCGTTCGACCGGCGTAGGGGATAGCCGTCATAGAAGGAGGACGGGGGAGCAGGACGGGGTCGCGCGGGCGTCCTTGGTCACGAGGGCGCCCGTGTGAAGGTGGCTCTTGGCGTCTCCGTTGCCCTCCCAAGGGCGGAGGTTGGGCTCCGCTTCGTGGAACCCACAGCTCTGGGGTTGTGTGCTGACCATGATGAGACCGAGCGGGCCGCAGCCCCTGTCGGGCGTGAGGGGCGTCCCTAGAAGCATGATTCACAGCCCCTCCCGTCGCGGGCCGATCTCAGATAGGTGCGACCGCGGCACGTCCGCGGCCGCGCGAACCCCGCGAATTGACTGCGGCCAGGCTTTCGGGTTCGCGCGACCACGGCCGCACCACCCTCGCTCGCGCCCGCTCGGTCCGGGTTCTGCATCATGCTTCTAGGTTGCCGCACCCGAAGACGTCGTTGCAGCCGTCCCCCGAAGCTCCGCAGACGCTGCCGGTCTCGCTCGCCTGGCGGAGGGCGAGCAGCAGAGACTGGGGCATGGCATCCGCCGGTGTGGGGCCGGCGCAGGCGGTAGGGGACTTTTCGGCCAGCTCGTGCCAGGGGGCGCAGACGTGCCCTCCCTGGGCGCACAGGTCGGCCGCGCTGCAGGCCGCACCGTCCGCCGTGAGCCCGTGCTCACTGCTCTGACGCCTGCAGGTCGGGAGCACCGTGTCGGGAGCGATCCTGGGCTCGTGGCAGCCCCCGAGCAGGCGGTCACGTGGGTGGCGGCCACGTGGGTGTAGGTGTCCAGGCTCAGGAAGCCTTCGCGCTCGCCGTCGGCGGCGGTCTCACCCAGCGAAGCACTCGACCGACGACGACGGCGAGGGGAAGGCCGACGCATGCTCCAGGCCAGAAGTCGAGGCCCCCCCCACCACGTGACCTGGCGCACAACCTCCCCGAATACCGGATGAACCAGAACCCCTCGGCGGGGGGGGGGGAAGCTTGGCCCCCAGTTCTTGAGGCAGCGGCTCACGCCCGCCGATCCGCGAGATGTGACGCACGACAGGGGCGTCAGCGGCACACACGGAGAGTGGAAGGGCGCTGGCTCCGGCGGGGAAGCATCTCAGCGACAGCGCTTTGCGGGGGGACTGGAGATCGTGAAGGTAGTCGGTGAGGGGCAGGGGCGTGCTCCAACCCATACGCACCATCACCGGCGGGGAGGGGGGGAACACGGGTCGGGTGCTCTTCACTCCGCTGGCGTCCGAGCGCCCATCGGGGCCGGCGCCGGGCCCGTGCCGTCACCCGCGCCGCCGTCGGGTCCAGCCGTCGTGGCGTCGGGATCGGTTGGCGTATCCGGCCTTGCGCCCAGGTCCAGGCCGCCGTCGGGGGCACCGAGCACATTTCCCCGGGCGCGTCGGTTGCTGCGTTCACGGGCTGCGCTTGGGGTTTCGCGGCGCAGCCGCTGGCACCCGCCGCGAGCCCAAGCAGGCCCATGGTCAGGCCTGCCAGGAGCCACGTGCCCAGCCCGTCTGAGAGCAAGCAGGCCCGACCCGTTGTCCCCGCAGACGCCTTCGTGCTGCGTCGCTGGCCCGCGCCGCGCACGACGTGCCCTCACCAACCGATGTCGTGCGCCGGGAGGCTACCGGAATGCTTGCTATGCCGCCAGCAACTCGCTGGGGTGGGAGATGACCCGGTCGGCCCCCGCAGCTCGGAGCTCGTCGGCGATGGTCGAGGACCAGTCCACGGCGACGCAGGGGATCCCCGCCCTCCGCGCCACCTCCACGTCCACGAGCGAGTCCCCCACCATGACGCACTGCTCCAGGGGGACGCCCCAGAGCCGCGACACGAAGCGCAGCGTCGAGGGGTCCGGCTTGTGCACGGGAAGGCTGTCGCCCCCCACGACGACGCTCACGTGGGAGAGGATGTCGAGATCGCGGAGGATCTTGAGGCTCATGGCGCGCGGCTTGTTCGTGAGCACGGCGGCGCGCGCGGGGCCCAGCGCGGCGATGGTCTCACGCACGCCCGGGTAGGCTCGCGTGTGCACTGTGCATCGGGCCTGGTACGCAGCCCGGAACAGCCCCAGCGCCGTCTCGCCCGAGCCCGGGGGGCAGCCCGCTGCCTCGCAGCTTTGGTTCACGAGGTTCGCGGCGCCGCGCCCGATGAAGCGTCGCGCCTCCTCCATCGTGAGTGGCCGCCCGCCCACGCGCCCCACTGCGTGGTTCAGCGCTTCCAGGAGATCGCGGAACGTGTCCGCGATCGTGCCATCGAGGTCAAAGATGTAGCGCGTCATGTTCGCGTCTCCCGGTTCTCCGGGTCCACTCGGGTTCGGCTTGATTGCCGTCATCGCTCCTCCCACCTATGCTAGCCGCCGCGATGATACACGACCCCCACCGTACGTCCGCAAAACTCCCCATGGGCTCCCGCCGCACGGTGTGGAGGCTCGCCGCCGCGCTGCTCGTCTTGGGCGCGGGTGGTGGGTCCGCGTGGGCCGCGGCCCCCGCCAGCGCAGGGGCTTCCTCCGCTGCGAGCCTCGAAGGGACCCCGGGGGCGGCCCGCTCGCCGGCTGGCGCTGCCCTCATCGACGAGGCCGACCGTGCCGCGGCGACCCGCCTGGAGGTGGACGCGGACCTCGCCCCGCCGGGAGCCGAGAGCCCCCCGGCGAGCGGGCTCGCGGAGGAGAGCGATGAGCCCGGCGCGCCCGCGGCGGCCTCCTGGTCCGCCACCGCGCACGGGCGGTTCATCACCCTGCCTTCGGCCGTCTTGGATAGCATTTACGTGGACCACCCGAGCTTCCAGAGCGTGAGCGTAGGGGCTGCCGTGGAGTACGGGGATCCTCGGAGCGCCTCATGGGTGTTCGAGCTCGATTGGACCCGGATCGGCTTCGCGGGGGCGAACTGGCGGGAGGTGGGCGTGCCCCCTGGCGCCGCCACGTACGCCGAGGTGGGGCTCCACTTGCTGTCGGTGGACGCTTCCTATCGGTGGGCGTTCCGGTTGGCGGGGCCGGTGGACGCCGTTGTGGGGTTGGGGTTGGGGCTGGGTGGGCTCCTCGGGGACATCCAGACCGCCGAGGTCCTTCCGAACTGCGTGGAGCCCATCGACCAGTGCCCACACTGGCGCGAGGCCTCGCACACCACGGTGGATCTGCCCACGCGCGTGGTCCCCATCGTCCACGTCGCGGTAGGGGCCCAGGCGGCGCTGGGCGACGACGGCCTCGTGCGGCTCATGGTGGGCTTCCGCAACGCGCTCTATGTGGGCCTTACGGCGGGGCTGCGGCTGTAGCCCAGGTCCGCCACCGGACCTCCACGGCGATGCGCCGAGGAAACCCCCTTTCGAGGAAACCCCCTTTCGAGGTGCGATGCACGGAGCGGCTGAATCACTCCGGGCTGGCGGAAGGTGGCGAAATCATTAGAGCTGTGTGCGCAGCTGGGTTACTCTGGGTCAGGCCAAGGTGCCGAGATGATTAGAACCGCGAGCTGGGTTACTCTGGGTCAGGCCAAGGTGCCGAGATGATTAGAACCGCGTGCGCGTGTCGTCGGCTGAATCACTCTGTGCCCGCGTAAGATGCTGAAATCATTAGCGCTGTGTGCGCAGCTGGGTTACTCTGGGTTAGGCCAAGGTGCCGAGATGATTAGAACCGCGTGCGCGTGTCGTGGCTCGGCCGGCTTGGCTTGACCGGCCCAGGCTGACCGGTCTGGGGCCCAGGCTCGGCAGGTCGTCAACTCGCCCCACGTCGCCTCGCCCCTGAACTGCCTCGCCTCGCCCCCGAGTAGTCCTTCTGCTTCCAGGGGTGGGACACCCCTGGGACACCCCTGGGACACCCCTGGGACACCCCTGGGACACCCCTGGGACACCCC
>CAYZID010000126.1:447-2061 GCA_964478315.1 uncultured Myxococcales bacterium | reverse complement strand
TGGGACGGTTCCCCGGCTGGTGCTGCCGTCCTTAGACAGAATCGGCATGTTCTTTCCGCATGTTATGTGCCGCCAAGCGTCCAGGCACGGAGCTTGCTGGATAGCGCGGCACCATGTCCCGACCGGTACCCATCGAACCTGGCAAGACCTACATGCTCACCCGTCGCTGCGCGGGGAGGCACCGCTGGCTCACGCCAGGGTCCAAGCTCAACAACCTGTTCTGGTACCTGTTCGCGGTGGGGGCCCAGCAGTTCGGGCTCCAGGTCCACGCGCTGGTGGTCATGTCCACGCATTACCACGCCATCGTCACCGACCCGCGAGGCAAGATTCCGGCCTTCGAGCAGTGGCTCCACAGCCTCCTGGCCCGCGCCGTGAACCAGCTCCGCAAGCGCACCGACACGTTCTGGGGCGGTCGACAAGGCGGGAGGCAGGTGATCGCCGACGCTCTCGCCTTGCGCGACGCCCTGGTCTACGTCTGGAACAACCCCACCAAGGCTGGCTTGGTTCGGCGTGGCAAGAGCTGGCCTGGGGTTCGAACGACGCCGCACGAAATGCTGGCAAGCATGGGCGACCACAAGGTCAAGGTCATCGAGCGCCCCAAGGGCTTCTTCGACCAGGCCGGGGGGATGCCCGAGACGGCGGAGTTGGCCCTGTCCATGCCCGCCATGCTCTTGGAGCAGCACGAGCTCTGGTTGCCCACGGGCGACGAGGGAGCCGACGAGGGGGGTGGCGAGGGGGCCTGCGAGGACGACGCGAAAGCCCAGGTGAGGGCTGGAGCAACGCAGCCCGGGCCCGAGGATGGGGCCGGGACTGACCGCGACGCAGAGCCAAGCGCTGGACGGGAGGGCCATGATGAGCCGGGCGCCGAGCCCGACGCCGCGACCAAGAAACTGGCAAGTCGTATCGTTGCGAAGCTGAAGGAGCTCGTGCGCCAGGCGGAGGACAAGGCAGCCGAGGCGCTCTGGGAAGCGGGGCGCCACTTCGTGGGGGCTCAGTCGGTGAAGCGGCAGAGCCCCAACGTCACCTCGAAGACGCCTGAGAAGCATGGGGCGAAGTGCGTGCGGGTTCCCATCTTCCTGACCTCCAGCAAGGAGATGCGGGCGGAGCTGCTGGCGAAGCTCCACGACTGGCGAGCGCGCTACGACGCGGCCCGCAAGGCGCTTCGCGTCTACCTAAGGAAGAAGGCGAGCGACGAAGCGCCAGACCTTGCCCTCTTTGAGGACCAAGAGGAGCCCAAGCCGCCGCTATTCCCTTGGGGGACGTACCTGCTGCCGTTGCGGCTCGGCGTCGCCTGCCAGCCGCCGCCGAGTTAGCAGAGACCCGCCGCGGCGCCGGCACCACCTTGGGACCTCGACCTCCGCCGCGTGGTCAGGCCCCGGCGTACCCGGCATCCCGCTCGTGCCCGCCTGCGCGTCACCCGGGCCGCCTGTCGCCCCCAGTCCGCCCCTCGAGACGCTCCGCGGCCACCGCGAGACCGCCCAATCCCGGCCTCAGCCCCTGCCCCAAGGCCCCACGCCACCCCACCCCCCCGGCCTTACTCTCGGTCGGTGTAAAGGGCCCCGCCGCGTGGTCAGGCCCCGGCGTACCCGGCATCCCGCTCGTGCCCGCCTGCGC
>CAYZID010000126.1:0-347 GCA_964478315.1 uncultured Myxococcales bacterium | reverse complement strand
CGCGAGACCGCCCAATCCCGGCCTCAGCCCCTGCCCCAAGGCCCCACGCCACCCCCCCCTCAGCCTTACTCTCGGTCGGTGTAAAGGGCCAAAACCATTGAGCCACCGCTTGGCATCCTGCTTGCCGAACCCCATCAACCTCTCCCTCGGTTCGACCGGGAAGCTTCCCTTCTGCGGCCGCGGATCCGGCTCCGGATGCAGCCGCGCATGCGGGGGGGGGCGCGGTCGCGGAGGCAGCCGCGCATGCGGGGGGGGCGCGGTCGCGGAGGCAGCCGCGCGTGCGGTTGGGAGGGCGGGCGCAGATGCAGCCGCGGGCGCGGTCGGGGGCGCGGGCGCAGATGCAGCCG
>CAYZID010000125.1:0-16114 GCA_964478315.1 uncultured Myxococcales bacterium | reverse complement strand
CCCACACGCGGGATCCAAAGCCGAATCCCAGAGTAGGTGGCGGATCTGGGCGCTGTCCGCTCCCTTGCAGGTCAAGGTCCTCGGGCTCGTGCTGGTCGTCGCGTCGATCGTCGGCGCGGTCACGCTCCTGGTCGTGCGCGACCTGGTCACCGACGTCTCCAGGCACGCCTTGGAGGAAGGCACGGAGGCCCTGGCCGAGTCGCTCGCGTCCCAACTGGAGCGCCCCCTGCTGCTGGGAGACGGGCTCCGCGTTCACGACATCCTCGCCGGCGTGGGCCGCGAACACCAGCACCTCGCGTGGGCGCTGCTGGTCAAGCGTGACGGGAGCGTCACGGGCCGCCGCGCGGAGGGCGCGCGACCGGCCCTCGCGTCCCGCGACCAGGACCCCGGCGCGGTTCAGAAGTCTCGACGGTGGCACCGGGACGCGGGAACGGGGCACAGGGTGTTCGTCGTTGCGGCCCCGGTGCTGGGTGGCCAGCTAGGACGCGTAGAGGTCGCGGTGGACGGCCACCCAATAACCCAGCGCGCGGCCTCGGCCGGCAAGGTCGTGCTCGCCGCGCTGACGGCGGCCACCTTCCTGGGCCTGCTGTTGGCGGTGTGGCTCACACGCGTCATCGTGCGCCCGATCCACGCCCTCGTGGACGTCGCCAACGCGGCGAGTGCGGGGGATCTGGACAAGCGGGCCCAGCCCATCCACGGCGATGAGGTCGGACAACTGGCGCTGCGCTTCAACGAGATGCTCGCGAGCCTGCAGAGCCAGCGGGACGCGCTCCTGCGCGAGCGCGCGGAGCGCAAGCGGCTCGTGGACAAGGTGATCTCGAGCGAGGAGGACGAGCGGGCTCGGATCGCCCGGGAGCTCCACGACGAGCTGGGCCAGACCCTGACCGCCCTGCGCATGTCCATGACCGGCGCCAAGGCCTACGGGCATCACTGCATCCGACACCGCGCCGAAGTGGACGAGGCGATCGGAGAGGCCATCGACCAGGTCCGGCGGATGGCGTGGCGGCTCCGCCCCTCGATCCTCGACGACTACGGCCTGGAATCCGCGCTCCGCCGCCACGTCGAGGAGATCGCGGCCATCAGCCCGTGCACGTTCGACATCGAGCTGGTCAGCGAGCCGGGGCTGCCAGAGAGGATCGCCTCCAGCGTGGAAGTGGCGCTCTACCGCATCGCCCAGGAGGCGGTCACGAACGTCGTGCGCCACGCCAACGCTCGCCACGCGAGCCTCACCCTCTTTCGCACCCGCAGACTCGTCCGGCTCCTCGTGGAGGATGACGGGGCGGGCTTCGTGGTAGACGACGCGGCGCCGGGTGCAAACGGACGCGGCCTGGGCCTGGCCGGGATGGTCGAGCGGGCTTCGATGGTGGGCGGTGAGCTGGCCATCGAGAGCGCCCCGGGCCAGGGCACCGCGGTCCGCGTCACCGTCCCGCTGGAGAGCTGAGCCATGCCGATCCGAGTCTTCCTCGCCGACGATCACGCCATCCTGCGACGCGGCCTCCGGGCCCTGCTCAACGAGGCGGGCGACTTCGAGGTGGTGGGCGAGGCGGCGTCGGGCCTGGAGACGCTCAAAGAGCTGCGGGCCACCCGCCCGGACGTGCTCATCCTGGACATCCGGATGCCCGGGGGCGTCCCGGCCTCCACCGTCGTCCGGGAAGCCCTCGGGGAGCAGCCGGACCTCGCCATCGTCGTGCTGACCATGCACGAAGACGAGTACTACATGCGGGAGATGTTCCAGGCCGGCGCGCGCGCCTTCGTGCTCAAGAAGTCGGCCCCCGACAACCTGGCGGTGGCGCTCCGCGCGGCCACGATGGGGCAGCACTTCGTGGACCCCGCCATGGCCGGCCGCCTGGTCCCGGCGGCGGCGGGCCGCGCCCGCCCCAGCCAGTCGGTCCACACGGAACGCCTCACGCCCCGAGAGCGAGAGGTGTGCAAGCTCCTCGCGCTGGGCCACACCAACGCCGAGGTCGCCCAGCAGCTCTGCATCTCCCCGCGCACCGTGGAGACGCACCGCAACCACATCATGAAGCGGCTGAACCTGGCGAGCCGCGCCGAGCTCGTGCGCTACGCCATCGACGAGGGCCTCCTCCGCCTCGACTGAGCACGTCCGTAGTTTTTCCGGATGCCCCTGCGGAGATCCCCCTAGGCCCAACCGTTGCGTTCCGGCACAAAACCGGATTTCGCGCCCACGGCCCAAGCCAGATACTCACCTCCGTCGCAGTTACGCATCTGACGCGGAGGTCGGAATGATGCATCTCGCAAGGAGCCTGGCTCACCTCAGCGCCGTGACGCTGCTCGCCGCAGGCGTGCTCACCGTCGCCGCCGGCTGTGAGGGAGCACAGGGAGCACAGGGAGAGCAGGGAGAGCAGGGAGAGCCAGGGGAGCCGGGACCCGCCGGGAAGGACGGGACGGCGTGCACCGTGGCGGACAACAACGATGGAACGAAGACCATCTCGTGCGACGACGGCACGTCCGTGACCGTCTCGGACGGCGCCGACGGAGCCGACGGCGCCGACGGCACGAGCTGCACGGTGGCCGACAACGGCGACGGCACGAAGACCATCTCGTGCGACGACGGCACGTCCGTGACCGTCTCCGACGGCGCCGACGGTCAGCCGGGCGAGCCCGGCCCGCCTGGAAAGCCGGGGCCCGCCGCCAAGCTGCCCGGCGTGAACTACATCGCCGTCCACGACCCGGACGCCCCCGGCTACAACGACGACTGCGTGTCCTGCCACGCGGACAAGCTGGAGCCCGAGAGCCTGGACCCCGACACGGCGCCCGGCTTCCACGCCCTGAAGCTCGGCTTGCCCATCATCCCCGGGGACACGGCGAACGCCAAGTGCGTCTACTGCCACAAGCGCGTGGAGATCGGCCCGGCGAGCTCCGCCGGCAACCTCCGGCGCCACGTGGACGTCACCATCTGCGCGGGATGCCACTCGGCCGGCGCGCTCAAGTTCTACCAGTAGGGTGGAGGAACGACGATGACCAAGCACACCCACATCCTCGACGAGGCTCTGCGGCACCCCCTCACGCGTCGGACCTTCCTCAAGGGAACCGCCGCCACCGCTGGTGTCGCGGCAGCCGGTGCGACCTTCTTCTATCCTCGGTCGGCCGAGGCGGCCGTGGGCGAGAACACGCCCGACGCCCTGGAGACCGCCACGGGCACCGACGTGCGCTACAGCGTCTGCCTGGGCTGCCACAGCAAGTGCGGCATCGCCGTCCGCGTGAAGGATGGCGAGATCCTCAAGATCGACGGCAACCCCTGGCACGCCAACAACGCGGAAGCCGACGAGCGCCTCCGCTTCTCGGCCCCCGTGGAAGCGGGCCTCACGGCCCACGCCACGCTCTGCCCCAAGGGCCAGGCCGGCGTCGAGGTCTACTACAACCCCTTCCGGCTCAAGAAGCCGCTCAAGCGCGTGGGTGCGCGCGGGGCCGGCAAGTGGAAGGAGGTCTCCTGGGACGAGGCGCTCACGGACATCGCGGCCAGGCTCAAGCCCTACTATGAGGGCTACGCCAACGGCCAGTACATCCACGGGCAGCCTGCCCTCGGGACCGTCGCGAACCAGGTCATCTTCTCGCCTGGCCGCTGGCAGCACGGTCAGAAAGAGTTCACCGACCGCATGCTCAAGTCGGGCTTCGGCACGGTCAACGCCCGCCTGGACCACACGTCCATCTGCGAGACGACCCACCACGTGGCGAGCAAGTTCGCGTCCGACTTCAAGAAGAGCCACTTCAAGCCGGACATGCTGAACGCCGAGTACATCCTCTGGTTCGGCACCAACCCGGCGGAGGCCAACTTCCCGGCTCAGACCCTCGCCAAGCGCCTCGCCAAGGGCCGCAACGCGGGCGTCAAGCACGTGATCATCGACCCGCGCCAGTCCCGCTCCGCCGCCTTCGCGCACCGCTGGCTGCCCGTGCGGGTCAACGGGGACGTGGCGCTGGCCCTGGGCATCGCCCGCCGGCTCATCGAGACCGGCGTCTACGATGCCGTCTCCCTGGAGGCCGCCAACAACCAGGCGGGCCTCGCTACGACCAACTGGGACGGTGCCACCAAGGACCTGAACTACAACCCCACCGACGCCGGCTGGCTCGTGGTCGTGGGCGCCCCCACCGAGCAGCAGACCTGGCTGTTCCACCGCGAGGGCGGCTCCTTCGTCGTCGTCAACCCCTCGACTGGCGACACGGAGGCGCTCGACCGCGACCCCGACGCGCCGGCCCAGTACCAAAAGACCCTCCTCGACGGCACCGAGACGAACGCCGTGGACGCCGCGGCCGCGGGGCTCGACGCCGCGGTCACGGGGGACTGGGTCATCGACCTGGGCAACGGCCTGTACGGGGCGCCCGCGTTCCAGCTCTACCGCCAGCGGGTCTTCTCCAAGTCCATGGAGGAGTACGCGACCATCTCCGGCATCGACGCCGACACCATCACGGCGGTCGCCGATGAGTTCGGCGCGGCCGGCCACCGGGCCGCGACGACCACCTACCGCGGCGCCTGTCAGCGCACGAATGGCATGGCGACCATGCAAGCCATCCTCGCCCTCAACAGCCTCGTGGGAAGCTGGGACTGGAAGGGGGGCGCCTTGGGTGGCACCGGCGGGCACCTGCACGAAGCGGGGGGCAAGGCCGCAGGCCAGCTCTCCGTCAAGAAGGTCCCCAACGGCCGCTCGCCTTCGGGCCCCCAGATCACGCGGGTCAAGACCTTCTTCGACTCCGAGCTCGCGGCCGCGCTGGGTGAGAGCCTGGACCAGCCCACGAAACGCCCCTGGTTCCCCTGGGCCCTGGATGGCAACTACCAGGAGATCATCCCGAGCATCGAGGACCAGTACCCCTACCCCGTGGGCGTCCTCATGACGCTGTGGAACAACATGCCGTACTCCACGCCCGCGGCCAAGGAGGCGGCGTACCGGGTGCTCACCGACGAGTCCCTGGTCCCGTTCCACGTGTGCTTCGACATCGAGGTGAGCGAGCTGGCCTCGCTCGCCGACTACATCATCCCCGACGGCACGTACTTCGAGCGCTGGTCCACGCCGCACAACGCGCCGGTGATCCTCTCGAAGATGTCCGGGTTCCGGAGCCCCGTGGCCGGCTACTACGCCGACAAGGGCTACTGGGACGCCGTCGCCAACGGCACGCTCCAGTCGTGGAACTACACGATCGATTGGAGCCAGGATGAGGGGCCCTTCACGGCCGAGGACATCTTCATCGAGATCATGCGCCGCGTGGCCGGTGGCAGCCTCGACGCCTTCGCGGGCCTCGGCGCCAACGCCTTCTACGCCTCGGACGCGGACATGGCGGCCGACGGCGTGTCCCCCGCGCATCGCAACGAGGTCCGCACGGCGTGGGATTGGTACTGGAACATGCTCGTCAACTGGGCCATCGAGGCGGGCGCGGATCCCAACGACACGGCCGGGATCCACTCGCTCATCCACGACATCGTGCGACGGGGGGGCTGGTTCCAGGACACCACGGACGCCAGCGGCAACCTCATCAACGAGTACGACGGCGACTTCGTCAAGAACAAGACGAAGCTCGGCTCGGCCGGGAAGTCGTTCCACTTCTTCTTCGAGTACGCCTACCCGTCGAGCCACCCCGATCGCCCCGGGGAGCGTTACGAGGACCCCTTCGCGCGCCGGCACTACGACCCGCTTCCGGGGGTCCACCCGGTGATCGACTCCTCCGGTCAGCCGGTGGACGACGGCCCGGACTTCCCCTTCACGGCCGTGACCTACCACCCCATGTGGCACTCCCAGGGGCGCACCTCCTCGTTGCCTTCGCTGACCGTGCTCGAACCCGAGAACTTCGTGGAGATGAACAGCGCGGACGCCCGGCGGCTGAACTTGTGGAACGGGGACCTGGTGAAGATCACGTCCGCGACCAACAGCAGCGGCGTCAAGGGGCGCGTCCGTGTCACCGAGCGGATCCGGCCCGGCGTCATCGCCGTCTCCCACAGCCGGGGGCGCTGGGAGGCCGGCAGCCGGAGCTACAAGGTGGGCACGCAGAAGGTGGATGGTGTGGCCATCCGCGGCGCCGGGGTGACCATCAACCCGGTGCTGCACACCGATCCGGTGCTGGGGAACGTCTGCCTCCAGGAGCCCATCGGCGGCTCGGCGTCGTTCTATGACACGAAGGTCAAGATCGAGAAGGTCATCGCGTAGGAGGCGGAGCCATGTCCCAAGTTGGATGGATTTTCGACAAGTCCCGCTGTGTCGGCTGTCGCGCCTGCACGGTGGCTTGCAAGATGGAGAACAACACCCGCACCGAGGTGAACTACCGATGGGTCATCGAGCGCGAGGTCGGCTCGTACCCCAACGCGACGGTGAGCTTCACGTCCACGGCCTGCTTCCACTGCGCCGACCCGGCGTGCATGCCCGCCTGCCCGGTGGAGGCGATCACCAAGGACGCCGAGTCCGGGATCGTGCTCATCGAGCAGGACACGTGCATCGGGTGCAAGTACTGCATGGCGGCGTGCCCCTACGGGGCTCCGCAGTTCAACGCGGCGACCGGGAAGGTCGAGAAGTGCACGTACTGCATCGAGCGCTACTCGGATGGACTGGGGCCCGCGTGTGCGCGCACCTGCGTGGGTGGCGCCATCCGGGCGGTGACCGACGAGGACTGGGGTGGTACGCCGCCGGAGGGGTTCGCCCCCATCAACCTCACGGGCCCATCCGTGAAGTTCGAGGGATAGCCACTCCTCCTCCCCGAGGGGAGGGCTAGCCCCACGTCACGCGACGAGCGGCCCGCCGCCTGACAGGGCGGTGGGACCGCGGTAGCGTTCCGCGCGGGGTCACGTGGGCCCTCCCCTCGGGCGCCATCCCCCCGGACCGGTCTCCGAGGGGGTGGCCCCATGCGACGAACACGAAAGAAACGGTGAGGCAGAGTGCGATGACGGGGGTAGGTGTGGTGGACGATCTCCCAGGAGCGCCAGAGAAGACGCTCGACGCGCTGGCCCAACTGGCGGAGAGCAGACGCGCCGTCTACGAGCTGCTGGCGGGCCAGCTCTTGCAGCCTCCACCCGAGAGCGGCGAGGAGATAGCCGCACTCCGGGGCGCCTGGCGGGACCTCGCGGCGCCCGTCGACGAGGCGCGCGTGGACCGCATCACGGGCCTCCTGGGAGCGGCCGTGGACAACCCGGGCGGCCTCCTGGACGACTACCAGGAGCTGTTCGTGATCAAGGCTTCCCGCTATCTGACCCCCGTGGAGTCGGCCTATCGAGGAGCGCGTCCGGACATCGGCGGCTGGCAGTTCGCCCGGCTCAAGGGCCCAGCCTGGGAGGGCGTGCGCCGCGCCTACGCCGAGGCGGGCTTCGCGTTCCGACCAGACGTGCGCGTGGAGGAGGACCATCTCGCTTGTGAGTTGATGTTCCTGGGCGCCTTGTGCGAGGCCGAGGCGTCCGCCGCCTCGGCGCGGGACATGGCCCGCCTCCAGGCCCTCCGCGAGTCCGAGCGGCGTTTCTTGGAGGACCACCCGGCCGGCTGGATCGAGCTGCTTCGCAAGCGGGCCGAGGAGGTGAGCGACGGGACCTACTACTGCGAGGTGATTCGGTTCGTGGAGACGTTCCTCCAGGTCGAGTTGGGCCACGTCGGAGCTCTGTGAGCCTGGGGGCCCGAACCGGGGGCTCGCTGGTGGAGCGCCTGAGCCGCGACGCAAAGCCCGCTGTGTGGCCGGGCGGTTGCCTCCGCCGGGGGGCCGTGCACGACCTCCGGCGTCCGTGCGCGGAGTGCCTGGCGGTGTGCCCGGCGGGGCTGGATCTCGGAGACCCCGGGGTGACGCTAGACGGCTGCCTGGGGTGCCGGCAGTGCGTGGTCGCCTGCCCAACGGGTGCCTTGGTCGATGGACCAGCCGTGCGCCGGCGGATGCTGGCCGCGTGGCGAGAGGTGCGACCGGGAGGCACCTTCACGATCGCGTGCGACGTGGCGCGCGTGGCGCCCGAGCTGCGCCTCCCCTGCACGTCCGGCGTGGAGTGGGAGGCGCTCGTGGTGCCCGCCCTGCTGGGCGCCTCAGAGGTCGTGGTCATCCAGGGTGACTGCGCCGCCTGTCCCATGGGGAGCCCCAGCGCAGCCCCGGAGGACCGAGCTATCTCAGTGGCGACGAGCGTCTTGGAGGCCCTGGGCTCCAGCGCGTCCATCCGCAGGGAGCAGGCCGACCGCGCGCGGGCGCCGAAGGCCCCGTCCGTGGGGCCGGTTCGTTCCAGGCGCGAGCTGTTCGGGGCCCTCTTGGGCGGCCGGCGCGGGGCGCACACCAGGCCGACGCCAGCGCGGGGGGTGGGCCTCCCCGAGGGAGTCAGCGAGAGGATCACGCGTGGAGGCCCACGCTGGATGCGCGACGTCGTCGCCGCGCTCGTCGACCGAGGTGCGCACGGGCGAGGCCGTGTGGCCGGTCGAGGGGGGCTGGCGAGCGTGCGCTTCCACGCGACGCGGTGCGACGGCTGCGGCGTGTGTGCGGCCGCGTGCCCGAGCGCGGCCCTGTCCACACACGCGGGACGGCTCGTGTTCTATGAGCACCGGTGCTCCGCGTGCGGGTTGTGCGAGCAGGCGTGCGCCCCGGCCGCCATCGAGGTGAGGGCCGAGGCGACGCCCGGCGCGTGGTCCGTCCGGCGCCCGAGTCTGGTGCATGAACCCTCGCAGGGCCACTGCCGCCAGTGCGGCCAGCCGGCGCTGTCACCAGCGCTGGGGCTGTGCGCGCGCTGCTACCGCGAGGGCGGCGGGCTTGGCCTCCACGCCCGAGGGGGGCGGAGCCGAGCTCGTGGGCCCGCGCCCTGAGCGCCCCCCTGCCCGAGAAGACCATAACCCCATGTTTTCCCAGGCTGACGGCCTACCGCTCGCGTCCGAGCCATGGCCCAGGCCCGATACGATCCCACTGGAAACGGTGGGACCTGCTCCCGTGATTGGAAGGAAGGCATCGTGATGCATGAGCAAGCCGCCTCGCGCTGGGCGACCCGGCCGGACGGTGGTCCCCTGGGCGATCCTCAGGGCCGTGTCCTGGACTATCTACGACTGTCGGTCACCGACCGGTGCAACCTCCGGTGCACCTACTGCGCGCCGGGCGGGCACGGCCGGCGCGCCGAAGCGGCGCTCCTGTCGATCCCGGAGCTCCTCCGGATCGGGGCGCTCTTCGCGGGTCTCGGCGTGCGCAAGATCCGCCTCACTGGGGGAGAGCCCCTCGTGCGCAAGGGCGTGTGCGAGCTCGCGGCGGGGCTCCGGGCCCTCCCGGGCGTGCGCGAGGTCGCCATCACGACGAACGGGCTCTTGCTCCAGGACCGGATCGACACCCTGTGGGCGGCGGGCGTTCGCCGGCTCAACATCAGCCTGGACTCGCTCGACGCCGAGACGTTTCGGCGCGTCGCGGGCCGCGGCGACCCCAGGACGGTGTTGGAGGCGATCGACCGGGCGCTGGAGCTCGGCTTCGAGGTCAAGGTGAACGTCGTGGTCATGGGGGGCGTCAACGACCACGAGATCCCCGCGTTCGTGGCGCTCACCAAGGACAGGCCCCTGTTCGTTCGGTTCATCGAGCTCATGGGCTTCGATGGCCGAGGGGGCCGGGCGCAGCACATCGACGCACGAGCGATCCGAGAGACGATCGCGCGCCAGCACGAGCTCGTGCCCGTCCGAGCGGACCGGGCGACCGTGGCGCGACGCTTCCGGATCGCCGGCCACGCGGGAGACGTCGGCCTCATCGCGGGACGGAGCCGCGTGTTCTGCCGGAGCTGCAGCCGGCTCCGCGTCTCCGCCACCGGCGAGTTCCGGACATGCCTGTACGGTCGCCCCGCGGCGCAGCTCGGCGCCATGCTGCGAGGGGGCGCGACGGACGGGGACCTGGAGGCCTCGATCCGCGGGGCGGTGGCGTGTCGAGCCCCCAACGGGCACGCGGCCGAACACGCCGCGGGGCG
This sequence comes from uncultured Myxococcales bacterium, assembly GCA_964478315.1. Taxonomy (GTDB): domain Bacteria; phylum Myxococcota_A; class UBA9042; order PHBI01; family JAAZYN01; genus CAYZID01. The sequence continues at coordinate 6,231 of CAYZID010000125.1, read as the reverse complement.
CGGAGCCCTCCTGTCCATGGCGAAGATCGGCGGCTGAGCCAGGATATGCAGGAGCAAGCCGAGGACCTGGGGGAGGTCACCGGGGTCATCCTCGCCGGGGGCCGAAGCCGAAGGATGGGGCGCGACAAGCTCTCTCTTCCCGTCGGTGACGGGACGCTGTTCGAGCACATGCTCGCGTTCATGCGGGGGCTGTTCAGCCGGGTCCTCATCGCGGGAGATCGGCCCGACTTGGAGCGGCCGGACGTCCCCTGCGTGCCGGACGCCTATCCGGGTAGCTCCCTCGGGGGGCTCTTTACCGGCCTCCGCGAGGCCCAGACGCCGTACATCTTCGGCGCCGCGGCCGACATGCCGTACCCGAATCAGGCGCTCGCCCTCTCGTTGCTGCGCTTGAGGGCGGGCTTCGACGTCGTGGTGGTGCAGAGCGCCGCGGGCTACGAGCCCCTCTTCGCGGTGTACGCCAAGAGCTGCTTGCCCCCCATGGAGCGCGCTCTCGAGGAGGGCCGCTACAGCATCCGGACGCTCTTCGGCGAGCTCAACGTCCGGTCCGTGGGTCCCGCCGAGCTGCCGCCCGGGTGGCGCTTGTCGCTCACCAACGTCAACACGATCCGCGACTACGAGCGCACGCTCGCGCAGAGGAAGACGTGACCCCTCCAACCGTCTCCATCGTCGCCAAGAGCGGGACCGGCAAGACCACCCTCCTCGTGAAGCTCATCGCCGAGCTCAAGTCCCGTGGTTATCGCGTGGGCGCCATCAAGCACGACGCCCACGACTTCGAGATCGACCACGAGGGCAAGGACTCGTGGCGGTTCACGCGGGCCGGAGCGGACGCGACCCTCATCAGCTCGCGCTCGAAGCTCGCGCTCGTTCGGTCTCACGCCGCGGCAGGCGAGCCGTCGGTCCAAGACACGGTGGCCCGCTACCTCGACGACATGGACATCGTCCTGACCGAAGGGTTCAAGCGCAGTGGACTCCCCAAGATCGAGGTCTTCCGAGAGGCTTGGAGCGACGCTCTCCTGTGTGGTGGGAGCCCGCCAGACCCCACGCTCGTCGCGGTGGTGACGGACGCGAACCTCCAGCTCGACGTGCCTCGGTTCGGATTGGAGGAGACCTCAGCCCTGTGCGACTTCTTGGTGCAGACGTTCCTGACCGATCCGTCTGCGCAACCGCGGTAGCCCCACCCCGACGCCCGCTCGTGCACGCACGCGGCCCAGCGGGGGCGCCCGCACCGGACCCCGGTCCGCCACCTACTCTGGGATTCGGCTTTGGAGCCCGCGTGTGGGCGTCGTCGGGCTGCACGTCTGGGTGCTCGAGGTGACGCGGCCACGCCTCCGCGCCCAGCCGCTTGCCTCCTTGCCCAAGCGCGGCCTCCCGCGCCTCGGTCCGCAGAGCAGGTGGCGGATCGGGGCTGGACCGGGAGGGTTGTGGCCCGTCGCGACGACCTGGTGCGCACGCAAGGCGCGCTCGCCGCTACAATCCGCTCGCGTTCCGCCGGCGGTCTACCGTCTCGCTGTACGAGGCGTTGATGACGAGGTCGGCGAGGCGCTGGGTGTAGCGGGTGACCAGGTCCGTGCGGCTGCGGGCGCGGGCGTCGTCGATCCAGTCGAGCACGCGGAGCACCGCCAGCTCCGCGTTGACGAAGTGCTCCACGGCGCGCACGACCGCCTCCACGGAGGAGGCGCTCACCGACCGCGAGCTGGACCCAAAGGTGAAGCGCCGCCCGGCCGTGTTCTCCACGGTGAGCTCCACCACGCCCAGCGCGTCCGACCCCGCCCCGCCAGCGCTCTCGCTGAAGTCGCCCGACACGGCGAAGCCCACGAAGTGGATGTGGTCCAGCGACGGGAAGTCCCCGCGCAACGAGGCCTTGAGCCCGTTGAACAGGGCGTCGATCATCCCCACGCCCTCGCCCTCCACGGCCCGGGGCGCCTCCTCCACCCCTTCCAGGCGCGTGACGATGCGCGCCTGCCCCGCCTCCATGTCCTCATCCAGCGTGTAGCGCGTCACGCGCAGGGCCCGGTAACGCTCTCCGAGCGTCTCCCGCACCATGGTCTCGAGCTCTGCTTGGGGGCGGTGCATGGTGGCCTCCTGGGGGGTGAACGTGGAAGGTCGCCCTCGCCGTGGCGGAAGCGTGCGCCCCACGGGGCGAGGGGACAAGCTCCGAGACGAGAAACACGCGCGGAACGCTCCCCCTTCCCCTCCAGCCAGACCGCGCCCGAGAGCGGCTGGTCGTCACGATGGCGCCCAACCTGGGATGTGCTCCCACGCGGGGTCGTCATCCCAGCCCAGGATCGCGAAGGCCTCCCGAACGTCCGCGGGCAGCGGAGCCTCCAGGAGGAGCGGCGCATGCCGAACCGGGTGCTCCAACACGAGACGCGCGGCGTGGAGGGCGGGGCGGCGTAGCGGGCCGCGCGGTTCGGGGCGTCCGTAGAGAGGATCTCCCACCAGGGGGAGGCCCGCCCCCGCGAGCTGGGCGCGGATCTGGTGCTTGCGCCCCGTGAACAGCGCAACCGCCAGGGCGCTGCGCCCGCGCGCGACCCCGAGCCTCCGAAAGGCCAGGCGCGCCACCTTGCCCCGGGGGCTGCGCTCTACGCCACGCTCTCCAGGCCGGCGATGGGCGCGCGGGGCGAGGCGGTCCTCCAGCGTGGCCTCCCTGGGCGCCTCGCCCCAGACCACCGCGAGGTATCCCTTGCGAACACGCCGACCGGCGAAGGCGGCCGAGAGCCGCGAGGCGGCTTTGGAGGTGCGCGCCAACAGGCACACGCCCGAGACGTTGCGGTCGAGCCGGTGCACGAGCCCCACGAAGACGTTGCCCGGCTTGTCGTACTTCCACTTGAGGTAGGCCCGCGCGCGGTCCACGAGGTTGTCGTCTCCGGGACGAGCGGCCTGAGTGAGCAGCCCCGCGGGCTTCGCCACCGCCAAGAGGTGGTTGTCCTCGTAGAGGACTGTGAGGTCCGTTGGCATGCCGGGCGGCTGCCTCGCCGGCTGGGCTGGGCGACGTGGCACGGAGTCTCCTGGGCAGGAGAGGCAACTTGGGCGCGGCCCGCGTGGGCGAGACGCCGCGACACGCACTGCACCACGGGGGGCCCGGCCGGGGCAAGGGCCGCGCGCCGAGGGCTGTCGGCCCGGCAGCGCGGCAAGGCCCCCCGGCCCCTCCGCGTACCGGATCTCGTACAGAGGAGGGGATGGTCCAGTTGACAGGTAGATCTGCGAGGATCAGGATCGCCGCGAGTCCGATGAGATGAGGGGCGGGAGGGGAACGATGGGGAGCGAGAGCACGGCCGCGCGCGTGGAGCGCGCGCTGGAGGAGGCTCGATCTGCGCGGGCCGCGGGGGACACGGCGGGCGCCCTGGCCACGCTGGACAGCGCCCAGGCCTGGGCGGAGAGCGGCCCCCTGCGCCGGGACCTCCGCGTGGCCCTGCGGCGCGAGCGAGGGCTGGCGGCCGTGGCGGCCCAGCGCCCGGGCGAGGCGCGCGACGCGCTGGCGCTGGGCGTGGAGCAGGCTGGCCCCGAGGCCGCGCTGGCCGACCCGGTCCGGGCGGAGCTGGCCATGGTGGAGCTCATGGCGGGCCGGCCCCGGCGCGCCGAGGCGGTGCTCGCCGAGCGTGGGCGTGACCGACGCGCGTCCCTGGTGGCGCTGGCGCGCCTGCGGCTGTGGGCAGGCGAGACGGCCGTGGCGACCCAGGCGCTCCAGGCGAGCGAGCAGGCGCCGGGGGCCACGAGCGACCTGAGCCCCCCCCCCGCCGCCCTGCGGGCCTTCGCCGCCATCTGGGACGAGCGCCCCGCCCAGGCGCGGATGCTCATCGACGGGGTGGGGAGCCAGGACAACCCCTACTGGGAGATCGCCCGGCTCCTCACCTACCGGAGCCTCTGGGTGGAGTCCGGCGACGTCCGCTACCTGAGCCTGGGCTCGGCGGCGGCGGAGCTCCTGCGCTTCGCCGCTGGGCGCCACGACCTCCCCGGCCTCGCCGCCATCGCCGCCTCCCAGCACGCGGCGATGCTCTCGCTGAGCGGGCAGACCTTCCTGGCCGAGCAGGCCGCAGAGGAGGCGCTGGCGGCGCTGGGCCCGCTGACCCTTCCGGAGTGGCCGCGCTGGGCCGTGCTCCACGACCTGGCGCTGGTGTACCGGGACGCCGGGCGCGAGGCGCGCTGGGAGGAGGTCTGCGAGCTCCTGGCGGACACCCCTGGGCCCCAGTGGCCTGGGCGTCTGCGCCTGGTGACCGGCCCCCGGGCCCAGGGCGCCGCGCTCCCCCGGCCCACGGCGCACGGGGCCGAAGACGCCGACCCCATCCCGGACCTGGCGCTCACCCTCCTGGAGTCCGAGGGCGAGCCCTGGCGTCCGCTGCTCACGCACCTCGCGGAGCGGTGTGGCGCCCGCGGGGCCCGCTGGGTGAGCCGCGATGGGGAGCTCCTGGCGCGGGTGGGGACGGCCCTGGTGGACGCCGAGGGCGGTGGCGAGCTCGTGGTCGCCCTGGCGCACGGCGACCGCATCGAGCTCGACGGGGCGCTGGAGCAGCGCGTGGCGCGGCTGGACGTGGCGGCGCTGGACCGGGTCGTGGGCGCGGCGCGAAGCCTCACGCGGGCGCGCCGGCGAGCCGTGGAGCTGGAGCAGGCGCTGGAGCTGGCCGTCGCGCGGCGTGAGGAGGCTGAGCGAGCCCTAGAGAGGACACGGCGGGGTGCCGTGTCCCGGGCCCTCGGCGGGCGTTACCCCACGGTGGCCGGGCGATCGGCCGCCATGGCGCGCGTGCTGGACCGCCTGGCGGCCCTGGGGACGACCCGGCTGGCCGTCCTCCTGGAGGGCGAGGTGGGTACGGGCCGCCGCCACCTGGCGCGGGCCTTCGCGGCGGATCAAGGCACGCCCCCCGAGCGCGGGCTCGTCCTGGACGCGAGCCTGCTGCCACCGGAGACGATGGTCCCCACGCTCACGCGGGTGCGCGACGACGCGGGCGGGGGGGTCTGGGTCGTGGCGAACGCCGAGCACCTCACCGGCGAGGCGGCGAGCTGGCTCCTGGGGCAGCCGCCCACGGTGCGATATGCGGTGACGCTCAACGCCGAGGACCACGGGGTGGTGGCCGAGCGCCTGCGCACCGCCTTGGCACCGGGCCTGGTGCGCGTGCCTCGGTTGGACGAACGCCTGGAGGACCTCCCCGACCTCATCGACGCCATCGCCGAGGCGCTGGGGCGCAGGTCCACGGCGGTGGGCGTGGGGGCGCGGGCGGTGCTCGCGCGGCGCGCCTGGCCGGGGCACGTGGCGCAGCTCCATCGGGCGCTGGGGGAGGCGCTGGTGCGAGCCGCGGGCAAGACGGTGACGGCCGAGGACTTCGAGCCCGGCGGTGGCGGGGCGGCGACGGCCAGCCTGAGCGAAGGGCTGGAGTTGGGCTACCACGGGGGGCTCGACGCCTATCGACACCGGCTGCTGCTCCACGCCCTGGAGGTCACGGGCGGCAACCGCACCAAGGCCGCGGCGCTGCTGGGCATCCAGCGGACCTACTTCATGCGTCTCATCCGAAACTTGGACGGCGTTCCCCCGGCCCCGCGCGCGTGAGGCGGGACTCCCCCCCGTTGTACCAGGTGTAGGCATAGAGCCCCGGCCCCGCGCGCGTGAGGCGGGACGCTCGATTTTCGCGCTTGAAAAGGCGCACGGCCGGTGCTAGCTTCCGCGCCACCCAAACGACGGGGCCCACCCCAAGGGCTCCTCCGCGTGGGTGCACGGCACAAAGACGTTCTGGGGCTGTAGCTCAGTTGGGAGAGCGCTAGAATCGCACTCTAGAGGTCGAGGGTTCGACTCCCTTCAGCTCCACCACTTCGAAGGAGCTCCAAGCGGCGCTTGGGGCTCCTTTTCGTTTCTGAAGCCCCGAGAACCCTCGACCGGACCGGGGGGCCGAGCGAACGTAGTGAGCGAGACGGAGGGACGCGAAGCGGACCGGAGTTGGTTCGACTCCCTTCAGCTCCACGAGTTCCCATCCTGAGGGGGCGGACCGAGCCACGGCGAGTCGATGGGCGTGCCAGGTGCGTTCCCGCAACCCGCAGGAGTAGCAGCGCTACTTCAAGCGGTTGCGGGAACGTGCATGGGGCGTGCAGCGGCCGTCGTGGCGACGGGAGCCCTCTCAGGATGGGAACTCCAACACTTCGAAGGAGCTCCAAGCGGTGCTTGGGGCTCCTTTTCGTTTGTGAACGCCCGCGAACCCTCGACCGGACCGGGGGGCCGAGCGAACGTAGTGAGCGAGACGGAGGGAC